>JBBKVS010000162.1:0-27220 GCA_037968555.1 Lysobacterales bacterium | reverse complement strand
GACTTGATCTGCCGTGCCTGCACGGCCGCAAAAGTGGATTGTTCATCTTCAAATACGCGAGCCGGACCGCTGAAACTGAAATTGCCATGACCGGCCAGCTTGGCCACACAGCCTTCCGGTGCGATGTTGCCATAGAGTATACCGAAGCCGCCGCGCGGCTTGATGGGCTGATCAAATGCTGTGACTACTTCCTGGCCAGGTGTTTCCACTGCATTGGCGCATTCTTCAAACAAGCTCTTGCCGCTGACCGTTGGGGTGTCAGTTAGCAGGCCGGCTTTGCGCAAGCGCTCAATCACCAGCGGAGTGCCCCCAGCGGTAAACAGGTCGGGGGCCATAAAGCGGCCGGCGGGCTTCAGGTCACCAATAATCGGAGTCTTGCGGGAAATCTCATCAAACTCATCGATATCAAATGCCACCCCGGCTTCGCGGGCAATGGCCAGCAAATGCAATACCGCATTGGTGGAACCGGCGGTTGCAGTCACCACAGTAGCCGCATTGCGCAAGGACTCACGACTGACTAACTTGCGGGTGTTCTGGCCTTCCTTGATCATTTCTACCATACGTTTGCCGCATTGCCGCACCGCTTCAGCTTTGTCGGGGTGTATGGCAGGAATATCATTCACCCCCATGGGCGACAGGCCCAGCGTGGTCAGAGCCATGGCCATGGTATTGGCGGTGAATTGGCCGCCACAGGCGCCAGCGCCGGGGCAGGCTTCGGATTCAATTTCTCGCAGTTCGTCCGCATCGATCTTGCCAGCAGCGTGAGCGCCGACGGCTTCGAATACGTCCTGGATGGTGATCGGTATGCCCTTGTGTTTGCCGGGCATGATGGAGCCGCCGTATATGACCATGCCGGGTACATCCAGCCGGGCTACCGCCATGGCTCCGCCGGGCAAGGTCTTGTCGCAACCGACCAGCGCAACCACACCGTCCAGGCAATGACCACGCGTGACCAGCTCAATCGAATCGGCCACCAGCTCGCGTGACATCAGCGAACACTTCATGCCTTCCGAGCCCATGGCAATGCCGTCGGTGACCACGATGCTGCCGAACTCGACAGGCGTGCCTCCCGCTTCGCGGATTCCGGCTTTGACGTGTTCCGCCAATTCACGCAGATGCATATTGCAGGGTGTGACGTCTGACCAGGTGTTGACCACGGCAATTATGGGCTGGGACAGTTCTTTGTCACCCATGCCAGTAGCGCGCAGCATGGCTCGGGCGGGGGCGTGGTTGGGTCCTTTCTTGATCTGGTCGCTTTTCATCTTTCCGTCTTTTATCCGTGGTTCAGTACTGTTTTCAAAAACTTTCGGCACTGCTAAAAAAAAACCCGCACTTTCTGGGTGCGGGTTCTTCAGGTTGATCTTGTTATCGCCTAGCCTGAGCCCGCACCTCTTCCAATAATAAGGAGCAGAGCAAGTAGCGAACCCAGAACAATCAGGCCATAAGACAGACGATCTGCTTGGGCTGGTTTTAATTGCGCAACCATGGCCACACCTTTGCGGCGTTGAACTTCAGGTACATGGTTGTGTTGAGAGCGCATGACTCGATTCGACCACAGGGTTTTTTTCATGTCAACCATTATTTCAATTGTCGTGCAAATTAATGATTGGGCTAAGAAACTTAATGATCGTGTATCGACACAGCAGGTAGCTGGTCTGCATCTCCAACTGTCATACAATAGTCACACACCATGGGCAAACTCACAGGCTGTCAAAGCCAGCATTGAAAAACACATTGTGAACATGAACATATTATTCCTCTGCACCGGTAATTCCTGTCGCTCACAGATGGCCGAAGGCTGGGCCAGGCATCTGGCCGGTGCACGAATCACCGTGCAATCTGCTGGTCTGGAGGCGCATGGCAAGAACCCCCGCGCCATCGCCGTGATGGCGGAAGCGGGTATTGACATTTCTTCACAGGAATCCACCGTGCTCACTGCTGAAATGCTGCAGCAGGCAGATGTGCTGGTGACGGTATGCGGCCATGCTGACGAACACTGCCCCGTGCTGCCAGCGGGCAAGCAGAAACGGCACTGGCCCTTGTCTGACCCGGCCAAGGCTAAAGGTACTGAAACAGAAATCATGGATCAGTTTCGCGCCACCCGTGATGAAGTCAGCGAGCGGGTGGTTGATCTGTTGCAGGACTTGCTCAAAAAATAAATGGGGTCAGAGAACTATTACATTAATGGTTCTCTGACTCCGGTTTTCTTTGAAACCCTCAGGGCCAAAGGAAGCTGAAGATTCCCGCCGTGATGTGGCCGTAAATGATGCCGTCGAGTATGTCTTTAGCCGTGCGACTCCAGGCTTGACCAAACCAGATTGAACCTGCGGCTGCAGAACCCGCATAAGCCAGAACGGCTACTGTGGCGGTAACCTGGAATACCTTCATAGCCGGCATGCCAGCACTCAGTGTGGTTCCAGCCACATAGGCCACCAATGTCGAAATGATCAGGCAATAGACGAACCATTGCCCCAGCTGTTTGCCCATGTTGGTGGAACCGTGCGGGCTGACCGTGAACAGGGCAACCGGGCCTTCAGCGTATTTGGCCTGCCAGGCTGGGTCGGCGCGTTCCTTATTGTCGGCACAATGCGGTACCGAGTAACCACCAGGCGCCAGGCCTTTCAGCGCGGCTCTGACCGCATCTTCATTGGGCAATTTTTTCCAGTCCGAATTGTGGTATTGCAACACCATCCAGACCAGGCTGCTGGCAATAAATACGGCAATGGCTGAAAGCAGTATGGGTAACCAGAGAGACAAAAGAGCAACGTTCATGGTTGATTCTCCTTTGGGGTGGGAATTGTTCGAGCACAGACAGTTTAAAACAGCAGTGTCAGGAACTCAGCAAATCAATTTTCCAGCGACCAGCGATTTTTTAGTCTCAAAGCGTCCGCTATGGTGTCAGTGCTTTGGTTGGCGTGGCGTATATGCGCAGCACCGAGTCCATCCATATTTGGAGGTCTAAGTCGTTAGCACCATCTCGGCGGCGCAATAACTGGCCCCTAGCAGTCCGGGATGTGGGTGCAGAATCGCTCGTGTCGAAATCTGTTCCATCAGCCTGCGATGACGGCCCTTGGCTTCGAACCCGGCGCGAAAACGACTTTTCTTAATCAGTTCCGGGTACCGCGCAACAATGCCACCGGCAAGGAAAACACCCTGGTAGGCGCCCAGGCTCAGTGCAAGATTCCCTGCAACCTGCCCGAGCACCTCAAAAAAAATGTCGACAGCCGTAATGCACAAGTCGTCAGTACGATTTGACGCCATTGAGAAAATTTCGGCGGCACCCAGTTCCGCAGCTGTCTCGCCGCGCAGAGCAACTAACGCCTGGTAGATGTTGGTCACGCCCGGTCCCGAAACCAGCCGTTCATCACACACGCGTTCAAACTTCTTGCGAAGCTCGCCCAGGATTCCGGTTTGCAGTTGCGTCTCCGGCGCGAACCCGACGTGTCCCCCTTCGCCAATGACAGGAAAAATTTGACCGTTCCTGCGGCAAAGCCCAGCGGCTCCAAGCCCGGTGCCGGGTCCGAGCACGGCCAGGTTGTAGTCCGAGTCACCGAGGTCCGGTGCCGTGACGGGTCCTACAGGAAGGCTATCCGTTTCCCGCAGATGTGGCAGCGAGTAAGCAATTGCCTCGAAATCATTGATTAACCTTATCCGTGATCCGGGGAAAGCGCCTGCCAGCTTTTCCGTTTCGAGACTCCAGCTGTTGTTGGTGAGAAGGACTTTTCCTTCGATAACCGGGCCGGCGGCAGCAATGCAAATCACCTTTGGCTGGGGTGCACGCCTTGCATCCAGGTATGCCCGTATCGCCAGCTCCGGGCGGGCATAATCGCGACACTTGAAGGTCTTCTCATCTACGAAGCCTCCTGCCTCAGGGCAGGCCAGTGCGAAGCGTGCATTGGTGCCGCCGATGTCACCCACCAACAGGCACTCTTGAGTCAACGTGCCTCTCCGGGCAGGATGCTGCACAGGGATTGGAGAACCGGGTTCAAGAGCTTCCGCTTCAAAAGATACTGGCACCTGCCTCAGCGCCACCCACCTGTTTGCGGAAGGCCGCGAACAACTCGCGACCCATTCCAAAGTGGCTGGCCGACAGGTCCGGATCGGACGGCGGGCGATCTTCGAGGTGGCCTTCCTTGGGCGTCGCCTGCAGTATGCCCCCCTCTGCATCAATATGAATCATGTCGCCGTTGCGAATGCGGCCGATCAAGCCGCCGCCCACGGCTTCAGGCGTGACTTGAATGGCCGCCAGCACTTTGCCAAAGGCGCCGGACATTCGGCCATCAGTCAGCAATGCAACGCTGTACCCGCGGTTCTGTAGCACGCTGAGGAAAGGTGTGAGTTTGTGCAGTTCCGGCATGCCGTTGGAACGCGGCCCCTGGTAAGGCAAAACAGCCACCAGGTCGTGGTCGAGGTTTCCGGCTTTGAATGCCTCGACGAATTCATCCATGTTTTCGAATACGACCGCCTCGGCTTCAATGCGGCAATGTTCAGGAGCCACTGCTGAAACCTTGGTAATCGCCCGGCCCAGGTTACCCTCGACAAGCCGTAGGCCGCCTTCCGCATCAAAGGGCTCGGCGCAGGAACGCAGAATGTCGTGGTCCAGGGAAGCGGACGAGGCCGGTTTCCAGGCAATGCGCTGCTCATCAGCAAACGGTTCCACGCAGAAATTTTCTAGGCCCTCACCGAGGATTGTCTTGACATCGGTGTGTAACAGTCCTGCAGCAATCAGTTCCTGCATTACAAATCCGAGCCCGCCGGCAGCATGGAAGTGATTGACGTCTGCCGAGCCGTTTGGATAAACGCGAGCGAGCAAGGGAACAACCTGGGACAGGTCCGCAAAGTCGCTCCAATCGATCCGGATACCGGCAGCGGCTGCCACAGCCACCAGGTGAATCGTGTGATTAGTTGATCCGCCGGTAGCCAGCAGTCCAACGATTCCGTTGACAATGGTCCGTTCGCTAATGATTTCTCCAATGGGTGCGTACCTGTTTCCCTGCCGGGTGATTTGAAGCACCTGTCGCACCGCTTCAGCAGTCAGCAGGTCACGCAATGGCGTGTTCGGATTGACAAATGAACCGCCCGGCAACTGCAAGCCCATGAACTCCATCAGCATCTGGTTGCTGTTTGCAGTGCCGTAGAACGTGCAGGTACCCGGAGAATGATAGGAGGCCGATTCGGCAGCCAGCAGTTCATTCCGGTCAATGCGGCCAGCGGCATATTCCTCACGCACCCTGGCTTTTTCCTTGTTGGACAGGCCGGAAACCATCGGTCCCGCCGGTACGAACACCACTGGCAGATGACCAAAGGAAAGTGCCCCAATCAACAATCCCGGAACGATCTTGTCGCAGACACCCAGGCACAGCGCGGCATCGAACATGTTATGGGACAGCGCGACCGCGGTTGACAAGGCAATGACGTCACGGCTGAACAGTGATAAATCCATGCCATCCTGACCTTGGGTGACGCCATCGCACATGGCCGGTACGCCGCCGGCAAACTGCGCCACTGCCCCCTGTTTTTCCGCCGCTTGCTTGATGAGCGCAGGAAAGGTCTGAAGCGGCTGGTGAGCACTCAGCATGTCATTGTAAGCAGAGACTATGGCGATATTGGGCACTGAGGTACCGGTCAGCGCCTTCTTGCCATCGGCGCTGCTGGCTGCCATGCCGTGGGCCAGGTTGCTGCAGGACAGCGACGCCCGTGAAGGCCCGCGGGCTGCATTCAGGTGCACACGGTCAAGGTAGGCTTTGCGGGACTCCGCGCTGCGGCCAAGGATTCTCGCTGTGACACGCTCAAGTTCAGGATTCATTGTGGTGTTATTCCTCATCAGGTAACGGTGCCCAGAATACGCGCACCGGAATCCGCTGCTGGCACAAAAGCTGGCTTACAGGATAGCGCCTGTCGCCTTGTCTGGCTGTTGCAAAGACCTGCCGCTTGGCTTCACCAAAAAACAGCAGAAGAATTTCCTCGCTGCGCAGCAATGTTGACAAGCTTAGCGAAATCCGCGCATGTGGCGAAGCCGCTGTTTCAACCAACAAACACCATTCTTTGCCGTCCGGGTCCAGGCCTTCCTGCGGCGAAGCCCGGTCGGGGAACAAGGAAGCGAAATGTCCGTCTGTGCCCATGCCAAGCAATACGGCAGCGAAAGGCAGTGGCAAGGTTTCGAGCTTTTGACGCAGGCTTTCGCAGGCATCGCTGGGGGCAGCTTGCCCGTCATACATCGATACGAAGGATGCGCCCGAGGCCCGGTTTTGTAGCAGAGACTGCCGAATCATCGTTTCGTTGCTGGCTGCATGCCCGAGAGGAACACAACGCTCGTCGCTGGGCAGTACATGTACCCGGTCCCAGGGCAATGCGGTATCGGCCAATTGCTGGTAGCAGGCCAGCGGCGTGGATCCCCCGCTGACGACCAGTGCAGCGTTCGCTGCCGTAGCCAGGCGCTTTTCGATGGCAGTTGCGATGTGTGCCGCCACGGCCTGCGATGCGCTGGCAGGGTTTTTGAAAACTGATTCTGTGAGCATGCTCAGGTTTCCGGATACCAGTGGCGACCGTCCCGGTCCAGCAGCAGGGACGCCGCTGACGGCCCCCAGGTGCCGGCAACATATTTTTCGACCGAGGCCTTGCGCTCTTCCCAGCCAGCTATGATCTGGTCGATCCAGCGCCAGGCAGTCTCAACCTCGTCGCGGCGCATGAACAATGCCGGATTGCCGCGCAATACTTCCATTAACAGTCTTTCATAGGCATCCGGGTATCGAATACCAAAGGTTTCCTGGAAGCTGAGGTCCAGCGAAACAGGGAGCAAATCAAAACCGCCCGGCCCGGGTTTCTTCGCCATTACAGTCAGTTTTACCCCCTCGTCGGGCTGCAGTCGAATCGTCAGGCGATTCGGCACGATATCATTGGTTGCCTCCGGAAAAATGGAATGCGGCACGTCATGAAAAGCGATGACAATTTCTGAATGCTTGGTCTTCAGACGCTTGCCAGTGCGCAGGTAGAACGGAACGCTGGACCAGCGCCAGTTTTCGATTTCGAGTTTGAGTGCCACAAAAGTCTCAGTCTGGCTTTGCGGATCATTCAGTTCCTCCAGGTAGCCAGGCACGGTGTTGCCATTGATTGCGCCCGAAGTATATTGGCCCCGGACGGTGTGTGACTTGATCTGTTCCGGATTGATCGGCTTGAGCGCGGACAGCACCTTGAGCTTTTCATCTCGTATGGCATCGTCATCGAGGCTGCCTGGCGCTTCCATGGCGACCAGGCAAACCAGTTGCAACAGGTGGTTCTGCACCATGTCCCGCATGGCGCCGGTTTGATTGTAGAACTCAACCCGCTCACCGACGCCAAGATCTTCGGCTACGGTGATTTGCACGTGATCGACAATACCGCGTCGCCACAACGGTTCAAAAAGGCTGTTGCCAAAACGCAGTGCCAGCAGGTTTTGCACCGTTTCCTTACCCAGGTAATGGTCGATGCGGAAGATCTGTTTTTCAGCGAAGCAACTGCCAACCTCATTATTCACCGCCCGGGCCGATTCGAGGTCGTGGCCAACCGGTTTTTCCAACACGATACGGGTGCTGTCCGTGATCAATCCATTGGTGCGGAAACCGCTAGCAATGGGTCCGAACAGGCGGGGTGATGTCGCCAGGTAAATGACGCGGGTTCGCTCCAGGTTTTCAGCCAACTGATCACACAAGGGCTGCCAGGTTGCGTGATCCACAGCATCGAGATGTACATACTCAAGCCGGGAACGAAAGTCATGCCATACCCCGGCATCAAAATCGTCGCCCTTGAGGTAGGTGTGTAGCGCTTCCTGCACCATTTCCAGGTACTGGTCGCGGCTCATGTCGCCGCGCGCGACGGCAATGATGCGACTGTCTGGTGTGATTTGCCCATCACGGACCCGGTGATACATTGCGGGCAGTAACTTGCGCATCGCAAGATCGCCGGTGCCGCCAAAGATCACCAGGTAGAAATCACTGACTGGAATGAATTGTGCCATGGATAAATTCCTGATCGATTAGGCGTGGGCTATTTCTGGAGCACCCCTGCGGCGCTCGAGCTCCAGCCGGACTGCGTGCGCTCGCTCTTCGGTGATGGGGAACTTCGCGATGGCCCAAATGGCAATAGCGGAAGCGATAAACGGTAGAAACGCATCGAAAAGACGCATCAGGAAGATCGAACTTTCCGCCTGGTGTCCCTGGAGTTCGACCTGGAAGCCAGTTGCATTCAGGAGGAAACCACCCGCGGCCAATGCCGCAGCCATCCCCAGCTTGACGACCCACCAGAATATGGAACCGTACATGCCTTCGCGTCGCTCATGCGTTTGCAACTCGTCTTCGTCAATCACGTCAGCGATCATGGACGGCATGATGGTGAACAAGCCACCCAGCCCGAAGGCTAAAAAGGGTGCCGGAACCAGCAGCAACAATGGAATTTCCGGGTTGTAGCAAATCCATTTGAGCGCATAGCCGATCATTGACATGCCAATGGCAACGAAGAAAGCACGGCGTTTCCCGATGTGGGTACCCAGCCAGGTGATGAATATGATTACGCAAAAAGTGCAGATGGCTCCGAGGGTTCCGGCGTAACCTGCATACTCGGCACCCGCAACCATATCACCACTGAAAACGTAATAAATAATGACATAAAACTGGAAGGAAGCGACCATCATGAAACCGTTGAAGACGAGAAAGGTCGCTGTGCACAGCAGAAGGAAAGGTTTGAATTTTATGGTGATTTTGAACCCTTCAATGAAATCTCTCACACTGTCAAAGAAGGTGTGTTTGCGTACTTGTTCCTCGGTCAGATTGTCAGCAAACCGCTCACGCAGGAAAATTGCCGGCAGCACCCCTATGACCATGACCACCAGGCCGATTACTATTGCCAGGCCGGCAGCACCATCTACCATGTTGTCAAACCAGCGTTCGCTCTGCATGATCAGCAGGAACCAGGGTGCAACCACGTAGGCCAGCTGACCGACAAAGTTCTGGACACCCATCAGCCGCGTCCGCTCATGGTAATCCGGGGTCAGCTCATAACCCAGTGCCACCCACGGCGTTGCGAAAATCGTGTAGGCGAGATAGAACACCAGTGAACCGCTGAGGAAATACCAGAAGTAGAATGACTCGCTTTTGTCCGCGGGCAGTTGCCACAGCATTGCGTAGATTAAACCGACCAGAATTGCTCCGGCGAATATGTAGGGACGACGTCGTCCCCAGCGAGACCGGGTATTGTCCGAGATATAACCCATCAGGGGATCGGTGAATGCATCAGTCAGTCTGGGTAAGGCGCTCAGCAGGCCCACCAGGGCCGGGTTCATGCCCAGACCAAGGTTGAGAACGATGACCATGCCGCCAATGGCACCGGCCAGCGTGTTGTTAACAAAAGCTCCCAAGCCATAAATGACTTTTTGCGAAAAAGGAATTCTATCCTTGGGAGCTGTTTGGTAGTGTTCCATGAAAGCGCATCGTCCATTATATTGACAGCGCTGTCAAATGTTGTTACAAAAGGGTCCGTGCAGCTTTTCGCTGGAACAAATTCATGAGCCGCTCACTACAGGACTGGCAGCCATTTCGCAGGGTTTTTTCCACCCCGCACTCGGTTTAAGGGGATCCTTATCAACCATCAGAATAAGAAGACGTCACTTTCGCACGGAGCCCTGAGTGCAAGAGTTGCCGAACTGTTGCTGCGCATGACTTTGCAGGAAAAAATAGGCCAGATGTGCCAGGTCGACGGAAACCTGGGCTCAGCGCCCGAGCAACTGGGCGACCGCCTCAGGGTGGGTGGACTGGGATCTATCATCAACAACGTTAATCGTGAAGAGGTCAACGAACTGCAGCGTATCGCAGTCGAAGAAAGCCGCCTGGGAATTCCGCTGCTGGTGGGCCGCGATGTGATCCACGGCTTTCGCACGGTCATGCCTATCCCGCTCGGACAGGCTGCCAGCTGGAACCCGGAGATCATTCAGCAGGGCGCCCGCGTTGCCGCCCTTGAAGCCAGTTCGCAGGGTGTGAACTGGACTTTTGCTCCAATGGTGGACATTACCCGCGATCCGCGTTGGGGCCGCATTGCGGAATGCCTGGGCGAAGATCCCTACCTGGCCAGCGTTCTCGCTGTAGCCATGGTGCAGGGATTCCAGGGTAACGATCCGGCGAGCAGTGGCAATATTGCCTGTACAGCCAAGCATTTTGCCGGCTACGGTGCAGTTGAGAGCGGCCGTGACTATGCCACCACCAATATTCCGGAAAGCGAATTACGCAACGTTTACCTGCCCCCCTTCAAGGCAGCAGTCGATGCCGGAGCGGCGACCCTGATGACCTCGTTCAGTGATCTGAATGGTGTGCCGGCAAGCGCTAATGCTTTTCTCCTGCGGCAGATTTTGCGTGAAGAATGGGGTTTTGACGGACTTGTGGTCAGTGACTGGGATTCAGTCCACCAACTGGTTGATCACGGATTAACTGTAAACGACAAGGACTCGGCACTCCAGGCGATTGTGGCCGGCGTGGACTTGGAGATGGCGGGCAACACCTACAACAACCACATCACAGCACTGGTTGAGGAAGGGCGGCTGACCATGGATGTCATTGATGGCGCAGTCACAAATATTCTGCGTGTTAAGTTCTGGTTGGGATTATTTGAAAGTCCGTATGTTACAGCGGAAAGTACCGAGGCTTGCGATAGCGGGTTGGCATTGAACATTGCAAGGGAAGCTGCCGTGCAGAGTGTCGTGTTGCTCAAGAACGAGGGCAGCGTACTGCCCCTTTCTGTCAGCCGCTTGCGCTCTGTCGCGGTCATCGGACCGCTGGCGAACGCGCCCTACGAACAACTCGGCACCTGGGTTTTCGACGGTGACCCGGATCTTTCCGTCACCTGCCTGGAGGGAATTCGCCAATTGGCAGGCGATGCGGTGGAGGTGAGTTTTGTCGAGGCGCTGGCAAGCAGCCGGGACCGGAGCAATCAAGGTTTTGACCAGGCATTCGAGGTAGCCGTGGATGCGGACGTCGTGCTGCTGTTCCTCGGCGAGGAGTCCATACTCTCGGGCGAAGCGCACTGCCGGGCGGACATCAACCTGCCCGGAGCACAGGCTGAACTGGTAAGCCGCATTCGGCAAGCCGGGCGACCGGTGGTTGCTGTTATCCTGGCTGGCCGGCCGCTCACACTGACCAACATCGTGGATGAGGTTGACGCCATCCTGTACGCCTGGCATCCAGGTACCATGGGTGGCCCGGCCATCGCCGATTTGCTGTTTGGCATCCGCTCCCCTTCCGGTAAGTTGCCAGTGACATTTCCGCGCGTGGTTGGCCAGGTACCCATCTACTACAGCCAGAAAAATACCGGCAAACCGCCCAGCCGGGACACCGTTGTGCACATTGATGACATTGAGGTGCGGGCCCCGCAAACGTCTCTGGGTATGACTTCGTTCCACATGGACGTGGACTACACGCCCTTGTTCGCATTCGGTCATGGGTTGTCCTACGCGCCACTGAGTTACCAGAACATCCGGATCAGTTCGCAGGAGTTGCAGGTGGGCGGAATTCTGACTGTTAGCGCTGACTTGACCAACCATGGCGAGGTCGCTGTCGATGAAGTGGTGCAGCTTTATGTGCGCGACTTGGTCGGCAATATCACCCGGCCGGTAAAGGAGTTGAAAGGATTCAGGCGTATCCGGGTCGAGCCGGGTCAGACCATCGCAGTTGAATTCGAGTTGCAGTCAGAAAACCTGGCATTCTATGGACGTGATAATACGCGCCTTACCGAACCAGGTGAATTTCATGTCTGGATTGGTGGCAGCTCCGAAACCCAACTGAGAGCCGAATTTCAGCTTGTGGAGCAATCCTGACCCAGGTCCAAGCCCATGCCAGCTAACTCATATCCAACAGCCTTAATTGTCCTGATCGTGGCGCTTGGCGGATTCCTGATGGGCTTCGATGCGTCCGTGATTTCCGGTGTCGTGGGATTCATTGAAGTCGAATTCGCACTGACCAAAATCGAATTGGGCTGGTCGGTATCATCCCTGGCCCTGACCGCGTCCCTCGGTATGTTGCTTTCCGGCCCGGTCAGCGACCGTCTTGGCCGTCGCCCCGTCCTCAAGGCCGCGGCGGTGTTGTTCGCTGCATCCGCCGTTGCCACTGCCCTTGCACCGAACTTCACGGTGTTCATCCTCGCACGCATGGTCGGCGGCCTGGGTGTCGGCGCAGCATTGATCATGGCGCCAATGTACATAGCCGAACTGGCCCCACCCGCGCAGCGCGGACGCATGGTTTCCTTCAATCAGCTCAATATCGTCATCGGCATTTCCGTGGCATTCTTCAGCAATTACCTGATTCTTACCCTGGGCCAGTCAGGCGCAGCCTGGAGCGAGGCTTTGCGCCTGGGTGAGTGGAACTGGCGCTGGATGCTCGCGGTCGAGACACTGCCCGCTGTCATTTATTTTGTCGCCCTGCATTTCGTACCCGAGAGTCCGCGCTGGCTGGCTGTCCAGGGAGATAATACCCAAGCACTGGCAGTCCTGGTTCGCGTCACCGGCCCGGAGCAGGCGAAGCGCGATTTGCATGCCGTGCAGGAAAGCATTGAGGCTGAACGCAAATTGGGGCGGGCGTCTTTCCGTGCTCTGCTCCAGCCATCAATGAGACTGGTCCTGACCATTGGTATTGCCGTCGGAATTCTGCAGCAGATTACCGGGATTAATTCGGTGTTCTTCTACTCGCCGATGATTTTCGAGCAGTCGGGAATCGGCACGAATGCTGCCTTTATGCAGGCTGCTCTGTTGGGGTTGACGAATGTGGTATTCACAGTCCTGGCGTTAATGCTGATCGACCGGCTCGGCCGACGCCCGCTGTTGGGCTTCGGGATGACCGGTATTGCCGCCTGCATGCTGACATTGGCTTATGGTTTCAGCGCAGCGACATATACCCTGGATGAGGCCGCTATTCAGAATCTGCCGGCAGACCTGGACCGTCAGTCGCTGGTAGCGGTTTCCGAACAGAGATACGAGAGTGACACCGAATTCCGCGCAGCGATCAGTGCGGTGATCGGGGACAGTGCCTTCAAACAGTATGAATCGGAACTGGTTAGTGAGGCAATCGAGGTCAATACAGTGCTGATTCTCGCAGCCATCCTGGGTTTTGTTGCCAGTTTCGCTATTTCCATCGGTCCGGTCATGTGGGTACTGTTTGCCGAACTGTTCCCTAACCGGATACGTGGGACGGCTATTTCATTCGTGGGTCTCATCAACTCGGCAACAGCGTTTCTGGTTACGCTGGTTTTTCCCTGGGAGCTGCAAACTTTCGGTAATGCGACAACCTTCCTGATCTACGGCATGCTTTCCGTGGCCGGCCTGCTGATCATGATGCGCATACTCCCCGAGACTAAAGGCCGCTCTCTGGAAGAGCTTGAGACAGACCTGGTCCGGTAATGATATGAAAAGTGGTTTGTTAACAGCTGGTGCACTCTGTCTCATGATCGCTTGTTCACCCGTTCCCAAGGATTCAATGACCCCCGTCATGGTTGAAATCAAGAATACGTCCAATGGTTACCAGCTCTGGCGCGGCGGCCGGCCATACCGTATCACGGGTGCCGGTATGGTCCATGATGACTTCGAAAGATTTACTGCAACGGGTGGTAACTCGATACGAACCTGGACCACCGATGACAACACCCGCGACCTGTTGGACTCAGCTCACGCTCATGGTGTTACCGTGGCCTTGTGCCTGTGCATGGTTCCGGAACGCCATGGCTTTGACTACGATGACAGCGAGGCTGTCGCCGCGCAGCTGGAGACCATGCGGAAAGAGATCCTGAAATATCGCGATCATCCGGCACTGCTGCTCTGGATCATTGGCAATGAACTCAACCACAGCTACACCAATCCAGCGGTGTTTGACGCGGTCAACGACGTTGCGGAACTGATCCACGAACTGGATCCCGATCACCCGGCAACCACGGCCTTGTCTGGATTTAATGAGCTGGTTCTGACAGAAGTCCAGGCGCGGGCGCCGGAGCTCGATTTCATTAGTTTCCAGGTCTATGGCTCACTGTTTGGCTTACCCGAGAGAATAACCGCATCTGGTTTCACTGGTCCATTCATGGTGACGGAATGGGGTTCAATCGGGTACTGGGAAATTGAGAAAACGAGCTGGGGGGCGCCGGTTGAATTGACCAGCTCGGAAAAGGCTGACGTGTTTTTGCGCGGTTATCAGGAAGTACTGGGTTCCCTGCAAAGCCAGCTGATTGGTTCCTATGCCTTTTTGTGGGGTCAGAAACAGGAACGCACACCGACCTGGTTCGGGCTGTTTACCGAGTCGGGCGAATCGACCGAGGCCGTTGATGTCATGCGTTACAACTGGACGGGCAGTTGGCCCGAGGACCGTTCGCCGCGCGTCTTGTCAATGACCTTGAACGGCAAAGGGGCGCGGGAACATGTCGAGCTCGAGGCAGGCTTGAGTTATACCGCCAGGCTGGAATTGCGCGACGAAGATATGGACGGACTCCGCTTCCGTTGGGAGGTTCGCCCTGAAAGCGCGGCAGAGCAGGCCGGCGGTGACTTCGAGACAGCCGTGCCCACGCTGGATGGCTTACTGGCAGAGTCCGGGGGGGCAGAGGTGAGCATGACCGCGCCAGTACCCGGATTCTATCGTCTGTACGCATATGCGCTGGACCAGCATGGAAAAGCAGCACATGCCAATATCCCGTTCCGGGTGTTGCCCGGTTTTTCACAGTCCCCGCCAGACCTGATCGCGAACGAGGTCATGGCGGTTGCTTATTCCGGCTTTCGCTCCGGCCAGCATCCGGATCGCGGGCAGGGCTCAATCAATCCTACTGACGCACAGACAATAGAAGATCTCGAATTGCTTGTTTCACATGGCTTCCGGCTGATTCGGCTTTACGATTCGGGGCAAAACTCCAGGACTGTGATCGAATTGATTCAGCGCCATGGCCTGCCGATCAAGGTGCTGTTGGGTATATGGCTGAAGGCCGAGTTCAGCAACCACGAAGGCTGTCCCTGGCTGGAACAACCGATACCGGAAACAGAACTCGCGGCCAATGCGCAGTACAACAGTGCCGAATTGCAGCGCGGCATCAACCTGGCGCGGGGGTTCGAATCTGTCGTGGTTGCGGTGAATGTCGGTAACGAGGTTTTGGTTGAATGGACTGATCACATGGTCCCGCTGGAACGGGTTATTGCCTATGTAAGGCAGGTGAAACAGGAGATATCCCAGCCGGTAACCGTTGCTGACAATTATCGATGGTGGATAAACGATGGAGACCCGCTGGCTGCCGAGGTCGATTTCCTCGGTGTCCATACTTATCCTTTATGGGAGTATAAAAACATTGATGAGGCCCTTGCGTATTCGATTGAGAATATTCAGGGTGTCCACGCAGCTTTGCCGGGAAAATCCATTGCCATACTCGAGGCGGGTTGGGCGTCGACGGCCTCGGAATTCGGTGCCGAGGCTAGCGAAGTCAGGCAGCTGCGCTATTTCTCAGAACTCGAAAATTGGGCCAGCATAGTCAATGTGACCGTATTTTTTTTCGAGGCTTTCGACGAAGCCTGGAAAGGCAATCCTGATGATCCTCTCACCGCCGAAAAACACTTTGGCCTGTTCACGGCGGACCGCTTACCGAAGCAGGTGTTGTCGGAATTACGCGACTCCCGATAGGCGTATAAATTCGAGCCTGGTAGTTGTTTGTTCCGCGTCAACTGAAGTCAGGCGGGTACCGGGCCGGTGGAGTCGCGAATTTTCAGGGCGGACGGAATGATCCTGATACCTTCGTTTTCCGGTTCATGGCCATTTCGTGATTTTTCAATCAGTTTCATGGCAGCCTGTTCCGCCATCTTGGAAATCGGCTGGCGTATGGTCGACAGCGCAGGATATACCTGTTGTGCAAGCGCACTGTCGTCACAACCGGCAACTGACAACTGGTCAGGAACCTTGATTCCCATTCGGTCGGCGGCACGGATTACACCCGCTGCCATGTCGTCGTTGGCCGCAAAGATGGCTGTCGGCGGATTTTTTTGCCTAAGAATCCGGTAAGCGTTTTCTTCCCCCGAGAGAAACGAGTTGTCACCGTCCAGCACCAGTTCGGGTTTGAACCTGATACCACTGAGCTTGAGGCCGTCCCGGTACCCGTCGAAACGCAATGCTACGGCCCGATGGTCCGGATGGCCGGTGAAAAATGCGATCCGTCGATGACCCAGCGAGGCCAGGTATTGCGTCATTTCAGCGCTGACCTCGCGATCATTGGTCGCCAGGAAAAAATCCTTGCTGCTTTTTATGCCAGGTGACAAGCGGACGAAAGGTGTACCGGAAGTTGAAATGGCGCGAACAACTTTTGAAATGTTTGAGAGTGGGGCAGCGATCACCAGCCCCGCAGGTCGAATCTGTTGAATGACAGCCTTGAGTTCGTCACCAACCGAAGGATTGTGATAGTTGCACGGATGAATCAGTAGCTCGTAATTGGCGGACCTGCAGGCTCGCAAGGTGCCTTCCTGCAATCTCAGGATATACCCGGCGGAGGGAAGTTGGTGAATACTGGGGTCCTCGTATACCAGGCCGATCAGGTGTGCCCGATGGCTTGCCAGGTTTCTTGCGGACTGGTTGGGCACGTAATGGAGTTGCGCAATGGCTTGTTCAACCTTGGTCCGGGTCGTGGGATGTACATTCGGTTCATTGTTGACGACCCTGGATACCGTTTTGATTGAAACTCCGGCCAGTTTTGCAACATGATTGATTGTGGACTTGGGCATGAGTAATTCTTCTTGGCTTTAAGACGAGACTGATGGGCGTGGTTACGAATCTAATGTCGATAGAGCCGCAGTGTAAAACATTCAAGCGAACTTGGCTTTGCCATGCTTGTCCCACAGTCCCCAGAATGCACCCACGTCTCCCTCCTTGTCGACTTTCCAGGCCTCATCAAAGGCAGCGAAATAGAATGTTTCGATGCCTTCTTCCAGGGCCCATTGAAAAGTACCCAGAAAATACCTGAGTGCGCTTTCCAGGGACGGCACAGCTCCCAGGGTGGCAGCGCCGAGGTTTGGCCACCCTGTTTCACTGACAATCACCTTCCTGCCATTTGCGACCTTGAGTGCCCGGCCATACATTTCTTTCATGTACAGCAAAGCATGCTCGGCTGGGCAACCTTCCCAGAACGGGTAGCAATTGGCGAGAATCACATCACAGGCTTCCGTCACTCTGGGGTGATCGACGAACTTGAAGTAGGCATCGACGTATCCAACCGGAACACCGGGCGCTCCTGCTTTTGCCCGCTGCAGGTAGTCGATGAGGCGGTCCTCATCAAGTTCCTCGCGCAGCAGCACTTCGTTACCGATAGCCAGGATGTCGGCGTGACCAGCCCGGGCAATCTCGATCGCACCGCCAAGTTCCGCTTCGTTGCGAGCAAGGTCGTCATCCAGCCAGGCACCGACCATGGTTTTAAGACCCATACTGGCAGCAATTCGCGGGACCAGCTCGTGACCGTCCTGGCAGGAAAACGAACGTATCCAGCGGGTATGTGGCTGAATAATCTCGAGGCGATTACGGATCTGCCTTTCTGTCAGGCGTGTTCCGGGACCCTGTCCTTCGGTGTAGGCGCTGAAACAAAGACCATGAATCCGGTTACTGAGCGTTGCAAGTACCTGCGTCTTCAGTTCCTCGAGAGACAGACTCGCGAGTTCAGTTCCCAACAGCGCAAGCGGCCGATGATAATGACCGGACACTCAGGCTTCTCTCTCGGTTTGCAGGTTCAGCAGTAGCTTGCGTGAAATCGGTACAGTAATACTGCTGATCTGCCCGCTGCGCCGGAATATTTTACTGCTCAGCTTTGGTGGCAGGATACTGCCAGGGATGGTCTGTTGCGTATTGTCGCGCAGGGAGACACTAATTTCGGGATTTTCTTTTCCTTCCAGCACATACACGATCGGCACCTGGCACCAGGTAAAGGCCAGTGATTGATTCGGGAGAGCCAGGTTCCGCCAATTGCCGCTTATGTCAAGATAGTGGAATTTACCTGGCTGGCTCAGAAACTCCTGCTCTCGAAGCAACCTCGGGTCGAAGCGCACGGTTCCATTTTCGACATGGATACCCAGTTCGCCGAATCGGCTCAGGACTTCTTCTTTCACCTGGCCGGTCATGCCAGGTTGCCGGGCACCGGAATGCCTGGGAGTGTGGGAGTAGGGGTCTGTCGGGAACGCACCGTACTCCCCCGGTGTCTTGTTGAATCCGAGCCCTGCACGAATGCGATAGTAAAGTCGTCCAAGGCGTTCATAAGTCTCCGTTGCTTCACCTTCCTGGATGGCCCGGAAGAAACTCTCCTGGGTTGCCAGCAGCAGCTTGGAAGTCATGTGCCAATAAATGCAGCCCAGGCCCTCAAACCCGAACATGCTGCCGGAACGACCCGTGAATTTGCGGTGATTGAAAACTTTCTCGTAGAGCGCAAGCAGGCTTTCTTGCGCACCACCGAAGTCGTCGGGGTATTCCTTTGCCAGGTCGTCCAGGCGGGCTTGCAGTTCTGCTGCGGTGCAAATTTCAGCGTTGAATCGATAGTTTCCTTCTGGGTCGCGTTCGACAATACGCCAGTCATCAGCGGTTATCATGCGGGCCAATAAGGGAATCGCTTCGACATCGGTTGCCGAGGGGCGATTTTTCTCCAGGAACCCAGGTAAATCGCGATCGGGGTAGAGCATAAACGACTTCTGATCCGGGCGATAAAGCTCGCTTGTGAAAATCTGTTCGAGCATATCCGCTGCCGATGTCCCCGATATCGCCCCGGAACTCAGGGCAGCAACCTGGCCTTCCAGCATGAGGTACAGCTTACTCACGTTCATTCCGCCAGGCTGGCTTTCAATCAGGTTGTATGCCTGATAGAGGCCGTCATCCCGTCGGTTCGTTGCGATGCAGTGATCGATGGCTACCAGTGCATGCCCGAGCAATTCGCGGACGTGATCAAATGATTGCTTTGTCTTTCCGGCAAATGGCAGGTCCTGATAGACAGCCTGCTGATAACGGTTCGCTACCTCACCCAGTGACCTGAGCGCCTGCAATCGAAATGCCGGCGTCACGGGGACAGAGTCAAGCTGCTGGCAAATGCTTCCGAGCGCTGTTGTTGTGCCTGACAGCCATTGGTCAACTTCTTTTGAAATTTCGAACTGGCCGGTTTCGTCATGCAATAAATTCTGCATGAAGCACACGTAGCGGCGCAGGTAGCATAGCGTCACCATGGACAGGCCATAACCAACCAGCGCATTGTTTGCATCGTTCCATTCGGGACGCTGGGTGTTCATCCAGATGCCGCCATCTATCACCAGATTGCAGAGCTTGCTTAACAGCGGTACCAGCAGTTTTTCCAGCAGGTTGACCTGGTACACCTCGTCCTCGGCATCCAGCACCAACTTGCCGTCATATCCCATTCGCTCAATCCTGCGGGCAATCAGTTCGGCTGCCTGGTGATCGTACGTGATGGTGTCTCTTGGGCTGGCGAGCATTTCCTCGAAGGAGTTTATTCGGTAGGGCACATTGGCGTAGCTGAAAAGCGGCCTTGCCAGCAAAGCTGACAGGCGTTGCGGATGGAACCTGGCCGAAAGCTCCAGCAGTTTCAGCAGGTAAATTATCTGGTGGTCGCCCCAGTAGCCAATGTAACTCCATGGATCATCCGGATCCTGCACCGTCCAGTCGATGCCCTGCTTGCTGATGCAGTACGGATTGTAGCCGTCCACGGTTGATGCACTGACAAACTTCGCGATGACGCTCTCTGCCAGTTCCGGGTAGCTGAACAGCAGGGCCTCCCAATTCTGGAATATGTCACGCCAGTTACCTTCGTAGGACAGCAAGGGGCCACTGTTTTCATCCTTGAGCCTGATTTCGAAATGATTCCACGGACGGCTGGGATCACCGTGTCGCCGGCCAAAACAGATGGGCAGGTAATCCCGGCATAGCCTTTCCAACTGCCTGTCCCCGCTTTTGCTGATGATGGTGATCAGTTCAGGCAGGCCGAGCCTGGACGGCAGCTGGTTCAGCAATTCATGGTTGCGTTGAAAAGCAGCGGAATTAAAGTGCCTGACACTTTGGCGAAAATCTTCCGCAGGAAGTTCGTATTGATCGGCCAAAGTACCGCCACGCAATACGTTGAACATCACGTTGGCGTAGTGATGAGCCGACACGGACTCTTCCGCCGTCAACTGCAGGGCGTCGGCAGCGGCCATCAACCGTGTCAAGGCATCGCTGCCCTGCTCAACAGAAATATCGATAGACCGGGCTACCTCAGCCGGATCTGAAAGTTGCTGGCGCAAACCCAGGACCTGGCTTTGTGTTTTTTCGATATCGGCGACAAACTGCCAGGTCTGGGACATTCCGGGTGACAATTTTAGCGCAGTGTTAACCAGGTAGGCGCCTCGCACGCCGCGGACATGGGATTCCTGTTTTACTGCCTCGCCGCGCCGAAATTGTCCGATTTGGTCACTGGATATCATGGCTTTGAATTGGTCGAAGCCCAGGCAAAATACCGTGTTTGCCTTCATGGATTCGTAAGGTTCTGCGCGATCCGTAATGCCGGCATACAGTGTAAACAGCGCCAGTCCACTGTCTTTATCCAGCTCATTCCACTTGTAAGCATCAACGAGATTGCTTGAAACAGACTGGATGTGTCGCGGGGTACCAGCAGGCAGGATGTTGCGCAGACCGTCGAGCAAATCGATTTCTACCAGTACCTGCCCCAGGTTTTCGAGTTCACACTGGCGAATGAAGCCGAATTCGCGGCTCGTGCGCCAGGTGTAGCGAAACGCCAGCATCAGGTCGTGATTGACTTCCTCGAAGCACAGCGTGTCGCCTCCCAGGCTCTTGTACAGGTTTCTGTTGATGGCATAACGGTTGTAATGTTCTGGGTTGAAGGGCTCCCATATCCGGTCTTCATGCTTGCCCTTGACACGCAACACGGTGATGCTGCCGGTGTGCGTGCGGCTGTCATGCAGCTTGTCCACGGTGATGTATGGAAACAAGGCCGTGTCTGGCGACACGCGACCAGCCGTCAAGCCACCGGTGGAAGAAACAAATTGCCAGTGGTCGTCACTGCTGACCACGCTTACCAGAAAGGGTTTCAAGGAATCCACATTTCGAATCTGGTAGAAGCGCTTGTTGCCCACAGTGTCGAACCCGCCGTTTGGGGCTTTATCGACCCGGGCGGAAAAATTCACAGCCATCTTGGTGCTTTTATCTGCCATCGACCAGTTCCAATAAGCCGAACAAGCCGGCGTCAATCCAGCCACGATCCTTTGCGCCCGAAGGAACAGACTCCGAACCGATGAAATTTTCGCGCAACTCGCTGCCGTCATTGTCACAGTAGGCCACCATCAGCCCCATGATCTTGCCGGGAGAGAGTGTCACTGGCTGGTTTGATTCGGAATCATCCACGTAATCATCGGCATAAACCGTAATTGCGACCTCCCAGGTAATCCCTTCAATGGATTGTTTCCAGTTGCTTTCGACGTGGTGAGAGTAGTCACGGGCTTGCTGGTCAACCCCGATATCAATTGCGCGGTTGTCCAGTGACAGGTGATAGGCAAAGGCGTTATGGCTGTATTGATGGTCGCCCCCGGAAAAATCCTCGTCGATAAAAATTTCCAGGCAATCGTCGTCCCAATACTGCACCAATGGGTCCCGGTGGCCGTCGTATAGCACATCGTCGACGAATTCGAACAGTATGAAGATGGATTCTGGCGTCCAGACGACCTTGTAACGCCCCGAGTAGTCGGCAGCATTGAATTCCGGCCCCAGCCACAGCTGGTCTACCTCCTGCCATGCAGCCTGGGCCCAAGCGACTTCGTCCGCAATGCCGTCGATTTCCGGAGTCAAAAGCGCCCTGGGTGCCTGGTATTGGGTGCGGCCTGGTTCGTGTGCCTGTTGCGCCGCAGCAACTTCGGCTGAGGCGGTAACTGCCATCAGCAGGCCGACAAGCCAGGGGTGGATTCGGTAATGACTCAGGCTCATTGGAGTTTCTCGTGTTTCAGTTTGACAGTCACCGCTATTGTCCGGGCCACCACATCGTCCAGCCTGAGCTCGCCAACTCCTGCCAGACCCACTCCAATTCGACCAGCCCACGGAGCAGTCCAGTGATCCGGCATACAAACCCCGGCCAGTCCCAACAGGCCACCTACAGTTGCCCCATTGCAGTCGGTGTCCCAGCCTCCGCACACTACATTCCCGATAGCCGTGCTGAAATCATCGGCAGCGGAGCAAAGCGCCCAGGTAAGCAGAGCCAGGTTATTCAGGGTGTGCACCGGGGAAAGATGCCCGTAACGTTCCTGCAATTGATCCATTGCCTCCGCAAAGGGGGCGTTGTGCAGTTTTTGGCCGAATCGAACCGCAGAGGCCGCTGCCGACTCACCTGGAATATGCTCAAGAGCACAGTCCATGGCGCTTTCAAGAGTCTGCATAACGGGAATGGCTGCACCCAGCGCTGCGATAAAAACGGCCCCGTGGACGCCTTCTCCACGGTGGGACAGCATGGCATCCTGTTTTGCCAAGCCTGCCGCCAGCTCTGGCCGTCCCGGACAAACCCAGCCGTAGAGGTCGGTGCGAATCTGTGCACCAATCCATTCGTTGAAGTCATTTTCAGAACATAGTGCCAGGTCAAACCCAGCCTTGGCGCCGTTGACGAACTCGCTGTCCATGTTGCACAGCAGAACCTGGTAAGCGGCGCGCTCCGCTGTCCAGGTAGATCCAGCAGGTAACAGCCGAAGCCAGGCTCGCGCCACGTCGCTGGTTTGCAAATTCATTCCATGTTCTTCCATCAGCAGCAAAGCCAGCACCGTGTAGTTAATGTCGTCATCCGGCTCTGCCCGAACCAGGTGCTCGCGGCAACTCGCCTTGCCGGTACGTTCGACAATGCTTCCCGGCAAGGCTGGAACGTAATCGCGTAGCGGCCATGCGTCTGCCTTCCGCAAGTAGGATTCCACTCCCTGTCTGCCTTGCTGGAAGGAAAGCACTTCGAGTGGCTTACCCAGCATGCAGCCGGACACCCGTCCCTGCCAGGCACGGCGTGCTCTGGCTTCAGGTGAGATGTTGGTATTCAATTTCTGCAAGCTGGGGGTCACCTTTAATCTTCGTACCGTAAAATACTAGCATGTTGACAACGCTGTCAATCAGGTTTATAAATAAAAACCTGACAGCGTTGTCACAAAACTGTCATAAACTTCAATATGGTATTCGGATTAAGTTAATTCAGAGATTTTGTACAAAAATATAACCATGTCGCGCAATGCCTAAGGCACTGTCAACTTACAAGCACACGCTGAGGCTTCTCAATGAAAAAAGTTAAATTCTGCAAAACACCACTGGCGACGGGAATTGCTCTTGCCCTGGGGTTTTCTGTCATAGCCCCGTCATACGCTCAGGATACTGGCGATGAACTGGTGAATGATGAGGTCGCCGCGGAAAAGGCGGAAAGCGCTCAAGATGATAGTGACGTTTATGCGCTGGAGGAAGTTACAGTCACCGGCGTCCGCGGCAGTTTGATCCGTGCGATGGATAGAAAACGTGAAAACAGTGGTGTTGTCGACGCTATCACCAATGAAGACCTGGGCAAATTCCCCGACCAGAACCTGGCGGAAGCGCTGCAACGCATTCCCGGCGTATCCATCGATCGCAGCAACAATGAAGGTTCCCAGATTACGGTCCGCGGCATGGGCCCCGAATTCAACCTCGTCACCCTGAATGGCCGTTCCATGCCCACCCAAGGGGGGCGTTCATTTGACTTTGCAGATATATCCACCAGTGGCATCAGTGCAGTCGAAGTGTACAAAACCGGCCGGGCAGATTTGCCCACGGGCGGTATCGGCGCAACGGTCAATATTGAGACAGCTCGCCCTTTCTCCAATCCGGACATGGTTGCGTTCCTCACCGGTAAAGCAGTACATGAAACCTCCTCGTCAGACGGTGACCTCGGCAATCTGGACGAGATCACGCCGGAAGTGGCGGGCCTGTTCAGCAACACATTTGCCGATAACAAGATCGGTATTTTGCTCGCAGGCTCTTACCAGGTGCGTGATAACCGGGAAGAGTTTGCAAGTGTTGACAGCTGGATCCCCAACTACGGCCTGGATGGTGGTGTGGTGGAAAATAACAACCAGCGTGCCGATGGCCTCTGGTGGCATCCGCAAAATGCAGGCTATGGATTTTCTGATATAACCCGCGAGCGTATCAATGGCCAGGCCGTGTTGCAGTTCGCACCCAACGACCGGCTGACCATGACGCTGGACTACACCTATTCGGAAGTGGACTTCGAAAAGGATACGAACAGTTTCGGTATCTGGTTTGCCAACCCCAATATCCGTGCGCGGGTCAACGAGCGCGGCACCGTGACGGACGTCACGCAGACCAGCGGAGATTATGCGATCAATGTTGCTCGCGACCATACCATCAAGAAAAACGACTCGCTTGGCTTCAATGTTGAATGGCAGGCCACTGACAACTTCAGCATCAACCTGGATGCACACGATTCGAGTTCGACACTTGAGGGTGGCGATCTCGGTGGCGGCGTGCCCGGCAGTGAGGCCAACCTGATCATCGGCAACACGTTTTGCAGCTGGTGCGGATTCGTTCCGGGGGCCGGACCCTTCACTGCCGACATCATAGAGAAATCAGCAACCTATGGCGCCAGTGGTATCCCCATCTGGAATGCTACCTTCCGAAACACGGAAACGGGGCTGCCACAGGCGGCTTTGCTGCCCAGTGACATTGGCTCGCTGTTTGGTCAGGCCTTCGATGTTGATAACCAAAATGACCTGACCCAGGTACAGCTCAAGGCGTCCTGGGACAATACGAGCACGGGTGCCTCCCTCTCGCGTATCGATTTCGGGTTCGCCAGGACTGATCAGGAGTTCGTGAACCGGAACGCACTATCAGGTCTGCTCCCGGCCGGGTTCTGGTTAACTTCGGCCCAGTACTGGCCGGACAATCTGTTTCAATTGGCCAGTTTCGACGGTTTGCTAAGCGGCTTCTCAAATAGCGGTAACTACCCCCTCAGTACCTACTATGTGACTGACTTCAATACCATTGTGGATATATACGAATCCCTTGATGCCAGCGGTGACCCGGTAGGTACAGGCGTTTATTGGCCAGGTTGGGGTCCGACCTTCCAGGACCCTGGCGGTAACAGAGGGTATTTCTGGTCCGGCCCATTGGGTAATGCCAGTGGCGGTGGTGTCAAAGAGGTGCTCGATGCTGCATATTTGCAGGCCATTTTCGAAGACACCTTCAATGATATGCCCTTCAACGCGCGCGTCGGGGTGCGGTATGAAAAAACCTCAACCACGTCGACCGGCGACGAAGTACCGGCCCAGGCAGTCATTTGGGTAGGTGGCGATGAGTTCGTCACGGAATACGCGTCGGACTCGCAATTTGTCACGGGTAAAGGCAGTAATACCCAGTGGTTGCCCAGCATCGACATGGATCTGGAAGTGGTACCCGACGTGATAACCCGGTTCTCATACAGCCGGACGTTGGCGCGCCCGCCGATTGGCGCTCTCAACCCGACCCGGTCCTTCATCAGCAATCCCAAGCTCAATAATCGCAAAGTCAGTTCCGGAAACCCGGACCTGGTGCCTTACGTTTCCGACAACTTCGACCTGTCACTGGAGTGGTATTACGGCGAAGGCAGTTACGCAGCCATTGGTTACTTCAGAAAAGTCGTCGATAACTTCCTGATATCGACAACCGTTGAGCAGACATTTCCGGGTCTCACAGATCCATACTTTGGTGCCCAGGCAGATATAGCACGTGCCCAGCTGTCAGCAGAAGGTGTTCCGCTGACCAATGCCAACATCTTCTCGCGCATCAACCAGAACCTGGGCCGGGAAGCAACCGCCCCGGTTCGGGGTCAACCGAGTGATCCGCTGGTGGTTTGGGACGTCACAACCACGACAAACGCGGAAGTCGGTACCCTGTATGGCTGGGAATTGCAGGTCCAGCACATGTTCGGCGATTCCGGCTTCGGTTTGCAGGCTAATGCGACCATCGTCGATGGTGATGTGGATGCAGACCGGGATATTATTGGCGTGCAGTTCGCGCTGCCGGGCCTGAGCGATTCTGCCAACCTGATCGCCTTCTACGAAAATGAAAAAATCTCCACGCGCCTGGCTTACAACTGGCGTGACGAGTTCCTCGCAGGCTTTGACCAGCAGAACTCGCCCATTTTCGTGGAAAGCTATGGTTCGCTGGATGGGAATTTCACCTGGTTTGCCACAGACAAGTTGTCTGTATTCTTCGAGGCAATCAATATCACCGAAGAAACACAACGCGTGTATGTGCGGTACAAAGAGCAATTCCTGCGCGGCAACCAATACGGTGCCCGGTACAACATCGGAGCGACTTATCGCTTCTGATGCCGCCCAAGCAGAGTAAGATTAAAGCCGCTGATGACAGCGGCTTTTTTTTCCTATGAACACCCAACAAAACAAACCAATCAAACAACTTGTGATCGTCGGTGGCGGCAGTGCTGGCTGGATAACAGCAGGTTTGCTGGCCAGTGAATTTGCTGAAGGGGCAGAGCCGAAGATAAGCGTGACCTTGATCGAGTCGCCTGATGTGCGCACTATCGGTGTGGGTGAGGGCACCTGGCCCACCATGCGCGCCACTTTGCAGAAAATCGGTATTCCGGAAGCAGAATTTCTGGCTGCCTGTTCAGCTGGGTTCAAGCAGGGAACCCGGTTTGTCGACTGGGTCACGGCCTCGCCAGGTGACCAGTACTATCACCCGTTCTCGGTACCGGCCGGGTATCCAGCAGTCAACCTGGTGCCGCACTGGCAGGAACACCAGGACAAAGTCTCGTTCGTCAATGCTGTGAGTGTCCAGGGCTATCTTTGTGACAAAGGCCTGGCGCCAAAGCAGGCCATCACGCCGGAGTACGCCGCCGTGGCGAACTATGGTTATCATCTCGATGCAGAGAAATTTGCACTGCTGCTGCGCGATCACTGCGTCTCGCGGCTTGGAGTGCGGCATATTCTGGATCATGTCACCAGCGTCGATGGTGATCCTGGTGAGAATATCCGCTCAGTGACCACGGCCAAAATGGGTGCAATCGAAGGTGACCTGTTCATCGATTGTTCTGGATTTGCGTCCGTGCTGTTGGGCGGCCACTACGGTATTCCCTACCTGGACAAAAGACATATCCTGTTCAATGACTCGGCATTGGCCGCGCAGGTGCCTTATCCTGATGACACCAGCCCGATTGCATCGCA
>JBBKVS010000161.1:0-7505 GCA_037968555.1 Lysobacterales bacterium | reverse complement strand
ATGGTGCCGGCACCAAGATTACTCCGTACATCCATGTACTTCGCCCTTCGGGCCGCAACGCTGCGCTTTTGCGTTCAAATTCGCATTATGCAGGGATGCATCGGTGCCGTGCAGCACATGGATGTGCGTAAACGGCATCCCGTCGAATTTGTCGAACGAGTTCGAATTAATTTTTCTAACTGGAATACCAAAGCCAACAGGCAGCTAGCTTCTTTAGAAATGGTGCCGGCACCAAGATTCGAACTCGGGACCTACTGATTACAAATCAGTTGCTCTACCAACTGAGCTATGCCGGCATGGCTGGAACTTGCGAGGGCGGTATTGTAGACCAAAGTCAGTCAGGTAAACACCCGGATCGCTGAAAATTTGCACTGCAGTTGTTTTGCCGGCTGTTGCTTAAAAACTAGTGGCCTGTAACTGTCAAAGCGATAGTAGCATGGCGAAGGAGTGGTGGTGCCTGGTACCGGTCTGGAGTGAGGCCGATAGCCATAGCTATCGGCTGAATGAAGACCAAGCCAGGCACCGCCAAACCGAGCCAGGCGCTACTGATTTGGCGGTTACAGGTCACTAATCCAGGCGGACGCTGACTTCGCCGACATTTAACGATCTGACGCTGTGGCTGCCATCCGGATGCGACTCGGCCAGCAACAGATTACCTTGCTGATCGATACCCTGAGCTTGACCCTGCAAAACCTGTTCACCGGAACGCACGGTAATATTTTTACCGCGCAACACATCCAGACGCGACCAATGCTGCCGGAACGCCTCAAAACCGCTGCTTTCAAACTGGATAAAACCAGCCACAAGCTGGTCGAGCAGGTGGCCAGCAATGCGATCTCGCAGGCCCATATCACCGGGATCATTATTCAATCCAGCAATATTGGCCCAGGGCTGGTCAATTGCTTCAGCCTCGATGGATTGCGCCGGCATGCAAACGTTTACACCGATGCCGGCAACCACGCTGCTGGCGCCCGCTTCGCCAATTCGGGATTCCAGCAGAATGCCGCCCAGCTTTTTGCCTGCAAGCTGAACATCGTTGGGCCATTTCAAACCGAGTCCCTCAAGCTCACATCGCTCCAGCCCCAGCACCACGGCCACGCCCACTGCCAATGACAAGCAGGCAAGCTCACTGGCTGGCAGGCTGAAATTCCAGCCCAGGCTGAGGTAGATATTGCTGCCAGCCGGTGACTGCCAGCGACGACCGCGTCTTCCCCGGCCTGCCGTTTGCTGGTCGGCCAGCACGGCATATGCGTGTCGCTCGGCAGTTGGCATCTGCAGCAGCACTTCATTGGTCGAATTGGTTTGATCCAACAGGCTGAGCTTTTGCAGGGCTGCGGCTGAAGCCGGACTCAGTACAGCACGGATAAGCTGCTCATTGAGGGGAGGAAAAAGCATTACACCAAACTGACTTTCAAATTCACTGGACTAGTGGCCTTTAACCATCAAAGCGGTAGTAGCATGGCGAAGGAGTGGTGGTGCCTGGTGCTGGTCTGGAGTGAGGCCGATAGCCATAGCTATCGGCTGAGTGAAGACCAAGCCAGGCGCCGCCAAACCGAGCCAGGCGCTACTGATTTGGCGGTAACAGGTCACTAAACTGCCCATCAGGAAAACAGGCGGCGCAGGATGCGGGCTTTCTCAAAGCAGTATTCCTCGCCGTGCAGCATTTTTCGAATATTGTTGCGGTGGGTAAACAGCATGAACAGAGCCAGAGCCACACCCAGCCACAACTGCTCCGGTGGTACCTTCAGCCACAGCATGGCTGGAACGATACTGATACCGGCCAACATGGTTCCCAGACCGACCCAGCCGGTAAATCCAATTACCAGGAACCAGGTCAGGAACATCCAGGGCAATACCCAGGGCTGAATCACGGCCAATGCGCCAACCGCTGTGGCAGCGCCTTTGCCGCCGCGAAAGCCGTGCCAGACCGGGTAGCAATGCCCCAGTACTGCCGCAAAGCCACAACAGACCACCAGCACGCCCGTACTGACCGGGCTGGTGGTAGCTGGAATGGGTAACATAGGAATGAGTCCGGCCGCAATCGCACCTTTTGCCACATCGATAATGGCCACCGCCAGGGCAAATTTCTTGCCTACGCTGCGAAAGGCGTTGGTGCCACCGGCATTGCCGCTACCCATAGTGCGTATATCAATATGTCGCACATAACCCAGCATCAGGCTGCCGGACAAAGAGCCCAGGGCGTAAGCCAACAAAATTTTGATCATCACAGCAAGCATCATAAAAACCTAAAACCTGAGGTTCATGCAGTCCTGGGTTTGGGTACCATCTGGCCCCAGAAGTTTCACGGCGCAGCCAGAATATCGGGTTGAGGCACAAAAGCCAGTATCAAGCCACCCGGTCCGAGGTGAACGCCCAGCGCCGAACCGGCCTCCGTCAGATGACAGGAATGGATACGCGCATGCAGTGCCAGCACCGCACGGCGAACGGATGCTGCACCCTGAGGGTTGTTGGCATGCGCGATCAGAACCCGATACATCTGTTGCGGCTGCATGTGTTTGAGGGCGCTGGCGACGAGCCGGGCTGGCTGTGCTCCTTTGCCCACGTGAAAACCGGCCAGACCGAGTTTGCCTTTGGGTGTGGCAGTCAGTACCGGGTTCAGGCGCAAATGATCAGCCAGCCACTTGACCCAGGGTTTCACTCGACCGCCTTTGACGGCGTAACTGAGGTCGTTGGCGACGGCAAACACCCGGCATTCCGCGCGGAGCTCCAGCAGAACCGCTTCTATTTCATCGGCCGACATACCGCGCTCGGCCGCTTCAGCGGCAATGATGGCCAACAAGCCTTGCCCTCCAGAGGCATTCAGGCTATCGAATACCCGCACCTGCCCTGCCGCTTGTCGACTGGCCGCGCTGCGTGCTGCCGAGGTAGTGCCACTGAGCAGGCTGGAAATCCCGACTGAAATCACTTCATAGTTGTGCGAATTGAGCAGGCTGTAAACTCTGGTGAAATCCTGGGCAGGTGGCTGTGAAGTTTTGGGCGCTTCCGGGCATTCCTTCAGTTTTCGGTAAAAGTCTTCGCTGCTTAGTGTGATGCCGTCCAGGTACTCTTTTTTACCAAAGCTCAGGCGGACCGGGACTACGTGCAGAGCCAGACGATCAACCTCAGAGGCGGGAATATCCGCGCCTGAGTCCACCACGATAGCAACCGTGCCACTGTGATTCATCAGGCCGTGCTGGCGTTGCATATCATCAGCCTTTTGTTGTACCACCGTGCCGAATGCCTCAGCTGCGAGGAAAACTTCCGAAGGCTGATTCACATGGATATGCACTCGTACCTTGTTGGCGCTGCCAGCTACCACCAATGAACTGGAGTCCAGCTGCTGCATGGCTTGCATCACGGCCTCGCGGTCCAGCTCCGCGCCTTCAATCACACATTCGGTGCAATAGCGATGCTCGCCCACATCGAAATCCTGGGCAGAAAATGAATCGCCCGATTCCAGGTCTGCAGGCACGGCATCCGTATGCCCCGATTCCACAAAGGTCCAGATACCGTCCAGGAAATCCACAAATCCTTGGGCGCCAGCATCGACTACCCCAGCCTGGCGCAATACCGGTAATAAATTAGGCGTGTTCGCTACGGACTCGCGTGCGCGCTCCAGGCCCCGCCGCAACAGGGTCTGCAGATCACTGACGCCGGCAGATTCCTGGTCCAGCAGCTCCCTGGAAAAATCTTCCAGCACAGTTGGCAGGGTGCCGGCCACCGGGCTGGACATGGCTTTCCAGGCCGACTGGGCACCCGCTGCCGACGCTGTGGAAAAATTTTTGGCTGTGAGTAATCGCTTACCGACCATGGCTTCACTGAAACCCTGAAAATACTGCGCCATGATGGCACCTGAATTGCCTCGGGCACCGTCCAGTGCAGCATTGGCAATAAGGCTCATCAGCTCATCAACGCGCTGCAGCGGTTTACGTTTGATTGCATCCAAAATGGTTTTGAAGGTGAAGGCCAGATTGGTACCGGTGTCGCCGTCGGGCACCGGAAATACATTGATGCGATTCAGCAGATCACGGCGCTGAAATAAATGCGCTATGCCAGCAGCTACAGCGCGCGCCAGGCGGGGACCATCCAGGAAAGCGATTGGAGTCGGGGCTTGTCCCATACCGGGCCTAATTGAGGATCGCCGCGAGTTTAGCATAGGGTCCACATCAGGCGAGTTTCTACAGATTTTGGCGAAACCGGCCGCCAGTCTGTCAATTCATTGCCCCCTTGGTAATGCTTGATGATGTCGTTGTGCGCTTACGTGGATTGTAAGCATTACAGCTGTAGCGGTTTCAAGTTTACTCAGGCTATTACTTCAGGCCCATGCAACCGTGGCACGAATCCTGCATCCTATAATTCAAGCGAAAAAATTTTAGGTCCAGTTCAACCACAGGGAGTCGAAACCATGACCACCGATAGCATCATGCAGGAAATCCGTGAAGCCCTGGCAGGCAGGCCTGGCCAGCCCATCGTTTTGGGGGTATGCAATGCCATTGCCACGCGCATGGGCTGGGAAACCTGGTGTGTACGACTGGCTACTATTTTTCTGACGCTGTTCTTTACCCTGCCCGCACTGGCCGCTTATGTTGTTGCCGGCTTGATGATGAAGGAAACCGAAACACGTACGCGCGGCTTTTTCGCAGGACTGGCCATCATCGCCAGGGAGTGGATGGACAAGATCAGCGACGGTTTTGGGCGAGCTTTTTGTTCCAGTCGATCAGGCCATCGCGATTATTGACAGGCTACCTAGCGCTTAAGCCGCTGTGTTGGGCGGATTGGCACTCTGCCAACACAGCAGTTTCTCTGCGTTCAGATCTCAAGCTCTATGAAATCCTGCAGCGTCACGTTATCGAAGGGCCAGAACAGTTCGCGGTCAATATCAGCGCGGTATAGCACGGGTATGTGATTTCCGTATTTGCGAATCAGGCCCAGGTCCGATTCGATATCCGCCGTTTGCCAACTTACAGCGCAATCATCCAGTAATTGCTCGGCCAGCTCACAAAGGTGGCAGTCGGTTCGGCTATAGAGTGTTAGCACACAGGCTGGCTTCATGAATGTGCAGTCCCTCCAGGTAGATATTGAAGCTTAGCAGTTTGGCGCGGATTTTGAGGCCTTGAAATGTTACCCTGAGTGCCAATCTGCCAGCACCTTGCGTATTTCTGGCCCCAGGCATTGCAGGAATAACCGACCATGGCCGTCAGTGTTTTTGATCTCTTTAAAATTGGCATAGGCCCATCCAGTTCACATACGGTGGGCCCGATGAAAGCAGCCTGCACTTTTGTGCGCCGCTTGGAGCAGATGGACTGCCTGGCAGACTGCGCTCGCATCCAGGCCACTTTGTTTGGCTCTTTGGCGCATACCGGCCGTGGACATGGCACGGACAAGGCCATCATGCTGGGCCTGCAAGGCGAGATGCCCGACCTGGTCGATCCGGACGCCATCGAAACGCTGTTAGCGACCATTCGTGAGCGGCAGGAAATCGCCTTGCCAAACGGTCCGGTGATCAGCTTCAATCCTGATCAGGACCTGAAATTCAACAAGCGCCAGTTATTGCCACATCACCCCAATGGCATGCGCTTCGAAGCTTTTACCGCAGATGGCAGCAGCTCCATGCAACGCGAGTACTACTCAGTGGGGGGTGGTTTTGTGGTGAACCAGGATCGCGCTGCGGAAGACCGCATTGTGGCCGATGAAACACCTCTGCCTTTTGCTTTTAGCAGTGGCGACCAGTTGCTGGAGCTGTGCGAATCGAAGAATCTGAGCATTGCCAGGCTGATGCTGGAAAATGAAAAAACCTGGCGCGAGGCCAGCGAGGTTCATGCCGGCCTGCTGCACATCTGGGCGGCCATGCGCGCTTGCATAGAGCGGGGTTATACACAGGAAGGCGATCTGCCCGGTGGGCTGCGGGTCAAACGCCGTGCACCAGCCCTGTATCGCGAACTGCAAACCCAGGCCCCATCAGGTGACGTACTGAGCGCATTGGATTGGGTAAATTTATTTGCCTTGTCGGTGAATGAAGAAAACGCCGCTGGCGGGCGAGTAGTTACAGCTCCCACCAACGGTGCCGCCGGAATTATTCCGGCTGTCATCCAGTATTACCTGCAGTTTATTCCCGATGCCAGCGATGAAGGGGTGGTGGACTTTTTGCTCACGGCCGGAGCCATTGGCACGCTATACCTGCTCAATGCCTCCATTTCCGGTGCTGAAGTCGGTTGCCAGGGTGAGGTGGGCGTGGCCTGCTCGATGGCGGCGGGGGGTTTGACTGCAGCCATGGGTGGAACGCCCTGGCAGGTGGAAAATGCCGCGGAAATCGGCATGGAGCACAACCTGGGCCTGACCTGTGACCCGGTCGGCGGCCTGGTACAGATTCCCTGCATTGAACGCAATGCCATGGGTGCCGTCAAAGCCATCAATGCACAACGCATGGCCATGCGCGGCGACGGCAAACACCGCGTCTCGCTGGACAAGGTGATCAAGACCATGCGTGAGACCGGTGCGGATATGAAAAGCCACTACAAGGAAACGTCCCGGGGCGGCCTGGCGGTGAATGTGATCGAATGCTGAAACCACGAACAATTAATTTACTGGCATGGATGCAGGCAGCTGCGGGGATGATCGCTGCAACAGCTTTGCTGTCTCCAGTTGTGCAGGCCGATAATATCTACAAATTCCAGGACAAGGATGGCATCTGGCATTTCACCGACAAGAAGCCGGACGAAGGCCAGGAATTCGAAGCCATTTTCATGCAAAAGGAGGCCGAGCCGCGCATCAAGTTGCGCCGTGAAGGCACGGAATCCAGCCCGGTCTACCTGTTGTTCAATGATTTTTGGGGTCCGGTCGAGGTGGAATTCCGTTTGGCCAATGCCATAAACGTCATCACCGAGCCCGCATTACCCGCTCGTTTTGTGGTGCCACGACAAACTGAACAGATGCTGGTGGGCATCGGTTCATTGGACCCCCAACAGGGCTTCAGTTACCAGATTCAGCTGTCTTCTGTACCCGGCCCACCCATAGCCCAGCGCGTGCAGAACAGCATTCTGCAAGCACCCTTTCCGGCTGGCGAGAGCTATCCCATCAGCCAGGGCTTCCTGGGAACACGCACGCATAACAGCCCGGACAGCGAATATGCCATCGACATCGTGATGCCGGTGGGCACCACTATTTTGGCAGTGCAGGCGGGTGTGGTGATGGACATTGAAGAAGACTTCAACAAGGGTGGGACAAACATGAAGAAGTTTGCCGACAAGGCTAATCATGTACGCGTTCTGCATGAAGACGGCACCATGGCCGTTTATGCGCACCTGGATTTGGCCAGCGTGGCCATACGAGCAGGGGCACGAGTCAAAGCCGGCCAGCGCCTTGCCCGTTCGGGAAATACCGGCTTCAGCTCCGGCCCACACCTGCACTTTGCCTTGCAGCAGAATGTAGGCATGCAACTGGTATCGCTGCCTTTCCGCTTTGCAGCCAGCGATGGCAGCAACTTCGAACCGCGGGAAAATCAGCTG
>JBBKVS010000160.1:0-11445 GCA_037968555.1 Lysobacterales bacterium | reverse complement strand
GCGCTCACCGGCATAGAAGGCAAAATGTTTCACCCCATGGCCATTACCGTTGTTATTGCACTTATCAGTGCCATGATTCTGTCAGTGACCTTTGTGCCGGCAAGTATTGCATTGATTTTTCGTAAGCCCATACGGGAAAAAGACAACCTTATAGTGCGCTCTGCCCAGACGGTTTACCGGCCCTTGCTGAAAGCTGCCCTGCGTTTTCGCTGGAGCGTGATCCTGCTGGCAGTCGTGCTGGTAATCCTGTGCTCTTTTGCAACTACTCGCCTGGGCACAGAGTTCGTCCCTGAACTGGACGAAGGCGATATTGCCATGCACGCCTTACGCATACCCGGAACCTCGTTAGAACAGGCTGTTCGATTACAGGAAGAACTTGAGAAGGCGATCCGCAAACTGCCGGAGGTGGAAACCGTGTTTGCCAAGATCGGTACCGCTGAAGTAGCCACAGAGGCCGTACCGCCCAGCGTGGCGGACAACTTCATTATTCTCAGGCCTCGCGATGAATGGCCTGATCCAGACAAACCCAAATCCGAGGTAATCGCGGATATCGAAGCCCAGGTAAACCCTATTCCCGGAAACCGCTATGAATTTTTACAACCCATCCAGATGCGCTTCAATGAACTGATCGCCGGCGTTCGTGCTGAACTGGCCATCAAGGTATTTGGTGACGATTTCGATCGGCTCATCGCCATTGGCGATGACATAGAAGCGGTACTTTCCACCATTCCCGGCGCCGCTGATGTTGCAGTGGAACAAGCCACCGGATTGCCAGTGATGACCATTGCGCCGAATCGTGATGCCCTGGCTCAATTCGGAGTCAGTATCAGCGAGCTGCAGGACCTGCTGGCAACTGCACTGGGTGGCAGCGTGGCCGGTCAATACTATGAAGGGGACCAACGCTCAGACATCGTGGTTCGTTTACCTGAAGAATTGCGATCCAACACGGATTGGTTAGGCAACCTGCCCGTTCCGCTTGCCGACGGCAACTATGTTCCCCTGCGTGAATTGGTGAAGCTGCAACTGGATTCGGGCTACAACCAGATCAATCGTGAAAATGGCAAACGTCGCGTAGTGGTGACCGCCAATGTCCGGGGTCGCGACCTTGGCTCTTTTGTGAGGGATGTTCAACGTGAAGTGCAGGCAAGAGTTGAAATTCCGCCGGGTTACTGGACTGAATACGGTGGTACATTTCAGCAACTGGAATCCGCAACCAGACGACTCGCCATAGTGGTTCCAATGACGCTGGCCTTGATATTGGGATTACTGGTAATGGCACTCGGCTCGGTAAAAGATGCCGGGGTAATTTTCTCAGGAGTACCGCTGGCGTTAACCGGTGGGATTATTGCCTTGCTGGTCCGGGACATACCGTTTTCAATTTCAGCCGCAGTCGGGTTCATTGCGCTTTCCGGGGTTGCTGTGCTCAACGGTTTGGTCATGGTGGCTTTCATTCGGGATTTACGCGCTCATGGCCAGACACTTGACGGTGCAATCACCGAAGGGGCGATAACCAGACTTCGCCCGGTTTTAATGACTGCTCTGGTTGCATCTTTAGGGTTTGTGCCAATGGCACTGAATACGGGAATAGGCTCGGAAGTCCAACGGCCACTGGCAACCGTGGTGGTCGGCGGGATTATTTCTTCGACCTTACTGACCTTACTGGTGCTTCCCGCACTCTATCGCCTGGTTCATGGTCGAGAGGAGAAAACCCGGAATCGTGTAAAGGTGGTATCCCGTGACTAGCAAAAACCCCTGGCAACACGACCACGTTTTTGGCCAGGACCAGGTGAAAGCCGGGGAAAAACGTACGCTCATCGTTGTAGCCCTCACTGCGATCATGATGGTTGTTGAGATCGCAGCGGGGCTGATCTACGGTTCCATGGCATTACTCGCAGACGGTTTGCATATGGCCTCGCATGCCACGGCGCTGGGAATTGCGTTTTTTGCCTATGTTATATCCCGGCGGCTGGCATCTGATAAAAGGTTGACCTTTGGTACCGGCAAAATCAACAGCCTTGCAGGATTTGCCAGTGCAGTGATGCTGATGGGGTTTGTATTGATTATGGCAATTGAAAGTACCAGCCGGTTGTTCAACCCGATCCCCATTGCGTTCGATCAAGCTTTAATCGTTGCGGTGGTTGGTTTGATCGTGAACGGAGTCAGCGCCTGGATTCTGGTTGGATCACCGCAAAAACATGATCATGAGCATTCTGAACACCATCAGCACGGGGAAACGCATGATGATCTCCACCAAGACCATAATCTTCGCGGGGCCTACTTGCATGTGATTGCAGATGCGTTAACGTCGGTACTGGCCATCGTTGCGTTACTGGCTGGAAAATTCATGGGTGCCAACTGGCTGGATCCCGCCATGGGTATTGTCGGAGCCGTATTGGTGGCAAAGTGGTCATACAGCCTGATTCGAGAAACCTCCAGCGTTTTACTTGATAAACAGGCGGACGATCATCGCTTGACCAGAATTCGGGATTCCATTGAACGGCATTCAACAGACCGCATAACAGATTTGCACGTATGGAGTATCGGTATCGGCATCTACGCAGCGGAAATTGCCATTATCAGCAAAAACCCCAAAACTCCCTTGGAATATAAATCGCTAATCCCCACCGATCTGGCCATTGCTCACATTGTTGTAGAAGTGCATATAAACCCTGACCAATAATCAATAACCAATAACCAGTCTCATTAAATTGTTCAGGTAACCAAGGCTGTTTCAATCGGAAACTGCCGAAGATACAGGGGTCAATAGCATTGGAACATTCAGACAAATCACCTTGAACATGTTAGTCTGACCAGCTTATGCGAACTTTTATTTGCCACCTCTTGATGTTTTCGGTGCTCTTTATGAGTGCTGAAGGTGCATTTGATATGGCTAAAGAATCGCATGCTCACAGGGATAATACCGTCCACCAGATGGAGGGTGACGGCCATACACCCGTAAATCCCGACCCACTCTCCGACGAAAGTGACAATCAGTGCGGTCACCTTTGTCACGGTCATACTTCCAGTATCACCAGCAACTCCAATGCGCCATTGATGGCTGAATCCAGCCGATATGACGCGTTTGGTTTATCCACAATTCCAACTTTGCTGCAAGCCCCTCCTACACCACCCCCTAACGCATAGTTTTCGTTCTTCAAATTCTCACGGCGCCCAGGAAATGGAGTGCCTACGGTGTTTTACCGTTTTTGGAAGAAAATTTATGCGATTACCAACTTTTGGCTTGGTGGCCCTTGTCGGTTGCCAGTCCCTATTTATATGGCCAGACGCTGCATGGTCAGACCAGGGCAACCCCCCGGTTGATTCACAGGTTCTAGAAGAACTCGCAGACCCCAGTTTGGGCACATTTGTGCGAATTGTGATTGATGCCAATCCTCGCTATCGGGCTGCACAGGCTGCACTGGAAGCAAGTAAATCAAATGCGTCTGCTGCTGGCAGACCACTCTACAACCCTGCACTTGAAGCGGACTATGAAAACGCCGTTGACCAGACGTGGCAAGTTGGCATAGGCCAAACATTGGACTGGAACGGTAAACGCGAAGCCCGTTCAATGGTGGCCACATCGGATCGAAACGCAATGGAGGCACAATTGCTCGCAACCAAGCGAGTACTTGCTGTTGAGTTGTTATCAGGGCTTACTCAATACCAAACCGGAGTACAACGCGAAAATCTGGCCTCAGAGCGGGTACAGGTGATGCAGGATTTCGCAGACCTGGCTCAACGACGTTTTGAAGCCGGCGACCTCAACCAGGTTGAAGCGGACTTGGCTAACCTGGCCTTATTGGATGCAAAAATCCAACGAGCAACTGCCGCCACTGAATTGGCTGAAGCCAAACAAGCGGTGCGCAATATTGCACAGAATTCAACACCTGACCAATGGCCGTTAATTGACCCGAAACCACCCCTGATACCGACCTTCAATGATCCACAAGCTATCGTGTTGGCATTACCTGAAGTCCAGGTAGCTCAGCGCAGGGTTGATACCGCAAATGCCTTCGCAGAGCTACGTGACCGGGAGCGCAGACCGGACCCCACAGTGCAAGTGCGTGGAGGCATGGAAGCGGACTCAACGCTGGTGGGAGTCAACCTGTCTATCCCGCTTTACATCCGCAATTCGTACAAATTCGAGGTAACTGCGGCTCTGGCTGAGCGGGATCAGGCTCAGCAATTGGCAGACGACCTGCTTCGTCGAGCTTATTCACGTTACTTAAGTGCCACCGAACGTTACCAGGTCTCCCGCAATGCCTGGCAAGACTGGAAGCAAACCGGTGAATTCAGTTTACAGCGGCAAGGTGATCTACTACGCCGCTTATGGGAGGCAGGTGAGATTAGCACCACGGATTTCCTGGTTCAGGTACGGCAGACACTGGATACCCAGGAGAGTGCTTTGGAACTCGAACTAGCCATGTGGAATGCCTGCTTTGAGTGGCTGGCCGCATCCGGGCAAGTGGATAAATGGTTAGGTCAGGGTGGTGCATTGTGATCAATAAAACATCGAAATACCTATTGAGGAATATTGCAATGAATGTATTCAGTTTCGGGCTTGTAGGCCTCGTTTTGGTGCTGCACAGCGGCATCATACTTGCGGAAGAAGGTCACGATGAAGAAGAGAGTAGTGCTTTGGTGATGTCGGCAGAGGAAAGAGCCGAAGCAGGCATAAACACGGTAGCAATTACGAGTCGTAGTCTGGATGAAACCTTGCGCATTCCCGCAGAAGTCATCGTCAACGCCTACCAATCTGCCCGAGTCACACCACGTATTGTCGCCCAAGTGGAAAAACGACATGTTCGCCTGGGCGACCACGTAGTCACGGGACAGAGATTGTTGACGCTATCCAGTGTAGCGATGGCAGAAGCCGAAGGCAGTTTGATCGTCGCTGACCGTGAGTGGCAACGGGTCAAGTCCCTGGGGCAACAAGCCGTTTCTGAACGACGTTACACCGAAGCTCAGGTGGCCCAACAACAGGCACTGGCAAAAGTACTGGCCTATGGCATGACGCAATCACAGGCCGCAGAGCTACTCAAATCTGGCGATGCGACCAAGGCTACAGGGCAGTTCGACTTGCTGGCACCCCTTGCTGGCACCATTCTGCGTGACGATTTCATCATGGGTGAATTGATTGAACCCGGCAGAGTGTTATTTGAGATCAGCGACGAGTCCACATTGTGGGTCGAAGCACGTACCGTTCCCAGCACGCTGTCCAACATTGAAATTGGCACCCCAGCCAAAGTCAGCGTCAACGGCATTGACTGGATCGCTGGAACGGTAATTCAATTTCACCATCAACTGGATGAAACCACGCGTACCCAGGCTGTTCGAATTGAAGTCGAAAACATCAATGATCAGCTACATCCTGGGCAGTTTGTAGAAGCAGAAATTGTTACCGGTTCAACTTCTCCGGTACTGGCCATCCCCAATGATTCGCTCATCCTTATCGAGGGCGCACCCACGGTATTCAAACTTGAAGGCGAAGAGTTTCATGCCGAGAGCGTGAAAACAGGCGCGACTATTGGAGTCTGGACAGTTGTTGAAGCCGGACTTGAAGAAGGTGACGTAATTGCCACCAGCGGTGTATTCCATCTTAAATCAATGCTACTTAAATCTTCGCTCGGCGAAGGTCACTAGGAGGCTGTCATGTTAGAAAAACTTGTAGAAGCCTCATTAAGGTACAAATTCCTGGTATTGATCATCTTCGGTGTTGTGGCTGCTTTAGGGTGGAGAGCGGTAACTACTGTACCCGTTGATGCATTTCCGGATGTGACCCCAACGCAGGTAAATATTTACACAGAATCACCCGGATTGGCCGCGGAGGACGTAGAGCAGCTCTTGACCTTCCCGGTGGAGTCGGGCATGGCTGGATTACCCGGCGTTCAGGAAATCCGCTCGGTGAGCTTGTTTGGGCTGTCGTATGTATCTGTCTACTTTGAAGACAGCATGGATATTTATTTCGCCCGTCGCCTGGTGATGGAACGCTTGCAGGAGGTAGGTGACCGCATCCCTGAAGGTTATGGAACACCAGAAATGGGGCCGAATACTTCCGGTCTGGGCCAGGTCTTTTGGTACACCCTGGAACGTGCCGATGAGCAACTGAATAAGGCCATCACCGATCGAGATCTACGCACCCTGCAAGACTGGAGTGTACGGCTGATTTTGCGCACAGCGCCGGGTGTTGACGATGTCATGTCCTGGGGTGGTCAGGAACAACAATTCCAGGTCGTAATCGACCCGTTAAGACTGATCAAGTACGACCTCAGCCTGATGGATGTGATGGAAGTCATACAGGCAAATAACCGGCAGGTTGGGGGCCAGTACATCGATCAGGGCGAGGAACAGTACCTGGTACGCGGACTTGGTCTGGTTGAGAATGAGCATGATATTGGGGACATGGTGGTAAAAGCGGAAGATGGCACGCCCGTGTTCTTGCGTGATGTTGCTGAAATCAAACTCGGCAATGCCCTGCGTTTTGGCGCAGTAACCCGTGATGGCAAAGAAGTTGTCCTGGGAATGGCGCTGTCGCGCATGGGTGAAAATGCTGCCAGTGTTGTGGAGGCTGTCAAAGACAAGGTCAGCATTGTGAATCAGTCGCTGCCCGAAGGGGTCACGCTTCGTCCGGTGTATGATCGGACGGAATTGGTGGATAAAGCCGTCTGGACCGCCGTGAAGGCACTGATTGAAGGCTCCTTGCTGGTCGGTCTGGTGCTTTTCCTGTTTTTGGGCGAAGTTCGTTCTGCAGTGGTCGTCATCTCGGCACTTCCCATGGCCATGTTGATCGCATTCATCTTCATGGGGCAGACCGGTTTGTCGGCCAATCTCATGTCTTTGGCCGGACTGGCAGTTGGGATCGGCATGATGGTGGATGGGGCGGTCGTGATGGTTGAAAACGCCTTTCGGATCATGGCTGAGCGAAGAGAACATGGTGGAACAGTTGACCGTACCAATGCGGTGCTAAGCGCAGCACGGGAAGTGGCCAATCCGATTGCATTCGCGATACTGATCATCATTGTTGTCTTCATTCCGTTGTTCGCACTGGAGGGGCTGGAAGGCAAGTTGTTCAAGCCCATGGCCTTCAACATCAGCTTTGCCATGGCAGGCTCGCTGGTGCTGACTCTGACTTTGATTCCGGTGTTGGCTGCTTTGATACTAAAACCCAAGGAAGAACGTGACACCTGGTTGGTACGAAACATCAAAGCACGATATCTGCCACTGCTGTCCTGGTCCCTGGACAATAAAAAGAAAATCGCTATCGGTGCCACCGGTCTTCTGCTGTTCAGTCTGGCGCTGTTTCCATTCCTTGGTAAAGAGTTCATGCCCCAGCTGCAAGAAGGTTCCATCATGTGGCGTGTCACTTCCATTCCCTCCACGTCACTGGACCACTCCATCAAAATTTCCAAAGATATTGAAAACGCACTGAGCCAGTTCCCCGAGGTAAAGACTACCGTGGCCATGATCGGCAGAGCGGAGAAAGGCGAAACGGCAGACGTTAACTATATGGAGATCTACACAGAACTTCATCCTGTGGACCAGTGGGAGGGTGGTCGGGACATAGGGGAATTGGCGGAAGCGATGCGGGAAAAACTGGAAGTGGTAGTTCCTACCGCGGTCATCGCCTTTACCCAGCCCATTCAGATGCGGGTTGAGGAACTGATATCAGGTGTCCGCGCCACGCTGGCGGCAAAAATTTATGGCCAGGACCTTGCCGAGCTTGATCGCTTGAGTGAAGAAATCAAGGACGTGATTGCCGGCGTTGAAGGAGTCGCCGATCTTTCGCTGGAAGCCAACATCGGCAAACCACAGATCCGCATCCAGGTGAACCGGGACCAGTTGGCCCGTTACGGTTTGAATGCCGATGACGTGCTTTCGGTGGTTCGAACTGGCATCGGCAATGAGCCCGTCTCGTCGTTGATTGATGGGGTTCGCCGCTTTGATATCACGGCAAGGCTCGATGACCAATCCAGAAGCTCAGTCCAGGCGATCAAGCAAATTCCGCTAAAAACCGCTACCGGGGCCATCGTGCCGCTGGCGTCCGTTGCAGATGTCAGTGTGGCAGAAGGGTATTCATTTATTCGCAGGGAACAGCTACAACGTTACGCAGTGATTCAGATGGACGTACGTGGCCGGGATGTCGATGGGTTTGTACAAGATGCCAACAAACTCATTGAGGCGGAAATAGACCTGCCCGCAGGTTACTGGATTGAATGGGGTGGCGCTTTCGAGAATCAACAGCGGGCCATGGCCAGGCTTGCGGTCATTGTACCTCTGACCATCTTCTTCATCTTTGTGTTGCTCTACACCGCGTTTAACTCGCTCAAATACGCCACCATGATCATCGCCAACGTTCCGTTCGCAACCATCGGCGGACTCATGGCATTGTTCATCAGCGGGCAGTATGTTTCGGTGCCATCGGCCATCGGCTTTATCGCAGTGTTCGGTGTCGCCATGTTGAACGGCATTGTGTTGGTGAGCTTCATTAATGAACTTCGTGAGAAGGGGTTGACGGTTGCCCAAGCTGTCCGTAAGGGAGCTGAGCTTAGATTGCGGCCAGTGTTGATGACCGCCAGCGTCGCCATTCTGGGGCTAATCCCCATGCTTCTATCATCCGGGGTGGGTGCGGAAACCCAACGCCCCTTGGCTTCCGTCGTGATAGGTGGATTGATCACATCTACATTGCTTACTTTGATTTTGTTGCCCGTCATTTACGAGTGGGTTGAAACCCGCAAGGAGCAATCATGAACATGAATACTCATGAAGTTAAAGCATTTATCCATCGCAATCGCATTGCCGATGTTGTCGATGCGCTGTACCAGGCGGGCTTCCGAGACATCACCGTCATTGATGTTCAGGGCCTGTTGAAGGCCCTGGACAGCAAGGAGCAACGCTACTCCGTGGAAATCGGCCAGAAGGTGATCACTGAAGTGAAACTTGAGCTCGTTTGCGAGGGGGAAAACCGCACGGCCGAGGCGGTCGAATTGATCCGAAAGCATGCCAGAACCGGCCAGCCACATGCCGGCTGGATTTATGTCACGGGACTCCTGGCAAGCACTGAGATAAATTAATTTATCTATGGCAGAGAAAACACATTTAAACACTGATGGTGAAGCTCATGCTCATGGCGGTATTTTTGGCGCGAATACCGAACTGATTTTTGTGGGACTCAGCGCTGTGACCCTATTGATGGGATGGTTGTTACCAAAGTACTTGGTACTACCTACCTGGATTCCTTTGGCGATTTTGGTCGGTTCCTATTACTTTGGTGGCTGGTTCACCGTCAAAGAAGCCTGGACTAACTTACGTTCAGGACGCTTTGAGATTGATTCGTTGATGCTGGTAGCTGCAGCTGGCGCCGCCGTACTTGGCGCATGGGAGGAAGGTGCTCTGCTGCTGTTTCTATTCAGCCTTGGTCATGCACTTGAACGTTACGCCATGGGACGCGCAAAACACGCGATTGAGGCGTTGGGGGAGCTGGCCCCCAAAACTGCGGTCGTGCGCCGTGACGGCGAGTTGCAGGAAGTGGGAGTCGAGACACTGCAGGTCGGAGATATTGTAATTGTCAAACCCAATGAACGCTTACCAGCGGACGGTTTTGTCAGTAAGGGCGAGAGCAGTGTCAACCAGGCACCCATCACTGGCGAGAGCATTCCGGTCGAGAAATCTCCGGTTACGGACCATACCGAGGCCGCTGCCAAGCCGAATCAGGTCGACGCGGCGCACCGCATTTTTGCCGGTTCGATCAATGGCGGCGGCGCATTAGAAATTCAGGTCACTCGAGTGGCTGCTGATTCCTCGCTTGCGCGCGTGGTTGAAATGGTGCGAAATGCAGAGACACAGAAATCACCAACACAGCAGTTTACCGACCGATTCGAGCGCATATTCGTTCCCGTCGTGCTGATCGGCGCGGTGCTCGCCATGTTTGCCTGGGTTGTCATTGACGAGCCGTTCAGCGCCAGCTTTTACCGAGCGATGGCATTACTCGTCGCCGCCAGTCCATGTGCGCTGGCCATCGCAACGCCCAGCGCAGTGTTGAGCGGCATTGCCCGAGCCGCGCGTGGCGGCGTACTGATTAAGGGAGGTGGGCCACTTGAAAACCTCGGTCGATTGAACGCGATTGCTTTTGACAAAACAGGCACATTGACTGAAGGCAAACCGAAACTTACGGATGTGGTTCCATTTGAGGACGTGGATGAGGCGCGTTTGCTACGTGTGGCTGTGGGCATTGAAACGCTGAGTGATCACCCGCTGGCTGCCGCAGTAGTTCGAGATGGCCAAAAATTGCTCGGCTCCACTTTACCTTTTGCTGCCTCCGATCTTCGCAGCATTACCGGACGGGGTGTGAAGGCTCAAGTCAACGGCGAATCCACTTACATCGGCAAAATCGATCTTTTCAGTGAGGTTGAGGGCTTGCCAGTGCCGGACTCACTGCGCATGCGCACAGAAGAGCTGGAATCCGCAGGACGTACCACTATGCTCGTGAGGCAAGGTACGCAGTATCTCGGTGTAATTGGTTTAATGGATACACCGCGAGAATCTGCCAAAGGTGTGATTGCACGTCTGCGCGTCCTGGGAATTCAACGCATGCTCATGATCTCGGGTGACAACCAGAAAGTGGCCGATGCGGTTGCACTCGAAATTGGGCTGGATGAGGCATACGGCAATTTGATGCCTGATGACAAAGTCACAACCATTAAGAAGCTCCGGTCAGAGGCGCAAGTTGCGATGGTTGGTGATGGTGTCAACGACGCGCCAGCAATGGCCAATGCCACAGTTGGCATCGCCATGGGTGCGGCTGGATCGGACGTCGCCCTCGAAACGGCTGATGTTGCCCTGATGGCGGACAATCTCAACCACCTGACATTCGCAGTTGGGCTCAGCCGCGCCACCAGTCGTATCATCCGACAAAATCTTTGGATGAGTCTTGGCATCGTTGCTCTGCTCGTACCATCGACGCTTTTTGGTCTAAGTATCGGCGCGGCAGTATTGGTACATGAGGGTTCAACCGTATTTGTGGTTTTCAATTCGCTGCGGTTGCTGGCATTCAGCGAAAGCGCCGGGTGATGAGTCACGTTAGACGAGTGTGCACAAAATCGTCGGAAGCGGGCACCTCACAGGAAGATAGCGATGGACTGGGTGGTTTAATCACTTCCCAATTGCTTACTTCAAACCTGCTACCCGTCATTTATGAGTGGGTTGAATCACGAAAGGAGTCATTATGACCACTAGCACCAATTTGTGGCAGGGAAGCGCTGCTATTTTTCCGGGAGTCGGGGTTTATCGCGGCAAGGTGGGCGACAATAAACTGCATCGCCATTGGGCTGTGCAACTGACTATTGGCCTGGATGGTCCGTTCGGAGTGGATAGCCGGCATGGTCAATACCGCACTGAAGTTGCCCTGATTGGAACAGACACGCCACACAGATTACTGGATGGAAACGT
>JBBKVS010000159.1:0-3328 GCA_037968555.1 Lysobacterales bacterium | reverse complement strand
GCGCTCCAGGCTAGTGAAGGTTCTGCTGCGGGTATCGGTTCAGCGCCAACTTGAGACTGCGTAGTTTCATCGGCTGGCTGGCAAGCGGCCAGTACGAAAACCAGCAAACAGAATAATAGCTGGGAGCGCAAAGCGGATACAAAATGTGGCATACAGAAACTCCTGTCGGATTCACTCGGGGCAGCAAGCTATCTTAGCAGCGTAGCCACAGTGAATGTTTCGGTGGGTGTTGCGGTCAAAAAAAAACCCGGCAAGCCGGGGTTTCCTGATCAATCATCGCCCCGGAACAACACTCTCCCCCGTCATCCCGGAAGTGGCGCAAGCCACTATCCGGGACGTCACCCCGGAACAACACTCTCCCTCGTCATCCCGGAAGTGGCGCAAGCCACTATCCGGGACGTCACCCCGGACTTGATCCGGGGTCCAGGCAGATCGGTCGTTTGACCAAGCTTTTACTTCACCCCATGCATCAACTTGTTGATCATTGGAGCAGCCAGAAAATAGACAACGGCAAAACCCAGACCAATCCAGGTCAGCAACATATAAGTATCCGCGTACTGGGCAATGCCTGCGCCCACCTCGGTACCATGCCCACCGCCGCCGGAAGCAATCGCTGCAAACAAACCAGCCACGTATTGCGCCATGGCTATGGACAAGAACCAACCACCCATGGCCAGACCGGTTTCCTTTTCAGCCGCCAACTTGGTCACCATGGACAAGCCAATCGGTGACAGGCACAGCTCACCGGTGGTGTGCAGCATGTAGCACAGTCCCAGGAATATCCACGGCACCAGGCCGGCTGCATTCTGGAAATTGTTGATAGCAAACACCAGCAGGAAAAAGCCCAGTGCAACCTGGACCAGCGCAAAAGAAAATTTACGCGGAATGGATGGGTTTAGGCCTTTGCCTTCCAGCTTGGGCCATAGCGCGGCAAACAAGGGTGCAAACAACAGGATAAACATGGGATTGGCCGATTGGAAAACACCAAAACCACCGGCTTGCCACAATTCCATGCTGCCAAACATGGGAGTTGTATGTTCGCGGGCAAAGAAATTCATGGAAGATCCGGCCTGCTCGAACAGGGCCCAGAAACAGGCATTGGCCACAAACAGAATCAACATGGCGATGTATCGCTGCAATTGCACCTTATCGCCACTGCGTATGCCGGAAATAATGAAATATGCCGCCAGCCCGAACATGATGGTCACCAGCAAATAACCCAGGATGGTGCTTTCCGACAACAGGAAATACACCACGAAAGCCATCGCCAGCACACCCAGGGCCACTGCGAAGAAACGGCCCCAACCGTCTTTACCGGGTTCTGGTCTCCCAACCGGTCCAAGTGAACCTTTGGCAATTTCCAGGAACAGCATGCTCAATATCATGCCTACACCGGCAGCACAGAAGCCGTACTTCATGCCGTAGGTGGCACCTATCCAGGCAGCGGTGATAAAGGGCGCAATAAAGGCACCGAGATTGATGCCCATGTAGAACACGGTGAAGCCGGAATCCCGCCGCACATCTTCCTGCGTGTACAGCTTGCCGACCATCACGGAAATGTTGGGTTTGAACAGGCCATTGCCGGCAACTACCAGCGACAGGCCTACCAGGAACCAGTGCAGGTCTTCAGCCAGCAGTACGAACAGACCGGCCGCCATGACGATTGCGCCGAGCAGGATGGAACGCTGGTAACCCAGCACCCGGTCGGCTATGTAGCCACCGATGATCGCAGTGGCATAAACCAAAGCGGTATAACCACCGTAAACCAGGCTGGCCTCGGAGTTGGCCTGGTCACCGAGGTGACCGAAAAAGGTAGTGGCGACATAGACTGCCAGCAAGGCGCGCATGCCGTAGAAGGCAAAGCGTTCCCACATTTCGATGTTGGATAATTGCCAAAGGGCTTTGGGATGACCCAGGAAGTCTCCTGGCGGTATGCCGGGAACGCCGGGCACGTTAGGCTGTGTGCTCACTGTTTGCCTCCGTTTTTATTTGGATAAATAGTTGGTTTCAGCAAACCGGCCAGGAAGGGCGGCTGGCGAAAGTGCGCCAAGCATAGCAGAGGATGTCAGGATTGGGTTTACTCAGTGAAATCAGTAGTTGATGGCCGGACTACCCGCCGGGAAAAATACACCCACCAGTCGCATGCCTTCATCACTGGTGCATTCCAGTGAATGCAATTGCCGCCGGGGCAGAAAAATGATGTCACCCGGCTGCACTTCAGCCTTTGCCCCCTCGGTCCATAGAAAGCCCGAACCGGAAAGTATGGTGATGGTTTCTTCATATAAGTGGTGGTGACCTGCGGCACGCGAACGCGGGACTTCTCCCACAAATTGAGTCATATCGGCCGAGCCGGTGCGATCATCAATCAACACCTGGTAAAAGCGATCGGCCATCGCTTCACGTTTGGAAACGTCCACCGCAAATACCCGCTGCTCGACGCTGGCATCGAAATTATTCGGCATGGCATCCAACCAGCGCGGCTCCGGAGATTGCGGGCAAAGCGTGATGGTCAGTCTTAGCTCTTTCGTGCCGTCAGCAGGCTGCACGGAGAAAGCTTCTTCCTCGCCGATGTACAGGCCCTGCTCAGGCTGGATGGTAAATGGATTGCCAGAAATCGTAATGGTGCCTTCACCTGCCAGCACAAAAACCGCCACGTTACTGCCCGGGAAGGCCATCATCGCGGGCTCACCGGGATGGGCTTCAAGATAATAAAGCGCCAGGCAGCGGGCGTCGTCTTCTGCCGCTATCATGCTTTGCCAGGCGATATTGCCATGGCGTTGCAGCGCCTCACGGTTGACGGTATTCACATAACAACCGCCGTCCAGAACTGCCTTGCCGGTGCCAACACCCTCACGTGGCGTTATCGGCAGGTGAGCACTGGCAGCTATTTCTTCCGCGCTGGCTTCTTCATAGGCATCGTCCAAACTGTTGTGACTGCCATCGCACCAGGGACCGTTGCGGGTTTGTTTGCAGGCGCAGAGCAGGTAATCACCGTCGCTTTGAGCAGTGAACATCAGCGGTTCAAATCCAGTACCACGATGCGATCCATCACAATAAGGCTGTTTGGCACTGCGTCCGCATTGGCACCAGAAGTATTTCTTACCCGCCTCCAGCGAAACCAGCTTGGGTTTGCGCGCGGCAATAGTCGCTACTGACATTCTTTACTCCGAATAAAATCAACAACGCCCGTGCCCCGCTGATTGTTCGCGGAGCCAGGCTCAATCAGACATCATTCCACACGCGGGACCGGCTGCAAACCATCGGGCGCCGAAATGGGTTCCATGCCCTGGCTGGCCAGTACTTCGTTCAGTTTCGGCAGGTCGGTGTC
>JBBKVS010000158.1:0-2561 GCA_037968555.1 Lysobacterales bacterium | reverse complement strand
CCGGTTCCTTTGTCGTCTGTCGCAGAAATCGTGGTCGGCGAAGGGCCGGCCGAAATCCGCCGCAGTGACCAGGAAAGGGTTGCTCTGATTGAAGCGAACCTGGCATATGGTGACCTGGGCTCAGCCGTTGCAGAAGCAAATGCGCTGCTCAGTGGTGTCCAGCTGCCCTATGGCTTGTCCATGCGGGTAACTGGCCAAAGTGAAGAAATGGATGCTTCTTTCCGTTCGCTGTTGTTTGCCCTGGGCCTGGCTATTTTCCTGGTTTACCTGGTGATGGCCTCACAGTTTGAGTCGCTGTTGCATCCATTTGTGATTCTTTTCTCAATTCCTCTGGCAGCCATAGGCGTGGCCGTGGCTTTGTGGTTGACCGATACGCGCCTGAGCGTCATTGTATTCATTGGCTTGATCATGTTGGCTGGTATTGTGGTCAATAACGCCATCGTATTGGTAGACCTGATCAACCAATTGCGTGCCCGCGGTATGGAACGCATGACGGCCATACGGGAAGCGGCGCATTTGCGTTTGCGGCCCATCATGATGACCACATTAACCACACTGCTGGGCTTGTTGCCCATGGCCTTTGGTCTGGGTGAGGGCTCAGAAATGCGTACGCCTATGGCGATTACCGTGATAGGGGGCTTGCTGACTTCAACTTTGCTCACCTTGCTGGTGGTGCCGGTGATGTATTCATTACTGGACCGGCGCAAGGATGTCCTGGTATCAGAGCAAGAAGCTGAAGAGAAAATTCTGGGTGCACACTCCCAAACAGTGCGGAGCTGAACGATGTCACCTGCCAGATTCGCAATGGACCGGCCAGTCACAATTACCATGTTGTTTGTCTCCATGGTGGTCATCGGGTTGATTTCCAGTCGCTTGCTGCCGCTGGAGTTTTTTCCAGCAGTTGATGTGCCCTTCATCGCGATCAACATTCCCTATGAAGGTTCTACCCCCCAGGAAGTAGAGCGAGAGATCACGCGTCCTGTAGAAGAAGTGATTGCCACCTTGAGTGGAATCAAAAACCTGCAGAGCACGTCTACATCAACCGGGGCCAATTTCGAAGTGATCTTCGATTGGGGTGCGGATGTTGCAATAAAGGCGGTCGAGGCCAGGGAGCGGGTCGAAGCCATACGTGACCAGTTACCCGCTGATGTGCGGCGCATTAACGTTTTTAAATTCAATTTTACCGACCAGCCAGTGCTCACCCTGCGCATTTCCAGCGAGCGTGATTTGTCCAATGCCTATGACATGTTGATGCGCCGACTGGTCAAGCCACTGGAGCGGATTCCGGGCGTGGCGCGCGTTGATTTCCAGGGCATAGAGCCGCGCGAAGTGCGCATTGACCTGTTGGCCGACCGGGTCATTTCCCACAGCATTGATCTGGCGGATCTGGAACGCCGGCTCCGGGCCGTCAATTTCTCGGATTCTGCCGGCCTGATTCGCGATTCCGGTATGCGCTACCGTGTCAATCCGCGGGCCGAGTTCCAGTCGGTGGATGAGGTCAGTGAGCTGGTAATCACCGACAACGGCCTGCGCCTCAAAGATATAGCCGATGTTAGCTACGACAGCCAACGACGCAATTATGCCCGCCACCTGGATCGCAAATACGCCATTGGTGTCAGCATCTTCAAGGAAAATGGCTCGAACCTGGTGGATGTAGGAAATCGCGTACTGGACGAAGTTAACCGTATTGGTGAAACGCCGGAAATGCGCGGCATCAACCTGTTTTTCCTGGAGAACCAGGCAGAAGGCGTGACCGAGTCACTCAGTGAATTGCTGAAAGCCGGCTTGCTGGGTGCGCTGCTGTCCATGATCGTCCTGTATTTTTTCCTGCGCAATCTTCCCACCACCCTGATGGTTTCACTGTCTGTGCCAATCGCCATCACCATCACGCTGGGTGTGATGTATTTTCTGGGTCAGTCCCTGAATATCCTGTCGATGATGGGCCTGATGCTGGCAGTGGGTATGTTGGTCGATAATGCGGTGGTAGTCAGCGAAAGTATTCTCACAGAGCGAGACAAACACCCTGATAATCCTGAAAAAGCGGTATTACAGGGGGTGAGCAATGTGGGTCTGGCCGTGGCGGCCGGAACATTGACCAGTGCAGCGGTCTTTTTGCCCATAATTTTTGGCGAGCAGGATCAAATCTCGATATTTCTGACCCATGTTGCCACGGCAATTGTAGTGTCATTGACTGTTTCCCTGCTGATAGCCCAAACCATCATTCCGCTGGTTGCCTCGCGTATGTCGGTACCGGCAAAACGCCCCGATGGAGGAATCGAGCGCCTGAAAGCTCGCTATGTGAAACTGTTGAGATGGACCCTGCGGCATCGCAAGCTGGCCTCTCTTGCTGTGGTGCTGGCACTGGTGTCAGTGGCTATTCCGGCCATGCTGGTAGAAACCGATATGTTTCCCCAGGACCAGAACCGCACACTGTTCCTGCGTTACCATCTGGATGGGCAATACCCGCTGGCCAAGGTCAAGCAATCGGTGGATGCCATAGAGGATTATCTGTACGCCAACCAGGAGCAACTTGAGATTCGGGCGGTATACACCTACTACGA
>JBBKVS010000157.1:0-5824 GCA_037968555.1 Lysobacterales bacterium | reverse complement strand
TCAGCATAAAAAGCCGGCTCGAAGGGAAACAGGCAAAGCACCAGGTCAGCTGCACGGGCAATCTTCTTAACCCGACCGGGCCGCCAGGCCCAGACCGTTGGGCTGACGTAGTGCACCGTGCGTATGCCTCGGGCTTTTAACTTGATTTCCAGGCCCAGGTTGAAGTCGGGTGCGTCTATACCGATAAAAACGTCGGGCCGCAGCGCCTGCAAGCGCCGGTGTAATTCCTGCCTGATTTTCAGCAGCCGGGGAAAGTGGGACAGCACCTCGAACAAGCCGAATACGGCCAACTCACCACAGTCCCACCAGCAATCCATACCGGCGACGCGCATCTGCTCACCACCGATGCCCACAAATCGGGCCTGCGGGTACTGTAATTTGAGTTTTTCAATCAGGGCTGCACCCAATTGGTCTCCGGAAGTTTCTCCGGAAACCAGGGCGATAATGAGTGGTGCGCGCATGGCTCTAGCGAATCAGGCCTTTCTCGGTTTTCTCCAGGAACTCCACCAATGGCCGGATCTCTTCCGAATCCCTGGCCATTTCCTGCAGCTTCAATTTGGCTTCTTCCAAAGGCAAGCCGGAGCGATACAGAACCTTGTATGCCCGCCGCACTTGCTGCACCTGTTCGGCACTGTAACCTCGACGTTTCAGGCCTTCGGTATTGACGCCCTTGGCCTTGGCTTTTTCACCGGAAACCGTGACATAAGGCGGAATGCTCTGGTTTACGTGGCTGGCGAAGGAGGTAAAGCTGTGTTCACCAACAATGCAGAATTGGTGGATCAGGGTGTAGCCCGAAAGTATGGCAAAGTTGCCTACCGTAACGTGACCCGCCAATGAGGCATTATTGGCCATGATGATGTTGTCACCGAGTTTGCAATCGTGCGCGATGTGCACACAGGCCATGATCCAGTTGTCATTGCCTATGATGGTCTTGCCGCCACCCTGGCTGGTGCCACGGCTGAAGGTACACAATTCACGAACGTAGTTGTTATCGCCCATGATCAGCTCGGTATCTTCACCGGCGTACTTTTTATCCTGTGGCTCCTCGCCCATGCATGCGAACTGGAAAATGCGGTTGTTCTTGCCGATAGTGGTACGCCCGGTGATCACCACGTGGGGGCCTATCCAGCTGCCTGCATCGATACGCACCTTGGGGCCTATGACGCTGAATGGGCCGACTTCCACATCATCAGCCAGCTCGGCTCTCGGATCGACCAGGGCCGAGGGATGAATGCGGCTCATTTGTCTTTGCCTGCACACATGATTTCGCAACTGGCTACTTTTTTACCATCCACCCGCGCTTCACAGAGGTACTGACCCATGCTGCGAATGATACGCTTCTGGATTACGTCCAGCTCCAGCTGATCACCCGGTTTGACGATTTTGGTAAAGCGCGCATTGTCGATCTTGACCAGGTAATACAGTTCGCCACGCCGGCCTTCCAATTCGGCATCCAGATGCGCCAGCATGCCAGCGGCCTGGGCCATGGATTCAATGATCAAAACGCCGGGCATCACCGGATTGCCCGGAAAGTGTCCGCTAAAAAATGGCTCGTTGATGCTGATGTTCTTGAGTGCGATCAGCCGTTTTTCCGGTTCTGTTTGCATGGAAATGACGCGATCAACCAACAGGAAAGGGAATCGGTGTGGCAGGAATTGCATGATCCGATCGGCTTCAACTGGCTCTGTCAGGATGTTATTGGTCATTTTTCTTGGTGTCCTTTGTACTGCGTTCCAGTTTAAATACTTTGCGTGCCAGTTGATCCAGTTTACGCAAACGGGACAGGTTTCGCTGCCACTCTGTAATGGGCTGTGCCGGAATCAGCGAAGTCCAGGTAGAGCCTGCTTCGGTGATGGAGTAATAGGCAGTGCTGCGCGCCGCTATGGTCACCCGGTCGGCAATCTCAATATGACCCTGAATGCCACAACCTCCACCCAACAGGCAATAACGGCCAATGCGGGTACTGCCGGCAATACCAGCCTTGGCGGCCATGGCAGTATGCGCTCCGACGTAAACGTTGTGGGCAATCATCACCAGGTTGTCGAGGCGTACGTCTTCTTCCAGCACGGTATCGCCAATGGCACCGCGATCAATGGTGGTGCAGGCACCAATTTCACAATCATCACCAATAATGACACGGCCCATTTGCGGCACTTTTTCCCAATGATCTTTGGCAAATGCGATTCCAAACCCATCGGCTCCAATTACCGCACCTGAATGCACTATAACGCGTTGGCCCAGTTGGGTTTGATGGTACAAGCTGACATTGGCATAGAGTTGGCAGGCGGCACCCAGTTTACTGCCGCGGCCGATCACGCAACCCGGCCCAATTGAGCTTGCCTCACCGATTTCACACTCAGCTTCAATCACCACGTTCGGGCCAATGGCAACTTTGTTGCCCAGCAGAGCAGAGGGGTGTATGACAGCAGTGGGGTGTATACCCACTTCCTGTCGAGTCCGGGGTGCAAACAATTGGGCAATTCGAGCGTAGGCGAGGTAGGGGTCGTCGGCAATCAGGCAATTGCCGGTAAACGAGTCTGAGTCTTCCTTCTTCAGGATAACCACACCGGCTGCACTGACCATGAGGTCGCTTTTATAGCCTGGATTGGCCAGGAAGCTGACCTGGGAGCCAGTGGCATCACGCAATGTGCCCACACCGTCTACAAGCTGGTCGGGATCGCCGCGTAATTCAAGCTTAAAGCGTTCAGCCAGCTGTGACAGGCTGTAGGTGCTCTGGGAGTTCAGCATCCGATGGTGAACCGGGCTGTCAGCGATTCAATTGCTCAAGTTGGTCCGCTGTGAATTCGGCTTCCAACTGATCGAGTATCAGATCGGTGATGTCCAGGTCAGGGTTGGCATAAACCACAGGGCTGGAAAGGATCAGATCAAAGCCGTTGCGTTCAGCGATTTCCTGAACCGCAAGATTGATCTCCTCTTCCAGTCTTTGTACTTCTTCAGTGCGGCGAAATGACAGTTCGTCGCGCAGGTCTTCCTTGCGCCGATTGATGCTGCGTTGCAATTCGCGATACTCCCTCTCGTTTTGTAGAGAGGCATCCTGGGTCAGGTCGCCGCGGGCCAGGCGATCTTCCAATGTCTTGGCACGAAACTCATCCATTTCAATGGCTTCGCTGCGGGAACGAAATTCCTGGTCCAGAGTTTGTCTGCCGGAAACCACTTGCGGGGCGTTGTCCAAAACCTTTTTCATGTCCACGTAGCCGACGCGCAACGATTGCCCGAAGGCGCTGTTAGCCAGCACCAGACCAAAAAAGACAATAGCAATGAATCGGACACATTTCCGCATACTACGTATTGTACACGCGATTACCCCGAGCGCGAAGCAGGGAGCGAAGGTAGGTCAGTAAATGCTTTTGAACATCCACATGGCCTTTGCCATGTGGACTGGTTCCATCAGCAGCCTGTCTGACTTAACGTGATCTACTGCGGAAAATCCGAGTTTGGCCAGATTTCCCGCTCTTTTTCGTTAAATAGCTGTGCTATTCGCCTCAAAAGACCGAAAAATCTGACTCAAATCGACTTTCCCTCGCTACGATCTGTCAAGTCAGACAGGCTGCTAGAACGTGGTGCCGAAGGAGAACTGCAAGTCTTCGGTGCGGTCGCCGGGTTTGTCGCGGAAGGGAAAGGCATAACTGATGACGATGGGGCCGATGGGGGCTTCCCAGGTAACTGACAGGCCAAAAGAACCACGCAGCTTGTTGGCGTCAAAAGCGTCAATATTTTCATATACATAGCCGGTATCCAGGAACAAGGCTATGCGGGTACCACTCTGGCCACCCAGGAAGGGAGTTGGAAAGGCCACTTCCATGCCACCAGCAACTTTCAGATCTCCACCCACCGAGCGGCAGAACTTGTCTTTCGGTCCCAGCGTATTGTCGTCATACCCCCTGAGGTCACGCACACCACCGCTGTAGAAGTGCTCATAAAATGGCAGGCCAGTATCGATCAGAACCACGTCCGTAGGGTCACAGGATTCCGGAAGTGGAAAGTCTGGTTGATCGCCTTCCAGGTTAACTCTGGCCATGGATTTGCTGTCGTAGTTGTCATAGGCATCGCCATAACCCAGGTTGCCTCGTATCGAATATACAAGACCACCCCAGATCGGCCAATATTTGGCGCCGCGGTAGGTTAATTTATAGAACTCACGCGTACTGCCAGGTACAGATGCCTGCAGTACCAGGCTCTGTGAGGAGCCCCGGGATGGATTGAGGAAATGGTTACGGCTGTCACGAGTCCAGCTGGCACTGACATCATAGACATCAAACTCACGTTCCTTTTTGGTCAATACGCCATCACCGTTAAAGTCCATGGATGTGGACAGAGGGTCACCTGGAGTTGGCTCTATTTGAATAGCAGTACAGAATCCGTTTTCATCTATAGAACCGGGAACGCAGCGACTGGATCCAATATTGATCTGTGAGCTGCGATAACCAAAGCCCGAACGCAAATAATCAACTTCAGTTACCGGTATGCCAAAGTTCATGCCCACGGCATATTCACTACTGGTAAAGGTAGAAATGTTGGCCGCGCCCTGGTCAAATTCCTGGTAACGACCGTAAAAACCGCGACTGACACCATCTTCAGACCAGTAGGGATTGTCGTATGACAGATTCAGGCTCTTGATAATCTTGCTGTAGGAAACACCCAATCCCAGGCGTTTGCCGCTGCCGATAAAGTTGTCCTGTTGTACGCTCAATGAGGCGATCAGGCCCTGAACCTGTGAAAAGCCCAGACCAACGGTGAAGCTGCCGGCTGGCCGCTCGACGACTTTGACCGTGACATCAACCTGGTCATCGGTGCCCGGCACAGCAGGCGTTTCAATTTCCACGGATTCGAAATAAGTCAGACGCTGCATGCGCACTTTGGAGCGATCAATGGCGGACTGCGAGAACCAGGCGCCTTCCATCTGGCGCATTTCGCGCCGCAGCACTTCATCTTTGGTCTTGGTGTTGCCGGTGAACAGAATGCGGCGGATGTAAACCCGTTTACCCGGATCCACGAAGAAATTGATGGAAACCAGGCGGCTGTTTCTATCGACTTCAGTGATCGGGTTTACGTTGGCAAAGGCGTAGCCGATGTTGGACAGAACAGCGGTGATGTTGTCGACGCTCTGCTCTATTTTTTTGCGTGAGAATATCTCTTCTGGCTGGGTCACAATCAGGCGCTTCAAAGTGCTTTCATCAATCACCATTTCACCGGTCAGCTGGACCTCGTCAACGCTGTAGACCTCGCCTTCAACCACGTTGGCAGTGATGTAGATATCTTTCTTCTCCGGGCCTATGGAAACCTGGGTGGACTCCACACTGAAATCGACATATCCACGATCCAGGTAATAAGAGCGGAGTTTCTCTACATCTCCTGAAAGTTTTTCGCGGGAATACTGGCCATCTTTGGACCAGAATTTCCAGAAGGGTACGATGTCCGCTTCAAACTCTTCGCGAATATCCTTGTCGCTGAAGGTTTCATTGCCAACAATATTGATATGCCTGATTTTCGCCACTTTGCCTTCGTCTATGACAATGGCAATCCGGACGCGATTACGTTCCAGTTGGGTCACTCGGGCATCTACGGATACCGCATAGCGCCCCTGGCTGAAATACTGCTTCACCAGCTCCTGTTGTAAGCGATCCAGCACCAGCTGATCAAAAACCTCGCCTTCTGACAGGCCAATATCAAACAGTACCCGCAGCAGATCGTCATCCTTGATCGCCTTGTTACCGGTGATGTTGATGGCCGCAATGGCCGGGCGTTCCAATACCGTAATGACCAGGATATTGCCTTCCCGACCGAACTGGATGTCCTTGAAAAA
>JBBKVS010000156.1:0-3528 GCA_037968555.1 Lysobacterales bacterium | reverse complement strand
TGGGCCTGTGCCGGCATCAACCCCTTTGGCGTGATCATCGCGCAGAATATTGCTGGAGTTCCGCTGACTTCAGGCTGGGAAATTCGCTTGCTGATGATGGCTGCCTTTCTGTTGGTCGCCTTCCATCACATCTATCGCTATGCCGTACGCGTACAAAACGACCCCTCCACCAGTCTGGTGGCGCATGTCGATTACAGCAAAGGATTTGAGCTGCCCAAGGACACTGAGTTTACCTGGCAGCGCATATTGATTATCGCCATGTTCACAGCCGCCATTGTGTTGTTTGTCTGGGGCGCATCGGAGCACGGTTGGTATATCGAAGAGCTCACGGCTGTGTTCCTCGGCGTGGGTATATTGACCGCCTTGATCGCGCGCATTCCGGCAGGGGAAACCAGCCGTGCCTTTATCGAAGGATGTGCCGAGATGACCGCTGCAGCATTGCTGGTGGGCGTGGCACGCAGCATCGAGGTCGTGCTGTCGGATGCCATGGTGGTGGATACCGTGATTCATTCCATTGCCGGATTGCTGACCAACTTTGGTGCGGAAGTCTCAGCAGTGGGCATGCTGGCGGTACAAACGATTTGTAATTTCTTTATTCCATCGGGTAGCGGCCAGGCTTTCGTTACCATGCCCATCATGTCGCCGCTGGCCACCATAACGGGCGTGCCGCAGCAAACCGCAGTGTTGGCTTATCAGTTCGGTGATGGCTTTACCAATATGGTCATCCCCACCAGTGCACTGGTGATGGGTGCATTGGCGCTGGGCAAAATTCCCTACGGAGCCTGGGTGCGTTTTGTCACACCCTTGCTGCTGAAAATTTTCGCCCTGGCGATTGTGTTCCTGGTGTTAAGCGTTCGCTTCAGCGAACAAATCGGTTTCAGCTGAATAAAAATTACGGTGTCCAGGGACGTCTGGAAATGAGTCTTCGATTTCGAATGGCTTGATGGGACAATTTTCGGTGGCAAGATAAATGGGGGCATGGATCGACATTAATGATGGTTTCATATGGATCCGGCGCATGGGCCTGAAATGGATGTGTGTCTTCCTGTTGTCCCTGTCTTCGTTGCCCATATGGGCCGCACCTGCTGACTGGTCAGCCGCACGCCATTGGAATGAAGTGTTACTTTCTGCTATCCGCAAGGACTTTGCCCGGCCCACGGTGCACGCACGCAACCTGTTTCACGTCTCGGCTGCCATGTGGGACGCATTCGCTGCTTTTGATCCCGCCCTGAAACAACTGCAACATCATGAAAACCAGACTGCGGCGGACCTGAAAGCGGCTCGCGAAGAGGCCATCAGTTATGCGGTTTACGGCATCCTGAAGTGGCGCTTTGCCAACTCGCCAGGTGCCGCCCAGTCCTTACCCGCTTTTGATCAGTTGATGAACCAGCTCGGCTATGACAGCGGTTTCACTGCTGTTGTGGGTGATACGCCGGCAGCCTTGGGCAATCGCATCGCACAGACTTATATCGAGTTTGGCCTGACAGATAATTCCAATGAACAGGATGGCTACAAAAACCTTTTTTATGAGCCGGTGAATGAACCGCTGGTGCCGGCGCTGGCGGGCAACCCCGAAATCACTGATCCCAACCGTTGGCAACCTTTGGCGCTGGATTTTTTCCAGGATCAAAGCGGTAATGTCATCATCGGTGGTTACCCCGGTTTCCTCAGTCCGGAATGGGGCAGGGTCAAAGCCTTTGCGCTGCAAGCAGATGATCTGACCATCCATCAGCGGGATGGAAACGACTATTGGGTTTACCACGACCCGGGTCCGCCACCACAGCTGGGCGGTGCGGGTGATGCCTTGTACAAGGCCGGGTTTGAACAGGTGGTTTTATGGAGTGGTCTGCTGGACCCCACAGATGGCGTTATGATCGATATCAGCCCCGCATCCAATGGCAATAATCCCCTCGGCACCAATGCCGGTAGCGGTTACGAGAAAAATCCCGTGACGGGTTTGCCCTATACACCGGCAATCGTGCCAGCCGGTGATTACTTTCGCGTGCTGGCGGAGTTCTGGGCCGATGGGCCGGCTTCAGAAACACCACCTGGACATTGGTTCACCATCGCCAATTATGTTTCCGATCACCCGCAGGTATTGAAGCAATTCCGTGGCCAGGGCCCGGTGCTGGATGACCTGGAATGGGATGTGAAGTTGTATTTGACACTGGGTGGCACCCTGCACGATGTGGCAGTTTCGGTGTGGGGAATGAAGGGCTGGTACGACTACGCTCGCCCGGTCTCTGCCATTCGCTATATGTGTGATCGTGGCCAGTCCTCGGATCCGGATGGGCCTTCCTATCATCCTGAAGGCATCAGCCTTTATCCGGGTTCAATTGAAGTTATCACCGCAGAAACGGCCGCGGTGGGCGGACGACACTTTCCACTCGGTGGCAATATCAATGAGCACTTTGGCAAAATTGCGGTGCGTGCCTGGCGCGGGCCGGACTACATTTCCAACCCGGCCACTGATGCGGCAGGCGTAGGCTGGATACGTTGTGAAAACTGGTGGCCATACCAACGCCCCAGTTTTGTTACGCCACCTTTTGCCGGCTACGTTTCGGGCCACAGCAGCTTCAGTCGCGCTGCTGCGGTAATCATGAGCCGCTTTACCGGCAGTGAATTTTTTCCTGGCGGTTTGGGTACTTTCGCCGCACCCAAAAACCAGTTTCTGGTATTTGAAGAAGGCCCCAGCGTGGACATCACTCTGCAATGGGCCAGTTACTTTGATGCTGCGGATGAAACCAGCCTGTCACGAATTTACGGTGGCATACACCCCACGGCCGATGATATTCCTGGTCGCATCATGGGAGCGCAAATCGGCGCCGATGGTTTCCGCTTTGCCAGTCAGTTGTTCGCCGATGGCAGCGGACCCAGTCGTGCCACTTTCAAAGTCAGCAAATTTTTTGCCGATGGCAATGATGTGAATGCGGTGACCGTGGCACTGTCTTGCAATACCGGCCTGGTGCTGGATCAGCAAAAAGAACTGATGGGTGGTGAGTCAGTTGAGTTTGTAGTTAGCAGCTTTGACGAGGGCAGCCTGAATTGCAGTGTCACTGAAGTGGGTCAAGCAGCCTATGCTGCTGAATACGATAATCTCAGCCTGGATATACGCAACAACAGCCATTGTGAGTACCACGAAGTCATTTCAGGAGACGCTTTCGAATGCGTCATCACCAATACCCCTTTGCCGGTGCCCGTGCAGGTCAGCAAGCAATGGGTATTCGAAGGCAGTTCCGTGGATATCGACATGAATTACGCCCTGACGTTGTACTGCAATGCTGTGATAGAGGGTGGACAGCAGCTGGGTGCTGGCTCCTTGAAAAGCGCCTCAACCCAACAGGCTGGATGCAGTCCGAACTCGCTTGCTGATCCCGTGCAGGGAAACAGCAATTCGATGAACAACTGGTGCAAAGCCTTTGAGGGTAATGGCAACAGCAGCTTTACTGCAGCCGTTACCCCCGGATTTCCGGAATCGCAGTGTTTCTGGACAGAAAGCGGACAGGATGCCGCGGTTGAAGTGGATCA
>JBBKVS010000155.1:0-5782 GCA_037968555.1 Lysobacterales bacterium | reverse complement strand
TACACCTGGTAGGAAATGGATGGAGGCGCCTATGGCTCGTGATCTGGCTCGTCGCAGGATCGACGCTGTCGCTGTCGGTCTGCGCACAGCCTCGGGACGAAACTTCCGAAAAGCTTGAGAGGCTTCTGGAACAGCACGGCATGGTTGGAGCTGCCTGGATGCTGCACGGCCCGAGTCATGCCGACATGGTCGGCGGAGCAGGACTGAGGCACTCGGGATTGTCAGTGCCGGTCACGGCGGAAGACCGCTTTCAGGTCGGTTCCATTGCCAAGCCCGTTCTCACCATCGGTGTGTTGCGGCTGGTATCCCAGAAGCTGGTTTCGCTCGACGCGCCGATCAGCGAAATCCTGCCGGAGGTGAGTTGGGACAATCCGTGGGATCAGGCACATCCCGTCCGACTACGCCATCTTCTCGACCACACTGCCGGTCTTGAAGATGCCACGTTTCGGCATATTTTCAGCCGGAAGGCGCGACCCGATACACCGCTCGCGGATGCGCTCGGAGCTGCTCCTCTGCGTTTCACCGTTCGGGTCCAGCCCGGAAGCGAATTCTCGTATTCCAACATCGGCTACACGCTGGTGGCGATGGTGATCGAGAGACTCACGGGCGAGCGTTACGAGGATCATCTCCAGGCAAATGTGTTGCAGCCGCTGGGCATGACATCCAGCACCTTCAGTCATGTTTCCCAGGCACGGCAGGAGGGCGAATCGGCGATGGTCATGGGACATCTGGATCGGGGCGTGCCACAGCAGACGCTGGCGACATTTCTGCGCCCAGCCGGCCAGTTCATCACGACTGCCGCCGATATGGGCAGGTTTGCTGCTTTCCTGATGAGTGACGGGACGCTGGACGGCGCCGCGTTCGTCGACGCGCAATTGCTTCGGGAGATGGGGGCTCCGCGGACTACGCAGGCCGCCGTAGCGGGACTCGATAAAGGGTACTCGCTCGGAATGTGGACGCGCGACCGCCACGGTGTTGTCGGGGTTTGCCATTCCGGTGAGACGATAGGCTTCCGCGCGCTTCTGTGTCTGTACCCCGGCCAGCGCAAAGCGTTTTTCATCGCCCTGAACATGGACAGCGAGTCTGCCGATTACGACGTGTTCTACGGTTTCATGGTCGATCGTCTGGACTTACCGACACCGCCCAGGGCTGCAACGGTCCGCCTCCATGAAGAGGATGTAAAGGCGTGGGTCGGGTTGTACCGCCGGCTGCCGGCCAAGGTTCCCGCCTTCGAGTACCTGGACGTAGTGTTCAACCAGCTCTGGCTCAAGCAAGGGCAGGGCGTGCTCGTGCTGAAGCCCTTCTTTGCCGATGAAGTCCTGCTGGAGCCAGTCGGCGGCCGTCGTTTCATCGCCGGTGACCACGTAGCCGCGTCGCATGTCCTGCTGGGCGATCAATCAAGCGGTTACGAGTTGAGTACCGGATTGCGCAATTACAAGAAAACCAGCCGCATGGCGATGGTCGCTCTCTGGGCTAACCTGCTGCTGGGCCTGGCGGGGCTCCTGTATGTCCTGGGAGTGGGCCTTTGGCGCGCGGTACGTCAGCGGCACGGATTCTTCGCCGACCCGGTGGCACCGGCACTGGCGGTGCTGGTTAGCATACCCATCGCCGGATACCTCATCGGGCGATCCTGGCAGAGTCTTGGCGATCTGACGTTCCAGAGCGGAATGCTGGCGACCGCGACAGCCGCGTTGCCCATCGCGGCTGTGTGGGGGCTTTGGCGAATAGGAAAGCAGCACAACGGAAACATCTTTCGCCGGATCGACGCGTGGGCGCTTGGCGCAGTACTTCAATGGTGTCTGGTGCTGGCGGTATGGGGAATGCTGCCGCTGAGGACGTGGGTATGAATATTTGGGGTCAGAGTGAGCAGCCTGAACAACTCCAATGATCGGTGAATGAAGTGTGTCTCCGGAAACCTGCTTGCACAATCTACTGCTTGGGCAAAACCGCTATCTACAACGGCGGCCAAGCCCCCCTTTTGTCATTACTGTACTAAACTCGCAATATTTGCTTGATAATGAAGACGGTATCTATACTCTTAACAATTTCCTGACCAATACCATCAACTCTCGTCCCAAACTTTACTGCGCCTGGTCTTCAAAACCATTTTTGAACAACAGATTCTGAAAGTCCCGAATTGTGATTGTTGCACTCAACTGCACGCCTACGGTATAGATTTGGCCGATATCCAGCAGTGTAACCACCACGGTCTCGTCCCCTTCATCTTCGAATGCGTCCAGTACTGGAGTAATGGTGATGGTTCGTGACAGTTGGTTGCCCAGGATGGTGATCAAATACTCATTACCGGGTCCGCAACAAACCATATCGGGGTGGGCATAGTCGGTATCGATGGTTGCGCTGCCACTAACCGCTACCCAGACAGTGATGGCCTGGGCGACATTACCTTGATTGGTACGGGTGACAGTAAAGCTGCCAGGGAGTTGTCCCGCCTCGGCAGCATCACCATCATCCAGAGTCAGGATTACCTCGGTCACATCATCTGTGATTTGAATTGAAGCTTCGATGTCCGCCCCCACCGTGTAGGTCGTGCCAATATCCAGCAGGGTGACGGTGAAGGTCTCAGGACCTTCGACAATGTTATCCAGCTCCGGCGTGATGGTGATGGTTCGTGACAGTTGGTTGCTCAGGATGGTGATCAAATACTCATTACCGGGTCCGCAACAAACCATATCGGGGTGGGCATAGTCGGTATCGATGGTTGCGCTGCCACTAACCGCTACCCAGACAGTGATGGCCTGGGCTATATTGCCATCATTCGTCCGGGTAACAGTGAAACTGCCTGGATTCTGGAGTGCTTCTGCGGCACTCCCGTCATCCAGCGTGAGGTTTACTTCGGAAATGGCGAATGCTTGAGTGGAAAATCCCAGAATCAGGATGCTCAAGAATGCCGCAAAAACGCCCGGAACTATCCTTTGTGCGAAGTCTGATGGAAGTTGATTGATGCCGACCAATATGGGCACTTTTTGCGGCCTCTGAATTCTCGTTAAAAATAGTATAGGCCACCATTTCACATATTTCCGGCAAGTCGCGCGTCGAACGACCGGGGTTCTCAGCCCTATCAGGGGCTTTCATTGCATGCCGGGGTTGCCACCAAAACCAATGAGCGTGCCAAATTGGAACGACTGTAAAAAGCAATAAAAAGCAAAGACTAAAAGCAAAGACACCCACGTCTTAGCAATATTCCTACCCAAACTCGAGTGAATTCCCGTTATCAAGCCCAACAGCTTGGCATTACAGTTAATCTATGCCTACTGCCCGACATCGACTGGTTTCTTTAGACGATACACCTTACTACCACTGTGTTTCCCGCTGCGTACGTCGCGCTTTTTTGTGCGGTAAGGATTCCACAACAACAAAAAGTTAAGACACCCATGAAGTTTTTTGGATTTGAACCCCGGCCAATCGCTTGCAAGGCTTTCGCGATTGACAGTTGAGGGTTAAAGAAAGGGATTGATGTAGCCCAATCGGCTTTGATCTCCTGTTTCAACTCGCGGAAAACAGTGAATTGGAATTGCAGTTACTTGAAATGATGGTTTTTAGTAAGAAGTCTGCACTATATACGTCTCTGAGCATGACGTTTTAGCCAGGAAAAGACCTTTCACAAATCGCCGTCCCACTGAATGTGCAAACCGTCGCAACTGGCTCACTGCTCCCAAAGCGACCGGAGAAAATTTCTCGGTGCCTTTATGTGGGACCACACTTTTATGCTGTAAATCACATATTATAATTTTATGGTATTTTGGGCATATAACCAATTTATGCTTAAAAACGCATATTGCTATTTTATGCGATTTCGCGCATAATAATGACATAGGAGGTAACTCATGTCGCAAATAGCACGGTCGCCCAGAGAGCTCGGAAACATCATTCGACGCACACGAAAAGCGCTAAAACTCACGCAGACTGATCTCGCGGGCCTTGCGGGTGTGCGGCAGGAGATGATTTCCATAATTGAAAATGGGCATGAGGGCACTAAATTGTCGTCAGTTTATGCGCTGTTCGCAGCGCTTGGACTGGACTTGGTTATAGAAGCACGAACGACAGGGGTGCAGAAAAATATCGAGGATATCTTTTGATGGCACGCCGCAAGACACACGCACCACTCAATGTGCTAATCAATAATCGACCCGTTGGTGTGTTATCAAAAGAGGTGAACGGGGCCATTCTGTTCCAATATGATCAAAGCTGGCTCGATTGGGAACACAGCTTTGCGATTTCCCTTTCCTTACCTTTGCGTGAAACCGCTTACAGCGGTGGTTCGGTTGTGGCTGTGTTCGACAACCTTCTGCCCGATAATGAGGGAGTAAGACGACAGGTTGCCGAGCGGGTTGGGGCGAATGGCACTGACCCCTATAGCCTCCTGGAGCGGATCGGGCGCGATTGTGTTGGTGCAATGCAATTCCTGCCCGACGGTGTATCGGTTGATGAGTATTCTTTCGTGCACGGCGAGCCGGTCAGTGACAGTGAAATTGAAAACATCCTCGCCAATCTGGGGCGTGCACCGCTTGGCATCGATATGGAGAACGAATTTCGCATTTCGATCGCAGGTGCGCAGGAGAAAACAGCGCTCCTGTATCACGAAGGGCAGTGGATGAAGCCCATCGGTACCACACCCACCACCCATATCCTGAAACCGCAGCTCGGAGAAATCCCAACCGCTTTTGGCACCATTGATATGGCGGCCAGCGTTGATAACGAACATTATTGCCTCGAACTGCTAAGATCATTCGGGCTTGAGGTCGCCGACACCGAAATCATGACTTTTGGGGAACGACGGGTTCTCGTGGTTGAAAGGTTTGACCGGAAATGGAGGAGCCCTTCGCACCTGTTGCGCCTACCGCAGGAAGACTGCTGCCAGGCGCTCGGCATTCCTTCTGCACGGAAATACCAAAACCAGGGCGGACCCAGCGCCGTTTCTATTATGAAGCTGTTGCAGCGGGCCGATGATCCACTCCTTGATCAGGCAGCCTTTTTTAAATGCCAGATTTTGTTTTGGCTGATAGGCGCGACAGACGGTCACGGAAAGAACTTCAGTGTCTTTCTGCGGCCTGAAGGTCGTTACGGTTTAACACCTATCTATGATGTTCTTTCTGCTCAGCAGGCATTCGATGGGAAGCAGATTCCTCACAAGAGCTACAGGCTCGCTATGTCCGTTGGGAAGAGTCGCAAGTACAAGATTCTTGATATAAGCGGAAGGCGCTTTGTCGAGACCGGAAAAGAGGCAGGGCTCGGTACCACAATTATCCGGGAGGCCATCACATCCATTCTTGAAAATGCAGGTGCAGCTGCTGACTTGGCACTGGCGAAAATGCCGGAAGATTTTTCAATTGAGATTCACGAGTGTGTCAAGCATGCTATTGATTCACGTCTCGGTCAGGTAGCAGCAGCGCTGGATTTTCTCTGAGCTGAATTCTTCATTTCAGCGGCTTTGAATCGATGCATCAAAACCAACAAAACCAACAAAACCAACAAAACCATTCGGACACCCATGACTTTTCCCGACTATATCGATTCGAATGTAGCTGGTGAAGATTGCAGTCAGCAAAAAGCTGGCTCGTTCGGGGCTATTCCCATTCCAGTTCAGTGGTGGTCAAATCTGCGTTGCCCAGATATCGATGCATCAGCAACGGCCCGGAAAACAACTGCATCCAGCGTTGTGCGACTTCCTCGTCTGACCAGGTCTTGGCCTGCTCCACGTCAATGCGAATCACGACGTGGTAGTGGTTGCTCATAACCGCGTAAGCGCAAAGATCAACCGCAA
>JBBKVS010000154.1:0-3815 GCA_037968555.1 Lysobacterales bacterium | reverse complement strand
CAGGATATTTCTGCAGCAGCCAAGTGGCTGGAATCGGCTGCATTGGATTTAGGAGTCGATCCTGGCCGGATTGGAATTTCAGGAAACTCTTCAGGCGGACATTTGGCGCTTATGTCGGCTGCCAAAAACAATGACTGGAAACCGGTTGCTGTGTGTGCTTTCTATCCGCCTACGCGTTTATCGCCTCCAGGCCAAAACGGACACGATGACTCTTTTCTTCAGTTGCTGGGGCAAAACGCCAGCGATGATGAGTACCAGCAAGCCAGCCCCTTGAATCAGGTGCACGAGCAATTTCCGCCTGCATTACTGATCGTAGGAGATGCCGACAGCCGCGTTTCACCGGAACATACCTGGTTGTTTTACCAGGCACTCAAGCAAAGCGGTGGAACAGCGGAGCTGCACAGCTTTGCGAATCTGGACCATGCATTTGATATGCAGCGGGATATGGCCATGCTGTGTGCGCAGTTAATGACTGAGTTCTTCAGGCGCTATCTTTAGCCCCGCAATAGTCATGCGCTGGCCGGTTTCGGGCAAAAAAAAGCACCAGCCTCATCAAAGGCTGGTGCCGTGTCTTCTATTGGCTACTATTGAGTAGCCAGTGTGATCTGGTCTAATGCTTCCAAAGGTGTTTTATCCAATGCATTGGCCAGCTCTTCGGCCAGCAATTCACCGGATTGTTTGAGGTGCTTGCGATCAGCAGCGCTGAGCGTTCCTTCTTCCTGGCGAGCCCGGAGGTTCTTGAAGACTTCAGCATAACGCAGAGGTTCGCCTGCTTCCATTTTCAGCTGGTGAGCCGTCGCGCGGGGTTTCCACTGGTTGCTGACTTTGCCTTTCCAGGATTTCAGATGAGCCAGAAGCTTTTTGGCTTCTTTTAATCCCATAGGCTTTCGAATCATGTCGCCCAATTGGTTTTCGCGCAGCATCAGCGTGAGGCTGTCACGTTTAAAGAAAATTTTCGCGAAGCGGGCACCGTCTTCGCCGGAAAAGCTTCGTTCGCGGATGGACTCAACTTTGCCAATGCCGTGATGGGGATGGTGGATACGATCGCCTTGAGTAATGGTAATAAATTTCTCCTTGAACCAGAGCAAAAAGAAGGGTTTAAATTCGCTTAAGAAACAATATCTTACACGATTCTCACCAAAATAGCAAGAATGGCTACTAGTAGCCTGGTCCAGCCGGTACAATTTCAGAGCCAAGCGCTTCCGGCCCTGCTTCTACAAAACACACGGTGAACTTATGACATCAAGCAAACAACTCTTAAGCCAGATGCTTATGGCAGCACTATTCGCAGTGCCATTCACCGCACAGGCCGAAAATATTGCGCTGGTAAACTGTCAACTTTTTGACGGTGTAAAAAACAGCATCCAGGAAAATGTCACGGTAAAAGTGAAGGGTCGCCTGATTGAAAGCATCGGGAGTACGGCTGAAAAAGTACCGGATGGCTACAGCCGAATAGACTGCGCGGGCAATTATCTGATGCCCGGCATGATTGATGTACATACCCACCTGGACACACTGGAGAATGCCAAACGCGCATTGGACTCCGGCATTACCACCATTCGCTCTGCCAGCGTGCCGGCATTTGAAGACGTGGGTTTACGTGCACTGGTGAACACAGGTGTCATACCCGGCCCGGATGTTGTGGCCGCGGGGGTTTATGTCACACCCAATCTGGAAGACAGCATCCTGGCTGATCCCAGGCTCGCTGCTTTGATCAATGGCGTAAATACGGATGAGGAGTTGCGCCTGTTGGTACAGGTCAATGCCGATCGCGGTGTGAATGTCATCAAGACCCGAGGCACTGAACGCGCTGGCCGCTCCGATACCGATCCGCGCCAACAGGTTTATAACCTGCATCAACTGGAAGTAATCGTTGATGAAGCGGCAAAGCACAAGCTGCCCGTGATGGTGCATGCCCATGGTGATGAAGGCGCACTGGCCGCTGTACAAGCCGGAGCCCGCAGCATCGAACACGGCACTTACCTTTCAACTGCAACCTTGCAGTTGATGAAAGACAAGAACAGCTGGTTTGTACCCACCTACATCACCATGCTGGAGATGCGCGAAGAGGAATACGACAACGTGCAGCGCTTACGTGGCTCGCATATGGTCGCGCGACTGGAGCAGAGTATCCGTGAAGCCCATCGACTGGGTGTGCGCTTTGCAACCGGTGCCGATAACTACTACGACAATATGTCCATCAATCGCATTTCGCTGGAAGTTATGTACCTGACACGCTTTGGCTTGAGCAACTTCGAAGCACTGCAAGCTGCCACAACCAGTTCCGCGGAATTGCTACAGCTGGGTGATAAAACCGGCAGGATTGCCCAGGGTTTTGAGGCCGACATGATCCTGGTGCCCGCCAACCCGCTGCAAGACATCATGGCGTTGCAGGATGTGTTGCTGGTGATCAGTAACGGCCAGGTGGCATTAAAGCGTATCCCTTTCGCCAAGCCCTGAGCGTTTCAGGGCTCCGCAGAATAAACCTGCACCCCATGTGACCAGGTTGAAATCACCCGCAAATCCCTGAGTTTTTCTGGATCCAGGGTGATGGGATTGGCCGACAGAATCACCAGGTCCGCCAACTTGCCTGGCGTGATGGAGCCTTTGCTGTCTTCTTCGAAGTACTGGTGCGCGGCATTGATGGTCATCGCCTTGATGGCCTGAAAAGCATCGACACGCTGTGCCGGACCCAGAATATCGTTGCTGCGCGTGCGCCGGTTCACCGTACTCCACATTAAATCAATGGGTATGGGTGGTGTAACAGGAGCATCGTTGTGGATGGTGAAGGGAATGTTTCTATCCACTGCCGATCGTGTGGGGCTGATGCGATCCGCTCGCAGCGGGCCGAGCACTGACTCCCTATGCCAGTCACCCCAGAAAAATGTATGCGCCGGAAAGAATGACGGAATCATGCCCAGAGCAGCCATCCGATCCAGCTGATCATCGCGCACGGTCTGGGCATGGATCATCACGACACGGGTATCGCTGACTGACAGCTGTTCAACAGCCAGAGCAACTGCATCAATCAGCATCTGGGCTGCAGCATCACCATTGGCATGGGCCAGCAGCGGAACTCCCTTGGCCAGTACCGTATTGACTGCTTGATCAACGGTTTCCTGAGGCATGGCAGGATAGCCCCGATAATCAGCATCCTGGCCAGATGGAGGCACTGCGTATGGTTCGCTCAGGTAAGCGGTTTTGCCCTGGGGTGACCCATCCAGAGCGATCTTGATGCCGCCCAGCTTGAATCGATGAACATATTCACCATATTTTCCTGGCTCGGGCATGTCGGTTTTGTCCGCCAGCCAGAACGGGTAAGCCACCAGGTCCAGAACCAGTTTCTGTTGTTCCGCAGCAGCCTGGAAAACTGTTATGTCTTCCGCAGTAGCGCCGCCCTCCTGCACCGTGGTGATGCCTTTACTGGCGTAGTAGCTCTGCACATTTACCAACTTCTTCACGGCCTCATCCAGCGATGGTTGCGGCAAGCCCATGTAAACCTGCATCATGGCCTTTTCTTCCAGCACGCCATCCGGTTCCATCGAGTCCACACGTCGGCGTATCACACCTCCAGGCAGGTTTGCTGAATCTGCTGTGATCCCCAGTAATGCCAATGCGTTTGAATTCACCACTCCCAGATGGCCCGAGACATGCATCACGAAGATCGGATGTTCGGTGGATACCGCATCCAACTCATCACGCGTGGGATGCCGGCCTTCGGCCAGCAGTGAATCGTCATAGCCGAAGCCCACCAACCACTGGCCGACCGGGATTTCCTTTTCAACAATGTATTGCTTCAGGGTTTGGTCGAGATC
>JBBKVS010000153.1:0-8816 GCA_037968555.1 Lysobacterales bacterium | reverse complement strand
CCCTCAAAAATACCAGACAGGCAGTTATTCGAGAATTTTCAGATAGTCGGAAAGAGAGGGATGGCGTATTAGTTGGCCGCCTCTATCAGTGTCGGTGTGTGCAGTTCGGGGAATGAGTGTTCGTAAACCTTGGTTGTAAAACGTATTCCGGGTAGACGACAATTTTTAATTCAACTTTTGGGAGATATGCAATGAGCAAATTAAATACCAAGATCATATGCGGTGCGATGTTTGTGATGCTGTCTGGCAACGTGCTGGCAGAGTGCAACAAAGCCGAACTGGCGGGAGACTGGAAGGTCTTCTATCGGAATGACGCTTACCCCACCAGCGTATTAGCGGCAGGTGAAGCGATTTCCATCCAGCTGGATAGCAAGTCAGGCAGTTTGTCAGTCCAGTTGACTGACCCTGATTGGCAGGGATGGAATGAAAGCTGGGAAACAGTGTGTATTGATGGCCATACCATTTTGTTGGGTGCAATCCAGCAACGTAGCGGTAAAACGACCCTGGTGTTAGAGATCGGTCGGGTGGTAAAGGCTGGCGATTCTCTTAGCCTGTCCACCGGCGAAGTCAAAGCCCGGCAAGTCAATATTCGCTTCCCGCAACCCTATGCGGCGCTGGAGCATTCTGAATCATTATCGAAATTGGCTGAGCAAGGACTTTTGTCTTCGCATCCAGGCCATGCGCACGGCTGGGATTGATCAGTACAGCCGGCTCTGGGAATGCATTAGCGGCTGAACAGCTGGAAGGCCGCCCAGCTTAGATCGCCCGGTCGGGCTGTTTCCAGTTGCAGGAGTTTAGCCGCACGCAGTGAACTTGCTATGTCACTGCCTGCGGCCAGTTCCTGATAGAAAGACATCATCAGATCACTGGTGATGCGGTCGGCCACTGGCCAGAGGCTGGCGACGACCAGGCCATTGGAATGCTGCAGCAATTGCGCAACGAACCCGAGATGGCTGTCGAAATCAAAGTGATTCAGGCCTACCGTCTCGCAGGCACTGAGCACCGTCATTTTGGCAGACATGCTCAAGCCTTCGAAGTCAGAAGGCATCAGATAGGCTGATTCGCCGCTGTCTGCACTTGGAAGAGCGAGGCGTGACAGCTCTGGATAATCGCGGTCAATCAGCGCATGACTGGCGAGGTGTATCAGGTCTGCCGATTGGAATGCCGGGCCGACGAAATCATCAACTCCCGAAATGTGTGGGCCCAAGCTCACAGTTTCTGCCAAGGGAAAGGCTGATCGCACGGCCTGTAGTTCTCTCCCGGTACTGGGCAAAGACGTCAGTTTGCTGTCGGGGCTGTCGCTAAATCCAGCCAGGAATATTTTGCCGGGCTTCATGGGTGATTGAGCCTGCGCGATTGATTGAGACATTCGCTGTACCGACTGGGTGTTCATGATTTGATGTGACTTGATCAAGGCTTGGCCATCTACCGGCAAAGCTTCCAGAGGCAAGTCAGCCAGCGCACCGCTACTGGCTACCATCAGCTTGAATTTCAGGCGTGACTGCACAGGCTGCAGCAGCTGCTGACCCAGCGCAGTGAGATTGGCTGCAAGCTGGGGTTCGTTGTATACCCGAATGGTCGACTTCACTTGATCCACCAGTTGCAGGATGGGTGCGGAAGGCCCCAACTCAATCAGCTTGAGTCCCTCGCGGTCGCCAACCCAGGCGAGTGCAGTTGGGCCCCCGAGGTAGTAAGCAAGCAGACTCCAGTCTTCGGGTAGTTGCGCGAGTTCCTGCAGAAAGTCATTGATTTCTGCAACAGGTTCGGAGTTTTCAACAGGCAGGTGCGGCAAATTCCGCCCAATGAGTTCATTGTCAATCACTCGCTGTGCCTTGATCAACTCTTCAGGAGAGCTGGCTTGATCACGCCGGACGAGCAACTCGCGAAGGTGGTCTGAGTCACTGTCCTTGAGCGGTTTTCGGATTGGCTGTTCGGCATCTGAGCCTGCGGCATGCGGCTGGTTGGGGTGTGCACCCGGCCACCATAAGTCTGTTGAATTGCGTAGTTGATCCAGTGCCAGCAGCATTTTTGGTTTTCCTGCCACCTGCTGCTTGGGTGATTTTGAAATCAACTGCAGGTAAAACGAAAACAAGTCCTCGCGCGCATCCCAATACCAGGCACCCAGGATGCCTGGCAAGGAGTGTCGGTAATACTGAATTTCAGCCACCAGCTCATGAGTCAGTTCCAGAGCTTCCACATCATCGCCCTGGGCCTCCAGTAGCCGTACCCAGGCGTACTTGGCTTGCATTGCCGGCGCAAAAGCCTGCACTTGCTGAATAGTTTCGAGCCGTGGCAGTAACTGAGCAATGGAGCAATCCGGCTGGGCAGGCAATGGAATGGCGGCTGCACAGGCATTCAGCATCGCCAGGTTGGACCAGGTAGCGAAGCCAGATTTTGCATATAGGGCTGCACTCTGGCGATACTGTTCTGAGGCCTCCTGCCACTGGCCCTCAGCCTCCCGGTCACTCGCGCTGCTGAACAGCCAGGCCGCCTGATCAACCTCGCTGGACAGCATTTCCTGCTCTAGTTCCCGCTCCTCCCGCATGTCCGCGAAGCCGGCCTGCGCTCTGGATGCGTCCGCTAACAAGCGGTAGGCATGCCGCAATCCGCGTTGATCATCGACTGCAATGAGTTCGGGAATTGATAATTTCGCCAGTGTTTCGGCCTTGTCAGTTTGGCCCATCTCCCGGTACACACGGCCCAGTAAAATATGGTTACGGCCACGGTTTTCACTCGATTGCAGCAAATCCGATAATTGCATCGCCTGGTTCAGTGCAATCAAAGCTTCAGGAAAACGATAAAGCTTGAGATAGTAGCTGCCTAATAAACTGAGTAAGTATTCCTGATCCATAACACTGTCTTGCATTACAGCTCTCTGCTGTATGTCTTCGAGGGTTTGGACGGCCTCACCAATGTGGCCCATGCGTTCCTGTGCGACCGCCACGTTGCCACCCACCATACCGACCAGGTAGGTATCATCCAGCGCCTTGGCCTGCTCCAATGCCGCCGAGTAGTGCGACAGGGCAGGTTCGAGTTGCTGCTCATAAAAGTAAGCGATGCCGATATTATTGATGGCCCAAATGGCTTCGAAAGCCGAGCCGGTCTCCAGCGCCAGCTCCTGGGCGGTTTTGAAGTGGCTGCGCGCCAACTCGGTGGCGGACTCTGTTGCATTTGCATCCAGACCTGTATCGCTTTCCAACAGGATTTGCCCAGCCAGCTGGTGCGTTAACAGGGTGAAGGTTTTCAGTGACTGGATGTTGTTATCCGGCTCAATCGATTCAAGAGTACTAAGCAAGCGACGCGCGCGATCGGCAGCTTGCGGGTATTGATAAAGGGGAAAGTACTGCACGTAGGCAGCCAAATAGGCGGCCCAAAGGGCGGGTTCTGCCATTTCAAGCGAGTCAAATCCGCGTTGTGCAGCCTCCAGTGCTTCGAGGTTTTTGGACCATTTGAGTTCATCCAGGGTATCCACCCGTTGCTGGCCACGAGACAAGTTTCTCCAGGCTGTGTTCAAGCTCCTGGCTGAGACTGGGACTGCCCAGATATTGACATCAACCGAAGCAGCAGAATTTGTCCGCTTGGGTTGCAAGCGAAGGGTCAGACCACCACATGCAAGGGGTGCCTTTATATGGTGATACTGGGGAACCGAGCGCAGGTAGTCAAAATACACGTCGCTGTGCACCTGTCCATCGCCGTCAAGCAATTGCGAAGCCAGATTTACTCCGTCAGTGCGCACTTCCACCAGCAAAGGCGTATCTGAGCCTGGCAGCGGTAAGTCAATAGTTTCGAGCGTGTTGACCGGCAGTTCAGCAACGGACTGCAGTAATTGCAACCTGGCAACATCAGATTGACTGCAAGAAAGAAGACCAAGGATTACAACGAAAGAAAGTGAACTCAGAACTAAGTTGTGCATTTCATACCATTTCGCCCTATTTTATTCTGGAACCTAGCTTGCAATCCAACCCAGCTTAGACTAATAGTCTAACTTGGTTGCTAATTTTTAGACGGGAGTAAAACCTGCGGTGCCAAAGTTGGCTGACCCGACCAGTGAGAAATTGCCTGGTGTTGTTGAACGTATCGAACAAGGCGATAGCTCGGCTGAAGCTGAACTGATTGAACTGTATGCCCGTGGTGTGCGCTTGATGCTGATCAAACGCACGGGTGACCCGCACCTCGCCAAAGACCTCTGTCAGGACACCTTTATAGTCATACTGCGTAAATTGCGCGCCCAAGAATTACGCCAGCACGACAGCTTGGCCGCATTCATCAGCCAGACGGCAGTGAACATTTGCATACAGCATTTTCGCAAGGAAAAGCGCTATGTTTACACTCCAGATGGGATAATTGACCTCAATCTCGCACATATAGACGAACAAGATAAAAAAGTAGATTTTGAAACCACCCGTTTGCACTTGGAAAGTGTTCTGGATCAGTTGGCAGTCAGCAGAGATCGCGAAATTCTGAGACGCTTTTATTTAAGCGATGAGGACAAGGATGTGATCTGTCGCGAACTGGGTTTGTCTTTGATTCATTTTGATCGGGTCCTTTATCGCGCAAAACAGCGTATGCGCGAGCTAATTGATCAACAGGAGGGCCTGAAGGCACTGCTGTTTGGAGGATTATTGGATGCGTGAGACTGGCGAAATTTCGCAGCGTGCGGATAGTTATGTCCGAGGTAAGCTCGACAAATCAGCGATCGATGCATTTGAAATTGAATTGCTGGAGTCATTGCAACTTCAGGATGCGGTGGAGGACGCCCTGGGTTTGCAACAATTGGCCAAGGTAGAACAAAAACGTATTGATTCGAAGAATACCGTTCTGCCATTTTTCTTCAGTGGCCATTCCGGCGAACGACCCGTCGTACTGCAATGGTCTCTGGCGGCATCCGTCCTTATGGCAACAGTTACTTCAACACTGCTTTGGCGGTCTGAATCTGAGAACAGTGGGCTTCAATCGCAAGTTGCCGCGTTTAACCAGCCGGTTGGGAGGCTTATCAGCGTACCCATGGATATCATGCGTACCATGGACTCTCGCTCGCCGGATGTGGTTATTCGAATGCCTGCACAAGCTTCGATTTTGGCTTTGGATGTCGAACTGGATCCAGCATTGGCAAGTGCAGCTTCATTGATGCTCTCCTTGAGCAATGCAAGCGGCGAACAAGTGTTTAGCTGGCAAGCAAGCCCAGGCTTGAATGGCAGATTAGATTTTGCGTTCATGTCGACTACGCTCACTTACGGAAAATTCTGGCTCACTATGAGGGCTGCGAATTCCGACGTGGTTGATGAGCGGCTGCTGGAATTGCTTCCTCCGGAACATTAGTACTTCAAGAGTAGGGCAGTTTTCTGTATCAGGTGGACCGGGTTTCTGGTCCGCTTGATCGGTCTGGTGTCAATTTCCAGAGCCCAGATGTTCCCTGGCGTAGTCTGGTAAATCACTTTCGACTGGTACCGGGGTAGGAACTCCGTGTTCATCCATGGCGACGAATTTGAATTTGCCTTCGGTTACTTTCTCCCGATTGCCAATCCGCCCACGCCTGACCCAGGCCTCGACGTTGATCACCATGGAAGTACGACCTATGCTTTCCACCTGCGTATAAACGCCCAGTATGTCGCCCACTTTCACCGGGCGGATAAAGCTCATACTATTGAGCGCAACGGTCACCGTTCGGGTTTGTGCACGTTGCCCGGCACAGATGGCAGCGGCCACGTCCATTTGTGACAGCACCCAGCCTCCGGAAATATCTCCAGCCGGATTGGTGTCGCAGGGCATGGCCAGGACGCGGGTGGTCAGGTGTCCGGTGGTTTCTTCAGTCATTGAACAGTTCCTGAAAAATTGATGGCGGATATTTCTTTATTTAATGGAACAGTTACAGATATTGGGTGGTAATTCTTTCAACAGAACCGGGCTCGCTGGCATCCGGTGTATTTTGAAATACTCTCTTGCCACTGCGTCAGTTTTTAATCTGAACCTACCCTTTGCTTCAAAACAGCGCAATAACGCTGTGCCCACGCTACGCCAGGGCGGAGTGCGATAAAAGCGTTGATATTGTCGAGCAGGGCCTGTTCGGTATCGACGACGGCATTGCCCATGCCCTCTGCCAGGCGCTTCATTTGGTACTTCATACGTGCCTGTTTGTCTTCTGCTGGCGATGCTGTTTCGGTCAGTACTTCAAGGGCGATGCAGGCCTCGCGCTGTACTTCATCCGGCTCATCGGCAGGTCCTTGCTGGTGGAATGCCACCAAGGCAGCGGCATCGACTCCCTTGGGTAGATGGTTCGCATCAGGTGCAGCGGCTTCCGCTTCGCCTGATGGTTTCCCGTTCGCTGCTGCCGCTTGGATGAGCTCACCCAGAGTGGTCCAGCTGGCCTGTTCCTGCCTGGCTTTGGCCTGTTGTACCCGGTCACGCGCCTGTTTCTCGATGGTTTGCAATTCCTTGAGCAAACGTTGTCTGACAGGCGGTGGTAAATCCAGCCCGTAGAACTGCTGTTTCAGATTTTCCAGGGAACTGATGATTGGTGCGCTGGGTTCTGCATCCTCGGCCTGCAACAAGGCACGGGCCTGGTCACGCAAGGATTCAGCCTGTTGGATCTGCTCGCTGGTTGCGGCTTGCTCCTGATTGCGCTTTGCGCCAAGGCGTTCGAACACAGCGTCGCAAGCAGCGCGAAAGGCCTGCCATAAGCCACGATCTGCTTTGACCGGGGTCATGCCTACGGCTTTCCACTCCTGCTGCATTCGCTTGGCCTGATCTATGGATTTAGGCAGATCATCCTGCTCAACCAGTTTTTGTGCCCGTTCGACCAGTTCCTGCTTCAGGGCGATGTTGCGTTCATATTCTTTGCTGATGTGGCTGTAAATGCGGTCGCAAATTTCACGGAAGGCCTGTTGGCTTTGCCGCGCCGCTTTTGGGTCTACCGGCTGAATATGGCGGAATTCCTCACGGGCGGTGTCCAGCGTTTTCTGTACCTTGCGCCAGTCCGGGGCAGGGCCTGGTTGATCCTGGTCTGTCGCCTCTGCAGCTGCGGCTGTTTCAGGCCAGGCCATGGCCTGGTCGTAGGCTTTGAGTTGCGCCACCAGTTGCATGCGCCTTTTGAAGTTCTCGCGGTGCAGCTTTGCTCGCCTGGCAAACTCTGCTTTGCAGGGTTTCCAGGCTTCGTCGCTGGCTGCCTTGAATTGCAACCACAGTTCCTGTTCCCGGGCGTGGGGCAGGGCGCCAGCCTGTTTCCACTGTTCCTGCAGGGTTTGGATCTTTACCGCCAGCATTTCCGGATCTTCCGTGCTGCCGATCAAAGCCTGCATGCTTTCGCACAGTTCGAGCTTTTTGGGTTCAATCGCAAATCCCTGCCAATCGTGCACTTCGTTCAGGCGCGCGGCTAATGGCTTGATCTGATGTTCCAATTCCTGGCGTTGATCAGGTTTCAGCGCAGCCATGGCCAGTCGCAGCTTGTTGAGCGCGCGGTCAGCTGCTTTGGTCTGATTCTGTTCCAGCTCCGACTCCAACTTTTGCAGCAGAGTCTGAACGCGCTGCAGCTGTTGAGGCTGGCTACTGTCCAGTTCCTTCAAACCGGTCTGCAAACCTTCCAGCGCCAGTTGCAACTGCTGCAGAGGTTCTGGGGCCTTGATGTTCAGGCCTTCTGGCCAGGGAAACCGGGCCAGCAATTTTTTGGTGTGCGTGATGCTTTTCTGCAAGGCCTGATAGTCCTTGCGGTCGATTTTTGCTGCTTGTTTTAGAGCGGTATTGAGCTGCGATTCCTGGTCTACCAGCTTCTGAGCCGTGCGGATCAAATCCTGCCAGCCCGCCATCAATCCAGTGAAAGCCTTCGCAGCTTGTGCATTGTTTTGACTGTCTGTCGTTGAAGCAAGGGCCGTCGCTTGCCAGCGTTCCTTGAAGTCTGCCAGTTTCAATTTAAGCTGCTTCAGCGATTCGGCATTATCCGGAGCAGTGGCAGTTTCCGAAAAGGCTGTCAATTCTGCCACTAGCTGATCTTGTAACTGGTGGGCAGTTTCCGCGGCTACCTGCGCTTGCTGTTGCGCAGCGATTTCTTCTGAAGCCTGTTCCAGCCGGTGGCTGCAGGCTGTCATCAACTGCCCAAAGGCTTCAATCTCGGCCGCTGCGGCAAACCCGGCAAGCCCTTTCCACTGCTGTTGCAGGGCAATATACCGGCCCTTGAACTCAGTAAAGTTGACGGTTTCCACCAGGCTACGGGCATCTTGCATCAGTTGCTGAATTTTCTGGGCACGTTCAGTTTCGGTTTTTTGCCCAGCTTCATGCTGATCCAGCCGGGCTTTACAATGCCGATACACGCCCTTGTCACGCCCGCGGCTGAGCGACATCAGTTCAGCCAGCACCGCAAGGTCATCAATGCCGGAAGCGGCCATCAGGCGGATCCGCGCCACCGCATGAGTGCTCGCAATATTCTGGCGCAAAGCCTTATCTTTGATTTGCGCGATAGAGTCGTCGATCAATTTTTCATCATCGCCCAGTTCTGCGATACGCAGCAGCAGGGCATCATCTGTGATGCGGGTCAGCTGGTTCGGATCAGCCAGTAATTGCCGCAAACGCTGTTGCCGGGCTTGCAGTTGCAGTTTTCCAGTCAAAGTCAGGATCAGATCATCCAGAGTTTCCGGCGTATCGATACGGCCCAGGGCTGCAGCCTGAACCGCGCCATCCGGGTCGGAGCGCAGCAGCGTTAGCAGCAGGTCCTGGTCTTCCAGTTCGGCAACGGCTTGTAAACGTATTTCGGGTTTTTTGTGTTGCCACTTAGGTGTGGATATTGCGTCGAACAAGGACATACGATTGTTACCTGGATTCTTGATTTT
>JBBKVS010000152.1:0-4093 GCA_037968555.1 Lysobacterales bacterium | reverse complement strand
CTCCAGGCTGCTTTGTTGGGTATCAAATTGTTTGGGCTCGTGGTTGAACCAGAACATCAGGAAGAGATTCAGTAATACCACCACAACGGCCACGCTCAGCCATAACCAGCGTCGACGGTTGGGTTTGGGTATTGGGCTGGCTTTAATTTCCGGGCTTTTCATGGGCTTCAAGATAGCAGATTCACAGGCAGCCTGGACATGCCATGGGTCATGTTGTTAGTGCGTGAACGGACTCGCCTTGGCCAGTGGTCGGCTTCAGGCGCCGCTTGAAAGGCGCGCTATTCCATCCTGTACAGCCAAGCCCAGGGCCGGATTCAATTGCCCGGGATGGCCGATAATGGCCGCCGAGATATCCCGTCCCGGTAAATTGATCAGGTCGGCCGCCATGTCACTGAAGGCGAAATGTTGGCCTTCCTGCACCACCAGGTCAGGCATGAAGATCACGGTTACCAGCCCTTGCGGACTATCCAGTACCAGGTGTATACCCTTGCCTTCCGGAGTGGGGCAATACTTGATATACCGCACCTGGCTGGCCAGCTCGGGCGTGATCTGCAGGTCATAATTCGCCAGAATGGCAGAAAGTTCATCCACCCGTGGGGTATTGGCTTTCTCCAGCAGCTTGTGTCCATCCTCTGCGAAATGATGGGCCACATAGGCCTCCACCGAACCCTGCGGTGGGCTGAGCTGTTGCATCAGCAGGGTGGCTGACAGGGCCAGAACCACGGTAGCGGCCAGAGCATAGCGGAAGCGGTAAAGCGGTGAAGGCCGCTCTTCCAGCGGAGCCGACAACGCCAGTGCCTTCAGGCTGTCGCTCAGGCCCGCAGGTGTGGGTAATTGACTGGCTCGTGCCAGGAGCTGCTCGAACGCGTCGGATGCGGCGGCTGCATGAATAAAGTCCGGGTCTGAACGGCGCGCTGCCTGGTACTCCGGATCCTGGCTGGCAGGATCCGAATTCAACAGTCGCTTGAATTCAGAAAAGTTCATGGACATTACCGCTTACTCCATCGCTCTGCAAAATTTGGGTCAATTGTTCCCGGGCTCGGAACAGTTGGGTCATTACTGCGCTTTTGCTGACTTCCAGCTCTTGCGCAATTTCCTCGCAGCTATAGCCCATCACGACTTGCAACAGCAGCGGCTCGCGGTATTTGGCTGCCAGCTTGCCGATGTTGCGCCGTAATAACTGCACTTCCAGCCGGTCATCCGGCTCCAGCTCGGTGTCCTCGGGTACATCGACCTTGTCCAGGTCGGTGAATTTGGGCACTTTGCGCTCAAACGTACGGGCAAACTCCCGCCTCAATATGGTTATCAACCAGCTCTTGGCTGCTTTCTGATCATTCAGCTTATCCAGCGCTTTCCAGGCGCGCAGATAGGTTTCCTGGACCAGGTCCTTGGCCAGTGCGTCACTGCCACAAATCCACATGGCATAACGATATAGGTCTGTGCCATAGGCCTCGGCCAGCTCGTTAAACCGGGCCAGACGATTGAGTTCACTGCTCATGACCGGTATTCCTGCAAATATCTTGCACTTGCTTGCTCCAAATTCAGCTTGGCTTCCGGGCCTGGGCCGCCTGAAACTCTTGTCACAACGAGGTCAGGGAGGCGCTTGTTACGGTCCTGTCGGGCCCTGACCGGGTTCTGCAAAGCACTTTTCGCTGCATGCATCATATCGTCCACCCGGAAGATTGAACATGCATGTTGGCATGAGCGGGGTCAAGCGGCTGTGAATCCCGAAGTTTGCCAGGCTGTTTAAATTGTGACTAATGGCACTTAATCAAAGGCCTTCCAGCCGTCAGGCTTGCTGCTATCACGGCGAAGCCTTAACCTTCGCAGTTTGTTTTAGGGCTTTTCTATATAAAAGCCGGGATATCTGAAAGTGAATATGAATTTCGAACAAGCTCGCTTCAACATGGTTGAGCAACAAATCCGTACCTGGGAGGTCCTCGACGCTCAGGTTTTGCGGGTGTTGGAAAGCGTGCACCGCGAGGACTTTGTTCCCATCCGCTATCGCAAGCTGGCTTTTGCCGATCTGGAAATACCATTGGCGCATGGCCAGTGCATGATGCGGCCCAATGTAGAAGGCCGCATGTTGCAGGCGCTGGCTTTACAAGCAGATGAGACCGTGCTGGAAATCGGCACGGGTAGCGGTTTTATCGCCGCTTGCCTGTCGCGGCTGGCACGCCAGGTGGTGAGTGTGGATTGTCACCAGGACTTTTTAAGCGAAGCCAAAATGCGTCTGGCTGACCATGGCAACGACAATGTCGAACTGTTTCATGGTGATGTAATGCGCGGCTGGCAGCCTGAACTGGCCCACGATGTGGTGGTCGTAACCGCGTCTGTACCCAGCATTCCGGAAATTTTTCGCGGCTGGGTTAACCCCGGTGGCCGATTGTTCGTCATAACGGGAGAGTCACCGGCCATGCAAGCCATGCGGCTGACCCGTACCGGTGTTACGGAATGGCAGGAAGAGAGCCTGTTTGAAACCGACCTGATCCGTCTGGAAAACTCTGAACCGGCGGCGGGTTTCGAATTTTAATATGCACTTGAGCACCGTAGATGTGTTCAATGGCTGTCATAAATCCAGGGCACGTGGATAATTAGGGAGATTTGCATGTTGAACAAAATGAGGCCACTGGCGCTGGCAGTTGCAGGCCTGTTGGCTAGCGGCCCCGCCTCGGCCGTTGATCTGGTGGGCGTACATGACCTGGCTCTGAAAAATGATCCCAGGTTGCGCTCTGCTGAGTATCGGCGAGAAGCGGTGGATGAGAACAAAACCCAGGCTTGGTCCAATCTGTTACCGCAGTTGACGGCTGATGCCAGCGTTACTCGCGGTGGCAGCAAAACCGAGATTGCCGGAACCCAGGTTTCGGACACCGACACAGACAATGAAAGCTGGGGCGTGACCTTGCGCCAAAGCCTCTACCGCCAGGCCAATTACGAATCACTGGATATTGCCCGCTCGCAAATTACCCAAGCTGAAGCGGTTTACCAGATCGCCTTTTTGGACTTCCTGCTGCGCGTGGCTGAAAACTATTTCCAGGTACTGACTTTCCAGGACGGTGTGGTGTTTGCTGAAGCGGAAGAAAAAGCTTTCCAGCGCCAGTTCGAACAGGCCGAGCAACGTTTTGAAGTGGGCCTGACAGCAGTCACAGATGTACACGAAGCCCGTGCCAGTTATGACAATGCCCGCGCCCGCGCCATCGTTGCCCGCAACAATCTTGCTGAGTACAAGGAAGGCCTGAAAGAGCTGACCGGCCAGTACTTCGAGGACTTCGACAAACTGCAGGAAAAGCTGCCCATGGTTGAGCCGGATCCACCCAATCCACAAAACTGGATTGAAATGGCCATGACGAGCAACCCGCAAGTCAGGGCGGCCCGGGCGGGCTACGATGTGGCTGACGCCAATGTGCGTCTGCAGCGTTCGGGGCATTACCCGACACTGGATCTGGTGGCCAGCTATACGGACTTTACCAATAACGAATTCCTGATTCGTAATGACTTCCAGCAACCCATTGGCACCACCACCCTGGGCAACCGGGACACACAATTGCGCCTGTTGTTGAGTGTGCCGATTTATTCAGGGGGCGCGGTCAGTTCGCGCACCCGCCAGGCCGGATTGCAGATGAACGCGGCTGGTGAGGATCTGGATGATCAGCAGCGCATTACCGAGCGGCAGACCCAAAACGCTTATCGCGCGGTGAGTGCCGGCATCCAGGAAGTGCAGGCCTTTGGCCAGGCCGTCATTTCGGCAGAAAGCGCCTTGCAGGCTACCCAGGCCGGTTTTGAAGTGGGCACGCGTACCATTGTTGACGTATTGATTGCAGAGCAGCGTTATTACCAGGCCCAGCGTGACAACTCAATCGCGCGCCATGCCTACATCGTCAATCACTTGCGTTTGAAAGCTGCGGCCGGATTATTGAATTCGGAAGATTTGAGTGTGGTCAATCAGTTGCTGGAGTGATCCAGTACAGGTGTAATCATCTCCAGGGTGCGGCCTAACGCACCCTGTTCCGTAATCACCAGAGCCTGGCCCGCAGCACCCATAAGCTGACGCCGTGCCGGATCGCCCAGTAAATCACTCACCGCCTGCCGCAGG
>JBBKVS010000151.1:0-30496 GCA_037968555.1 Lysobacterales bacterium | reverse complement strand
CCACCATCGTGCCGCGTGTATTGCGGCCGATCAAAAAATTAGGGGCTGAGTGATGCAGGCCTTATTGGAACAATTGCGCAATATTGTGCGTGATGATGGTTTAACCACCGATGCGCTGGAATGTGTCTACTACGCGCAGGATGTTTATAGCCAGGCGGAACCTGCAGCAGCCGTGGTGTCACCCACAAATACCCAGCAGTTGGCAGCCGTGGTCCGTGCTGCCACTGGGGCCGGCCATGCGGTGATAGCCCGTGGCGGCGGTATGTCGTATGCCAAAGGCTACGTGCCGCTTGAGGAGAACAGCATCCTGGTCGACATGTCCCGCATGAACCGTATCCTCGAGATCAATCCAACTCCAGAAGTTGCGGAAATGAAAGCCTGCAAGGTATTGAAAGGAAAAATCTGCGCTGGCTTAGCTAATCGAATCACCATGATCGTTGCGGAGAAATGACGCTGCCGAAGCGGCGAGAGTAATCGAGCCGCCCAAGAGGGTGAACCAATCCAGACGATCCTTAATCAATAACGCTCCGATAGCAGTTGCGAAGACGAGACGAACAAAATCAAAGGGTAAAAGCAAACTCATGTCTGCCCTTGAAAGAGTTTGACTCATACTCAAATGGGCAACGACCGAGAGCAAACTCATTAGCGATAACATTCCTACTGCATCTCGCTGACGGGCTATTGTCAGTAAATTAGCGCACCAATAAAACTGATGGGCAGCGGAATAATGTACCCGTAAACGGTTTCCAGTTTGGGGCTTTCTTTTTTGTGAGAATTTTCAAGCAGGTAAGTGTGCCTGCAAAACAAAGTGCTGCTCCAAGTGAAGCGAAGATTCCAACGTTAAGCGTCTGGAATCCCGGCCTCAATTGAATTAATACGCCAACCAAGGCTACGAAAATGGCTGCAGTTTGTTTGGCTGCAAGGTGTTCTTTCAAAGAAAAAAAGCCCAACATCAAGGCACAGATCGGAGCCATATAGCTATAAGCGACAGCGGCTGCCAGAGAGGTTAGACTCAATGCATAAAACGTTAGAAACACAGTACTGATACTTACATGTACCCCGCAGGATATTCAAAGGAAGCTGTGTCGTTTTTAATGAGCCAATGCCGCTTTTCAGAAAAAGGGGGAGCAAAAGGATTGCACCTACCAATGTACCAATAAACACCAGCTTCAGGGGTGGAGATCCTGAGAAAGACTTCTGACGGAAGCCCACAAGCCAGCATAAGACAGCGCATAGACAAGGGTAAAGATGATGGCCTTCGAAGGGAGTTGCTTTTGCCTAATCATAATCCATATGTCCCCGTGACATTTTTTCCAAAAATTGAAAGACACTAAACGATGGAATTGCAGCCCCCATTTTAGATGTTTCATTTTAGCGGAGAGGCAGACGCCAGTATCTTAATGCTCCCGGCTTATCAAGGCGGCCAAGGGTACCCGGAATTAAAGTCAAAGCTGGAACCAGCGTGTTAGTTTTACATGGGTAGTAACAGAATCGAACAAGCAGCAATATTTCATCGAAATTTACCAGTTTCTCGCGCTTAAAAACGCACCTAGCGTAGGTACAAACTCACCGATATTGCGTACACAAACCAATCTCTCCCATAAATTGCAAAGAAATTAATCGTTTTTATTGGAATTAATTTCCAACTGTATATCAATGAACAGATTTTCCATCAAAGCTATTGAAATTAATAATTCATTATCTTCTGTGCTAGGGAACTGTATCCTCTGCGACTAATTTATTCTTCGAGGACGAAGACGATGTTGGACTGGATTCTGATCGTAACCATTACTACAGGCAGCTTGGCGGTGACGGAATCTGCCTACCGGGAAGATCTGGGGTATGAGACCGTGGATCGCGGCGAAATCGAGCATAGTCTGGCCGAAAGTTGGGGCGCAGATGCAGTTGCGGGAAGCCCCTACATTATCATGCGCCCGGCAAGCGGTAGGGATGTGTATCTGCGTTTCATTGAATCAGATCCAATTGAAGGCATCGTGCCCCACGCCACGGAAGGCTGGAATGCCGCTGAAATGCTGGTAGAAGATACTGATGAGTTAGCCCTGCAGCTGGCTGATTCAAAGTATTTTCGAGTTGTCGGGCCTCCAGCCTTCCTGACCCCCGAGCAAACTATTCGGGCCTTACAAGTCATTGGGCCGAACAACGAGATGCTCTATCTCACCAAGATCATTCAGCCTGAAAAAGTGGGCCTTGATATCGGTACTGCAGAAAGCTATGTCGACCAGGTGTTCATCGTTATTGCCGGAGGGCACGACCACATGAAATTGACGCATTTTTATCGAGACCAGTTCAAGTTGCAAGTCACCGAGCCAGAATTTTATCGCATTGCAGTACTGTCACAAGCATATGGTCTGCCAGAAGATTATGAGCATCCCCTGTCCTTAGCCATATTGGAAAACAAGTTCTTTCTGGAATTGGATCAGTACCCAGCGGAGGCACAAACGAGGCCCGTTCGGCCAGCCATGCTACCCACAGGTATTGCAATGGTTACATTCGAAATTAAGTCTCTGGACGAATTTTCCGGTCCATTCTTATCGCGACCGATCAGCAGTAGCTCAATGCCCTACAGCGGTCGCCGATCAGCAACGATAAGAGGTGCTGTCGGTGAGCTCATAGAACTGGTCGAATCACCGTTGGGCCGCAACATATCTGGGCAGGACAGGTCTCACTAAATCGTCGATCACGACTGTTTTAGTGACCAAAGTCAGATATTGCAGATTCTTGACCGCAGAAACTCCTGTTCGCCACTCAGTCCAATATTCAGAATGGCCGGGATGTCATTCAGTTCCACCGTGTAAGGCACTGAAATAAGTAAACCTTGTTTGACCCCGAACTCAAACGGTTGGTCATCAGCCGTATAGTCACACAGATACTCCACGGCAAGCTCGGCCAGGATGTCCGGAGTATTAAATGTTTCGCATAAGAATGGCCCCAGCCATCCTTTGGTTTTCGTGCCCAACGCCTTCTCCATCTCCTGAAGAACAGTGTCGATAATCCGACGTTCCGGATCCAGCTCTTTACCACTGAGAAAGTTCGCCGGCGCATTATTGATACCGTGTCCAATCCATGACCAATTTCGCTTTTCTCCTACTTCGATGATGCGAGGATATTCACGGATAATGTCTGAATTGAGACAAACGGTAACGCGGTAGCCATAACGGTCCATGATCTCCATCATCCGCCACAAATCAACCCGGTTAACGTAGTCACGCCATCCATAGTTAAGAATATCGGGTGTAAACTGCGCTGTACCCGGCAATGTTTTCCGGAGAGTGTTCTATATTGATGTATGGAACGATCGCAACTCTGGCTCCGTCCGGCAATTTCAGAGTTTGCCTGTCGATAATGGGTTCAAATGCGTATCGGCTGGTTTGAGTCAATTGATCTGACATTTATATTCTTCATGCGCTTGCTTTCAAATTGGCAACTAACGATGAACTCAAGCTTGTCCCGAAAAAGGCACTGGCATAATTTTTAATGATTACAGTTTCCCCTTCAATGGGGGATACACCATCACAGGACGCGGTGAAAGGATTGACCTCCACCAAGCACTTCAGTACACGCGCTTTCTTAAGCCACGCGCCACCATCTTCAAAGTTTACCGAATTGTATCGAACCGTTGTGTGAATAAGCGTAATGCCAACTTTTCGGACCACCTGCAATAATTCGCGACTCTCGCTGACAGCATCCACAACACCCGAAGCAAACAAAGGGGCGCCTTCAGTTGTGTAGCCCTTCATAAAATCTATCACCAACATAGCCGGTCGGTCTCCAAACCCGACCTGATGGTCCCACACCCCTGAATAGTTCTTTTATTTATCAGTCATCTACTTGCATGTTACAGATCATTGCCGTGACATTTAGGACTTTAAGTTAAACGCTGTTACTCCACCTGCATCTTGATGCGAAATTCCGGTGGTACGTTTGTTCGGTCTAAAAAACGTTTTCAATGTCTTTGGAATGCCGCGATTCTGTGACCAGTTTTTGATAAGGCTGACGCAATTTCGAGCTTTGTTGGCTCAAAATAATAAATCTTAATTGTATGCAACGTTGGTGTAAATCTTTAAGTGTTCTCGCTGCTGCTTGCCTGCGTAATACAGTATTTTTTACGTGTAAATGCTTAATACATTGGTTTTCACATGCATACACGATCAATTCGATCGATTATCTGCTTTATAGAACAGTTGTGGTTTCTGAATTCATTGTATACAATAAATTTTACTTTGAAACGTTGCAGCTTATCAACAGCAAGTGCACGTATGGAGTTTAGAAACCGGATGAATTGGAAAAATGAATGTTGGCGCGTCACACGGTCGTTGGCGATGTTGTTAACACTGTTTTGCACCGCCGGGTTGGTTCTGGCAGATACTGCTTGGACTCCACTACAGATCATTGATGTAAACAGCCAACCCTGGGACAGTCAGCCGAGATTCCAGGCACGCACCAAGACTTTTTTCAAAGGGCCGAATAATAGCGGCTTGATTTACGCCCATTTTCAGCCAAGTTGGGACATGAACCCGCCATCGGATCCGCTGGGACCCCATTACCATCTTTGGCACGAATGGGGATTTCTTATTCGCGGTGATTTTGTAATCCACGAACCTGTAAGTCCCTACCAAAAGAGCCCGGTTATACATCGTTTCGTTGAGGGCACCTGGCTGGATCGGCCAGCCTACACATTGCATGGTGGCAGTTGGGAAACGGGCGGGCTGCGAGCGCAGAACCCCAGTATTTTGCTTCTTTTCGAAGAAGGTGACGGTAGTGTTGTAACAGTCGGCCCAGAGGGAGAGCATTTCAAGCCGGATTTCCCGGACTCAAAACCGAATCCTTACGAACCAGACTGGAAAAAAGTGCAGCAGTTCCAGCACCCATGGCTTGTAGATTCCGCACTTGACCTTGAGTGGGAAACGGATTCCGACATGGATGGTCGTTTCGTGAAGTGGCTGAGTGATGATCCATCTCAAGGTTTTAGTGCGCGTCTGGTCAAGATTCCGCCAGGCTGGTCGGCACCACCCAACCTTGGACGGCAATATTTTGAACAGGCCCATCGCTTGCGTTACTTGCTGTTCGGGGACATGAAAATATGGCGCTATACCGGATCCGCAGACAGTGGCGAAACCGTACGTGTTACAGAAGATTATTTTGTCTATCAACCACCAAACAGTATCTGGGGTTATGGTAATGGGCCAGTTACGGAAGCAGGCGCTGTCTGGCTGGAAGTCACGTATGCCAAAGATCTTTCGGTGGGACATGGGCCTATCGAAGAACCAAAGCAAGTGAAGAATTGAGTTTGGACCGCCTACCCATTGCTCGACCCCATTCCTTGTTAGGCTCGGTCAGATAACAAGCCAAAAACTATTCTCAACGTTGAGCGCACAGCAGCACTCGTGGAGCAGGTAATGATGAATAACTATAACGACAATAAAAATATCCAAAGAGCCATGCCCAAGATCAACCTGTATGAAATTCCAGATCGATCCCAGAGTAAATTTTCAAGAATTTCAATATTGGCACTGCTCGCAACAATCGCCTTAGTGGGGCCGGTTTCAAATGTCTTAGCCCAGCAACTGGAGGAAATAGTAGTCACAGCCCAAAGGCGCGCTGAGAATTTGCAATTGGTACCGGTCGCGGTCACAGCATTTAGCCAGTCTCAACTGGAAGACATGCAAGTTCATGAGGCGGACGATCTGTTAAGACGAATCCCAAATTTAACCGGCTCTAATAATGTGGGACAGAGCAGTAATGTTTCTTACTTTATGCGAGGCGTAGGCAATGATGAGAGTCTATTGAGCTTCGATCCTCCAATCCAATCTTACGTTGATGATGTATTGGTGCCACGTCAATTGAATAACAACATCGCTTTTATGGACGTCGAGCGAGTTGAAGTTTTACGCGGGCCGCAGGGGCAACTGCATGGCCGGAACACAACAGGAGGTGCCGTCAAGGTTTTCACTGTCAAGCCCAGCGAAGACTTTTACACGAAATTTGGCGCTAAGTACGGAAACTATAACGAAGTAAATCTGTTTGGTACGGTCAACGGATCGTTTACTGAAAATTTGTTTGGCAAGTTGACCGCTTTTTATGAGAACGCTGACGGCTTCCAGAAGAATGTTGTTACTGGTGACCGGGCTGCAGACAAGGGCCGCTGGGGGGTGCGCAGCCAATTTCGTTGGCAGTCTAGTGATAATTTGAGAGTGGATACTTCTTTCGACTACAGTGAAATCGACGAAATCGGCGCCATTGGGTCTGCATTTCCGCGTTCTGGGGGTTTGCCTCCAGTTGGCCCACACGCGGATTCTTCAATCAATCCGCGCCTGATTTCAACACCTGCGCAGGCTGCGTTCAGAGACACCTTTGGAACAATGGGTGATGAGTGGGGCGGAAATATAAATATTAACTGGGATGTCGGACCATTGAATTTTGAGTCAATCACCAGCTATCGTGAGGGCTCTTTTGATTTACTTAACGAGTTTGTTGATCCAGGCGCACCAGGAACCAATGTGTTGGCGCCGTTTGGAATTAATTTCTTGATTACACCAGCGCTGTCAGGGATCGCTGGTGCGTTCCCACTTGGAAGCTTTCTTATAGAACAACATTCCAAGATCAAGGCGTTTACTCAGGAAATCAAAGTAAATTCCAGTTTTGAATTATTCGGTAGAAACACCGACTGGGTGGGTGGCCTATACTACATTAATGAACGAAACCAGCAGAATGGAAGTGACTTTTTCAATGCGTTCAGCTTTCTGGTTGGCGGCCAGCCATTCAATACAGCAAATCGCAGCTTCAAATTTGATATAGACAGTACCGCCGTTTATTCTCAATTTGATCATGACCTCACAGATGCGTGGACCCTGGTACTTGGTTTTCGTGTTACCAAGGAAAAAAAGGCAGCTGACGTAATATATTGTCTGCCAATTTGCGGGGTGGGTAATTCTTTCACAAATACTGAAATTTTGAGTGCAGGTAAGGCGAACATGGATTTATCCCAGACGGAGTTCAGTCCAAAACTGGGTATCGAATGGCATGCGAATGAAGACGCGATGCTCTACTTCACGGCATCAAACAGCTTCAAACCCGGCGGCTGGAACCTCCGAGTGGACACCTTTACCGACTTCAATAATTACGGCCCAGAAGAAGCCTGGTCTTACGAAATAGGCGCAAAGACAGAATGGTTCGACAGGAAATTGCGGGCCAATATCGCCTTGTTCTCGGTTGAGTATTCTGACCTCGCCACAACGGCCTCGACTGGCACAGGTGGTGGTAATGCCTCAGTTTTCTCGCTGTTCAATGCCGGAGACGCCAAGGTAAGAGGAGCTGAAATTGAAATTTCAGCCACACCGCTGGAGGGGCTATATCTGTTTAGCAGTATTGGCTATCAGGAAGGTGATATAACACCGTACCCTGGGGTCATCATCCGCAATCTCGATATCAAACAAAAACCGGATTGGACGGCGAACGTCGGTGGCGTGTATCGGTGGTCTTCCATTTTGTCAGGCAATGCATTCATCGGCGCCAACGCTTACTGGCACTCTGATTATTTCGCAGAGCAAGGTAATCCAATTCCTATGATCAGAAGCAAAACTATAGCGAATGCGAATCTTGGCTGGGAGACGAACGATGGCAAGTTTAAAATTCAGCTTGAGTGTAGTAACTGTTTCGACGAAACCAATATCCAATGGGAACTCTTCAACCGGTTTTATCCAGGCGATCCCAGACGCTATGGAATACGTCTGGTTGTTCATAGCAAGTAACACGAATCAGAGCCATTTCCGTAGCGGTAACGAAAGGAAGCCGGAAATTACTAGGGGTCTAAATAGCCTTGAATTTAACTATTATGCGTAACGGCTAACGAAGTCCCGTTCCTGGAAATAATTCAAAAGGTGGCCGATAGCTCGGTGTGTTCTACGACTGGCTTTCGAGGGAATCTACGGCTGAAGCCATAGCCACTTCCTACCGCCACAAGAGCATAGAGCGGAACACGGGCGCCGCGGCGTCCTTCATAAAGCAGTCCTTGGTCCAAAACCACCGCGTGATGGTAAAAGTCTGGTGGTTTTTAACGTCCAGCGTGGCTGGTTTTTCTATATTCAGGATGTGCACAAGCAAATGGGTGATACCAAAATCTCAGGAAGAAGTGTGTATTAAAATTTCTGAATATCTCTCGCTTAATCTGATTCTGAAAAAATTACAGCCTATAATTTGATAATCGAAATCGGGCCGGCCAAAAGCCAGCGAAATGCAGTTGGAGCTGGAACTAAATAGGTGTACCCAGAATATGCCGGTTTAGTACGGTCTGTGTTGCTTGATCATACATGCCAATTAAATGTTCAAGAGACATGGCCGCCTTTGTAAGTGTGTCCTCTGATGCCTCACTACGCCGCAACAGATTGATAAGAACGTCATTTCGAACTGATGCGTACTCATCCGTAATCTGCTTTCCGGAAGCTGTGAGTGTGAATCGACTCTCTCTTCTCGAAGAGCCTGCACATGATTTAACAAGTCCGTATTTAGTTAACTTCTTTAGTGAGTATTGAATATTCGCGGTATCGTGACGGTTTAGGAAGTGCAACAACTCTGACAGGCTCGGTGCCTGGCTTCTCATGCGAGTGCAGTGTAGGACTGCAATATCATGAAATCCGATCGGCATGGCTGAATCGTCACCTAGTTTATGGAGCTCAATCGCCCATCGCCCAAATGCTTCGTAAATCCGAATTATGGCCAATTCAAGGCGCGTCAGCGCAGCCGCTTCGGCTGTCTGAGTCATATATCGATGAGGCTCGCTTCCCAATTTACTCTGCTGAGTTTTTTCTGTGTCCATTACTTAGGCCTCATAATTTAATGTTTTCTGTTACCTTTTCACATTGTACTTGAATCCAGGAGAACTGTTGGTTCACGTGTCGCTTCAGAGGCAGTGCGCGCCCGATCCCGCAAAAAGACAGCCACTTTTTGCGAATAAAACCTGCGTTAGTTCGCTAGCTAAATGATTTAAGTGAACACTTCTTACCGGGCAACACAAAGTCGCGTGATTCTTCTTGGGATTAACGGCTGCAGGAACTACGACCAGATGAACAATTAGTGTTTAATAGCGGACAAATCCACCGGTTGCCGGTAGGAGCAATCGGTAAAATAATCTGCCCACAGTGCACCACCGGTTCGAACGAGTGACAAGGAATATCCGCTTGACGTAGACAGTGGGCCAAGATGTCCCACGCCGGCTGGACGCCACCAATAGCCCCGCGCTTTATAATCCAGCCCGACGGGCCCTTCCGGTAGACATTCCCCCACAACCCTCTCATCCGAAAGCTCCAGAAGGAAATATTCTTCGAAGGTTGGATGTACCTCCCATAGCGATCCATTGCGCCTGCCTCCAGAGCTAAAGCTTATCCAGGTCATTTCACCAGTGTCAGGATCGTTCCGGAGCAGCTTTAACTTGATCCCAGGGATGGGCGGACCTTTCCTGTAGGCGGGGAAATTTATAGAGTCCCAAGGAGTCTTGTAGTAATTCCAGTCTCGAACACCCGCATATGCGCGGGCACCGGTTTTATCACTCTGAGAAACAATGAAATCGGGTGTCTTATTGAACCACCTGACGAATACTGCACCTTGTCGAGTCGAAACTGGCCCATGGACCACGCCTTCGGGAATAAATGTGTAGGAGTACTTTGTTAACTGCTGGTCGCCGATAGTCAGATCGCCCTCCAACAGAAAAATTTCCTCGTCGCTGTTGTGGTAACCCCGCTCATCATGGTGCCAACGTATCGGCAAATAATTGAGCAACGCGACACCGCCGCGCGTCTCATCCCGGCTCATATTTTTGGCCATCATGCCTCCAGGCATACCCGGAATCACCAGCCCTCGCCACGGCAATGTTTCGGTGGACTCAACATATACGAACCCTGGTCTTCCTTCAGTCGCATAGTCTGAAGAGATTTCGGGTGCATTCTGTGCCCATAGAAAAGTTCCGCCGGATAAAGCGAACATCAGAACCAGGCACAATGTCACACGCGCCTTCATTTTATCTCACCATTTTTGCTGCCTTGTTCGTTTGCAAGGTTGTTGCAGCCCGGAAAGTAATCTGCCCAGAGCGACGCTGAGGTGCGGAATATGAACAACGAGTAGGTATCCGAGTAAGTGCTTTTGCCACCGTGCCGAATGTTAGCTGGTCGGAAAAAGTAACCACCGGGATTGTAGGTACCTACGACTTCACCTTGGGGCAGGCATTCGCCGTAAGTTAATTCACCTTCCAGCAGCATCGCTTCTTCCCAGCTCGGATGAACTTCCCATACTTCTGAGCCGCCAATGGTTCCTCCAATATTTCCGTCGCCAGAAATGTTATTTATCCAGGTCATGGCACCAGTAGCTTTGTCCTTCCGCATTAGCTTCAGCTGAAAGGTGTCCGGAGGTGGCATCACTTCGGTGTAGCGGGGAAAATCTTTTTCATTTGTCCAGGGCTGGTCATAGTAATTCCAGGCCGTAACGACTTCGTCCAGCCGGGTGTCCGGTTTTGATACCTGGCTTACCACAAAGTCAGGATCGCCATCCCACCAATGCAGCAATGTTGCTCCATATTCAGAATAAACCTCGCCGTGCACATAACCCGCCGGATAATACGCGTATGAGTATTTTGTCATCCTGTCATCGCCGACAGTGAGATCGCCGCTCAGCACAAAAATTTCTTCGTTCGTGCTATGAAAGCCGGATGGATGTCTCCAGCCCGCAGGAAGCTCCGTTATCTGGGAGCGGGCTTGCGTGGACTCGGAAAAGCTCAGAAGCTTGAACTGGGCCGGCTGAAGTCCGGAAATTATGAACGGACGCCAATACAGCTTGGCTGGATCAACCCAGCCCACAAACTCTGTGTCGCGATCCCGCGATTCAATACGACTTTCACCGCGAGCCTCATTGAGAAAGAAAATGCCCGATTGAAGTAGCAAGGCAAGACATAGATATGTTGCTTTCATTCGGAATTACGCTGTTCTTCGATGAGTTCGACGAGTTCTCCCGCCGGCCCTACGAATGTGGCGCTTCGATTTCCGGCATACGCTATAGAGGAGTCGTTCACAGGCGAAGAAAGATAGTCGATGTCAAGTTCGTCGAGGTTATTGACCGAAAAACTGCACAGGGCATTGCCTGGTGGCAGTTGTCCTTCTGCTTGCGGTCTCAGGGACGCCGAGTCGGGGTAGCCATCGACTTCGATTGAGTTCCCATGGTCGGCAAGACGCAAGCCACCCATCTGAAACTTGTAATCTTCAGCCAGTCCTTGAGCACGGGCGATGATGCCGATGGAGAATCCATCACCAGTACCCACCCTTCCGGGCACCCCGAATCTGGAGCCATAGAAATCTACCACTGCAGCGATATCCGGGCAGGCCAGGACCATAATAAACTGACGGTCGATAAAAGAGCCTGGGTTGGGTAGCCTGGTGGCTTCGGGGTCGGTCTCCTGCGTCAGGTAGAGCACTTCTTCGGAGGGGCCGATCACTTGCATGGCGTGTATCGTCGAATCAGGAAAAATGGGTTCCGGTCCGCCAATAATCTCAAATGGGCTCTTCAGCAGCCTTTCGTTCAGCGCGTAAACATCTTCAATGATAATTTCGAAAGAGTTCCAACCATAGGTGGTCATCGCTCTGTAGCCATCAACTCCATCAGTCTCGACGGCGCGAATGAATACATCGGCACCGCTTTCCGGCTGCATGAGGATATAGGCTCGACCCGCCATGTTGGGCGTTCCCCATGAACCGGCAAGGGCGGCACTGATCTCACCCCGTTCGATCACGGAGTAGCCAATCCAGTTGCCATACCAGTCTTCAGTGGACGCCAGATCACGACATCCAATGGTGCCCATCCTGATACGAGCAATCTTTGATTGCAGCTCCGGCTCTTGTGCATGTTGTTCTGCCATTTGCTCGTCTGAGGAGGGTGAACAGCCGCTCAGCCCAGCCAGGATCGTGCTGGCGCCGATGATGGAATAACTCGTGGTGACAACGAATTGCCGACGAGAAACTTTTTTTTCAGTGTCGGATTGGGCAATTACCTGAAAACGATTACTTAGGATGTTCATTCGTCAATACTCCTGTCAGAGTGTCCTGATCAATCGAGCGCTGCCGATCCTAAACGTTGCAGCTACGGCCTTTTCACGAAAGCCGTCTTCGCTTCAGATCGGTGCTTCGATCAGTTCGGTAAGCTCGCCCGCTGGCCCGACCAAGGTAGCGCTACGATGATCACCATAAGCCAGTGAATTGTCCCGCACGGGCGCGGAGATGAAGTCAACATCGAATTCGTCCAGGTCCTCGACATTAAAGCTGCACATGGCGTTGCCAGGTGGTAATTGCCCGCCCGCCCTTGGCCTCGTTGTTGCCGAGTCGGGGTAGCCGTCGATTTCAAGATAGTGCCCATGGTTTGCAAATTGCATGAACCCCATTTGAAATTTGTGATCTTCGGGCAGTCCCTGGGCGCTGCTGATGATGCCGATGGCCACTCCCTCATCGGCCCCACCACCTCCTGTCACGCCAAATTTGGATGCGTAGAAATCTACCACTGCAGCGACATCCGGGCAGGCCAGAACCATGATGAACGGTCGGTCGACAAAAGATCCCGGGTCAGGCAGCAGCTTGGCTTCGGGATTTGCCTCTTGTGTCAGGTAAAGCACTTCTTGAGAAGGGCCGATCACCTGCATGGCGTGTATCGTCGAATCAGGAAAAATGGGCTCCGGGCCGCCGATAATCTCGAAAGGACTCTTCAGTATTCTTTCATTCAGCGCGTAAACGTCTTCAACGATAATTTCGAAAGAGTTCCAACCAAAGGTGGTCATCGCTTTGTAGCCATCAATTCCATCAGTTTCGACGGCGCGAATGAATACATCGGCACCGCTTTCCGGTTGCATGAGGATATAGGCTCGACCCGCCATGTTGGCCGTTCCCCATGAACCGGCAAGGGCTTCAGAAATCCGCCCTCGTTCGACCACGGTGTAGCCGATCCATTTGCTATACCAGTCTTCGGTGGCCGCCAGATCGCGGCATCCGATGGTGCCCATCTTTATGCGCTTGATTCTGGATTCCTGTTGCGGTTCCGCCTGCGCCTGCTCTTGTCCCTGCGCTGTGCGACTAACACCTGCGGCCAAACCGCCGATACTCAGAAAGGCGCTCGCGCTGATTACCGAGCCGCTCAAGCTGACAATCATCTGCCGTCGCGAAAGCCTGTTATCAACAGCCAGCGAGCCGAGGCCCTTTAAACGCTTTCTGCAAATGAACATAGGTCAATCCCGTTAGTTGATAATCTCTGACGCTCAATTACCGCCAAGCTCGGCGGTAGCGGCTATACCGTAGTTCCGGTAACCGCCACCGCTTGCCTGACTAATTGTGCACCACTCAGAAATCGTAGAAAACTCTTATACCAAAAGTACGTTTATCTTGTGGAATCAAGACTATGCCAGCCCCGGATAATGGGTTGAAGCCGTTACCGCGGAAAGAAAAGTCGCCAAAATTATTGCCGGCCCGCCATGTGTCTTCGTTGAAAAGATTCTTCACGTACAGTTCAACGCGGATATTGCTCTGCTCCATGCCTATGCGGGCATTGACGAGAGAATAATCCTGCAAGATAGCCAGGTTACACTCGTCCGGGGACGACTCACCCGTATAGGTGAGGTCTCCACGGACGTAAGCTGACCAAGGTCCAGATTTGTGAAAAGTATAAGTCGATGAAAGGCTTCCAGACCATTCGGGAAACCGTGGGTTGCGTTTTCCTCTCAAGTTGGTGGTTCCGCACCGCGTAGCGCCTTCCCCGCCTATAAAGTAGTCGACGAATTCATTGTCGTTGTATGACAAGTTGAAGTTGACCGTCAAGTCATCCGTGGGTAGAAATGCTGTCTCGAGTTCGACACCCGAGTATTCGGAGTCTCCGGATACCGCGACAGAAAAGAAATTTGGATTCAGGTTAGGAATCCCGTCTCCAGCCACTTCGCCCGTGTTTGCGTTAGTGTTGTTGTCAAGAAAAGCTACCACCCCCCGCGAGGAGGGTTGCTCGGTCCACTTCTGTGTGTAGAAAGCCACGTTTGCGAGAACACGCCCACCGGCCCAGGTTGTCTTGAAACCCACTTCGTACGCTCTGAGAACCTGTTGCTTGGTAAACTCCCGTGCCCCCGAACCAAGTTGTTCCATATATTGCTCACAGACGGACGAGGTGCTGGGCAATCCTGTAAAGGGATCGGTAAAGGGTGCAGTGTAGGGCACGGCAGGACGTTTGGGGTTGGTGGGAATTTGGCCACAGGCGGCGAAATTGGCATTAATCACGCCCGGGAGAACCCCCTCGGTTCCAAGGGCGTAGATAGTAATATTCTCCGTAGGCTTGAAGGTCACCGTCACGCGTGGGATCAATGCGTAATAAGTCTTCTTGGTTGGAGAAATCCCGTCGCTGCGTGTGTCTGCCTGGTAGCGAGCTTCCAGGTCGAGCGTCCACTTATCCGTAAAATCATATGATGCGCTTGCGTAAACACTCGACTGCTCGACGTAATCACCGCCATCCAGATCAACGGGGAAAAGCCCCGGGAAGTCACACTGACCAGGACGGCCGAAGGCACCGAAGTTACCGCAGGCGTGAACCAGTACACCCGCGTTGGCGCTGGTAATGAAGTCCTGCTCGTAATAGTTGACACCGGCCAACCAACGAAACTTCTTATCCTGAGCAGAAGCTACGCGAAAATCTATGCTTTTGTCTTCGCCGGACTGCGGGTTGGTCACCCACCAGGATTCAACAGGTGTGAGATCGAAATCTCGCAAATTGGCGGCTTTATTGTCATTGTAGGCGATGGTTGCGCTAAGTGAGATATCGTTATCGAAGGTGTATTCACCTTCCAGGCTGGCGCGGATTATCTCGCGTTTGATTCCCATGGAGTTGATTGAGGGCACACCTGGCACTCGGCCGGCATTCAGCAAGTTGTCAATAATATAATTATCGTTAGGCGGGGCAAACGCGCGGAAATTGGGTCTTAGACTGGTATTGAGATCGATTGGAGGTGCCCCGGGCTGGCCGGGATTCGGTATATTGCCGCAACGGTAATCAGTCGGATATAACTTGGTTAAGTTGTTGTTGGCATCGTAACCGGTATAGGACGTGCCTGAGCAGGTATCGTTGCCTGGGACGAATACGTTTGACCTATATAGGCCAACTGCTCCCGGGCCATCGTCGTCTTCCTGGTAATAGACGCGAGCCCTGAACATCAGATTGTCCGTTGGCTTCGCGTACAGCGTGGCAAATATCGATTGGGACGACTGTTCGCCCAGAGCTCCACCATCTGAGGCGGTATACATATTGCCTTTGTTGTAGAACCTGGCACCGACCCTGAACGCCAGCTTGTCTTCGATAATCGGACCCTCATAGCTGGCTGAGAATTCGTATTGCTCATAGGTTCCTGCATCAGCCGATACCTTGCCACTGTGCTCGGTAAGACTTGGAGTTCTGGTGACATAGTTAATCGCGCCAGCGAAAGAGTTGCGGCCGAATATGGCGGACTGCGGACCTTTAATGACCTCAACTCGCTCAATGTCGGTCAGCGCCAGGGACTGCGCAGCTTGCAGTACGAAAATACCATCGACAAACAGAGAGGCCGTTTGCAGGCTCGTGAACTGGCTGCCCGTGACACCGCGAAACCGCATATTGCTGAACAGTCGCCCGGGACGGGTACCGGAGAGCTCGGCATTGAACTGCAAACCCGGAGTCTGCAAAGAGATATCTTCCAGATTGACGAAGGCCGCCCTGCTGATTTCTTCAGCGGAAAATGCTGTAACTGAAAGCGGTATTTCTTGTAGATTCTCCTCACGCTTTCGGGCGGTAACGATGATCTCCTCAAGTTGTGCTTCAACGGCATATACGTTCTGCGCAGAAAATACCGGCAAAATCAATACGGTCAGAATAAGTACAACAAGCAGATTTGGAACATAACGATTAATGTGCATGATTACCCTCTCCGGTGTTCGGCCCACTGTACGGGCATTTCATGCAATAACTCATTGCACGAGTATCAATCAAGTTAACTAACTCATCAAATACACATCGAACTATTTTCACTGAATCGTAATCGCGTTTTCAATCGGCCCACCACCATGTTCAAGCCCCCTTGCATAGGTGACTTCCAGCCAGACCGCGCCTTGCTTGGTTACCGGTCCGTCGCCGTAGCCCCAGATGCTTTTTGGTGACTGGTGAATGTAGAAATTCTCGCTTACCGTTACCGGAGTACCCGCGGCCGCAGGGCCATCGAACTGCCACACAAGCATGTCACCGTAGATCATGTAGCGCATACGATCGGCGTGCTCAAAATAGCTTCTTTTGTTCTCTGCCGGAGCAGTCCAACCCGGAGGAATTTTTACCAGCTGGGCACGAAAACCCCCTTTCAAATCGTCGCTTAGCCATTTTATAAGCCGGCCGGCGACCTCCGGATCCTGCTCCCATTCCAAATCATTTCCCGAATCCACGATCCATGGACGATCAAACTGCGGTACTTTCTGCCAATCGGGCTCGTAAGGAACCGGCTTTTCCGGAAAATCGGGTTTGTAGTGATCTCCTTTTGCTCCGATTGTGACGACACTGCCATCTCCTTCCTCAAAGAGAATCAGCGTGACGGGATTTTGCGAACGCAGGCCACCTGTAGCCCAGCCACCGCCATGCAGTGTGTAAGCCGGCCGATCCAACCAGGTTCCTTCTACGTATCGATACATCGCTCCATTGAGTTGATAAGGACTCACTGGCTCGTGGATCACAAGATCACCATTCAGCATATATGCCCATTCGGGCCAAAGATGATAATGGGACCCCATGCCCCCCGATGGCAGTTCGGTGTTCCAGGTGGGAGCCCAAGTGGCGTGAATAAAGGTTCCTTTCTGACTCCGGAAAAAGGTCTTTGACTTGGCTGCGAATCTTGGCGCCTTGTCGAACGGCATCTCATTGACGTTCACAATCTGCAGCTCTGGCCAGGTTGCCTTGGATGCCTCATCTGAACTGGAATCAGAAGAAAAAGTTATAGTGCTAATAAGAATTATCAAAAATCCAAAGAAGCTACCAGATCTGGTGATGCGCGAACTTGAGTAAAACATTATTGTGGTCTCTCCAAAACTTGGTCAAAAACGTTGCTACCACGTGTCCCACCTGTGAGTGGGACCGATGAAAGCGCTATCCAAATTGTCAATCTAACGGTTTTCGATGGTCACATTCCGGCTAGATAGACATCTTTTAGTGCATTGCTCAATGCTTCAAATTCACATAGTTTGGTTTCTCAATGGGTGTTAACTTGTCTGTCCATTGAGTACCTTTCGCATAAGTAACTTCAAGCCACACCGCTCCGCCCTCCGTAGCGTTCTCATCTACAAGTCCAAAAACGCTCATCGGTGGACGATCGACCATAGAGTTTTGCCCGACTGTGTAAGTTTCTGCAGGCGAGTTGGGATCGCGATACGCCTGGATTTTCAAGTCTCCGTTAATAACGAAAATAAACTGGTGAGCCTGTTGGAAGTAGTGGCCCCGCATATTCTCAGGAGTTTTGGCGCCAGCTTCTAGATACCACATCGTTGCTCGGAACCCATGTGACGGATCGTCAACCAGATGTTTGATACTCAAGCCTGGGCTTGATTCAACTGCTTGAAATGGCATTTCATTCAGGGTGTCGATAATGCGCGGCGTTGCCCAATGCGTGATGTCTTTATAGTCAGGGTTGAAATGGTCACATGTTGTTTCGCCGAGACAGGACGGATCCACGGTCCAGGTCCCTTCCCGGACATCCGATTCTTCCATAATCAGAATGACAGAGCCGATTTGCGATGCCATGAACTTCTGACGTCCCCGCTCTCCGCCGTGGAGGCTGTAGGGTGGTCGTGACAAAAAGTCACCCGCGACAAATCGCTGTAAGGGACCGGAAACCTGTTCAGGGGTGGTAGATTCATTATTGGTAAAGTCGCCATACATGATCCAGGCCCACTCATGAAATTCATGATAATGAACCAATGCCCCCGGCGCGCCGGGTGGAATATACACCATCTGCAAATGGCCCCCTGTCGCCTCATTTTTGAATAATGTTTTGGCGCCCCAGCTACTACCGGATCGATCATAGTTGATGGGCATTGAGTCGGTGTCCAGGATTCGAATCGGAAGGTAGCCGTCGGATGCGGTACTGGTCCGTTCGTAATCGTTCTCAGACGCAATTGCCGTGGGAATGGTCAAGGTCATCACGACCAGCCCAATAACTGCGAACATGAGAATGCGCGGCAACCGCCAAACACCTGTCAACCTACCCATATTGATTCTCCTCGTCTGGTATATTCTGCAACGGCATTAACTTCATATCTTGCGGGTTCGTCAGTGCCTGAATTTTCGTCGGACGCTTGCTGACCATACACCGCAATTGGAGCCAATACGGAAAATAAAACCATCGACAGGCAATTTCTCGTCACACTGGATTCGTAACGAATTCTCATACGTCCCCTCCCATTTCTAACTTGGGTGATCTAGATATAAATTGGATCTTCTATAGGTATATTAGGAATCGATGCTCCCTTACCGTAAGTAACCTCCAGCCAAACGCAACCAGAATCGCTGACCACATTGTCGGCGAGTCCGAAAATGCTCATTGGAGCGCGTTCGAAATAAAAATTCTTTCCCACTGTAATAATTTCAGCTTTGTTACCAGGAGCTGCGTAAGTCTGAATACGCATGTCACCGTTAAGTACATAATTGAACTGATGTGCTTGCTTGTAATAATAGGCGCGTGCAAAGTCAGGGGCCTGTGAGCCTTTCCAGCCGGCTTCCAACCGCCAAAGAGTGGCCCGAAAACCCCGTTCCTGATCATCGACCAATCGCTTGACGAATATGCCTTCACGCGAAGGATATTGAGCGTCACGCTCCCAATGGATGTCACTGAGGGTTTCAATAATCCGAGGCACCGACCATTGCTTAACTTTTTTGAATTCCTCGCTGTAGCCCTGACTGTCGGGAAGTACACTGACAGACTTTCCACCTTCTTCCATGATGAGGCAGGTACCACCGACTTGCGAATCAAGCCTTCCGGGCTCCCACCCATGCAGGCTGTGAGGCGGGCGATCCAGAAATGTACCTTCGCGAAATTGTTGAAAGTCACCGACCCGTTGATATGGACTGGTAAACTCGTTGTTCACGAAATCACCACTTAACCAATAAGCCCATTCGTGGAATTCGTGATAGTGGATGGTGCCGCCGGGCCCGCCAATGGGAACTCGGAGAATAACCAAGTGAGGGCTGGTTCTGTCGTCACTTCCGTAAAGTTGTTTTGAGTTCCAACCAAGCCCACCCGAGGCAGGAGGCCAGGGCATACTATCGGTATCTATTATTTTGACCCCCACATACGGCGTATCCGCAGATGTCAGAACGGTATGTGGTTTTTCTGCAGGAGTGCAGGGCTCATCCGCAATTGCTACGCTTGCAAATAATGGTGCCGTTGCTACTGCCAAGCCACCCTGAAGGAAATTTCGTCTTGAATTGTTTTTCATGTCCACCCTCAATAGTTTTAGCGCCGGTTCATAAATCTGTCACGGCTGGGAAGTTTGGAAAATGGCATATTATCGACGTTACGAGGGAGTCTAACTCGCAATATTCATAGCGCGCAAATTTTTTATTTTAATCAGTATTTTGGAGTAAAAAGCACTCAAATTACATGAAAATCACATGTGTTTTAGTGGCATTATTTGGTGCCAATTTGGCTACTTCAAATACAACTTGCAGCTCTACAGAATCGCCGTTAACATCCATGTAAATGTCTCAGGTGCGTTAGGAAATTGCTTGGTTGCTTCAATGTTTTCGGGTGATAAATTTTTTTGCCAGAGATGAGCTCGAAGGGTAGAGCGAAGTCGCTCACTTTAAAACGTCGGCAGTATTTGCGGGCAGGCTTTCAGCAGATTTGAATTGATGAGGTTAACTAATGAACATAGCTCAACATGAACAGTATCGTCATTCCGTACTACCAAGAACAAATCAAGATGAAGGGTCTCGGCAGGAATTCGTCAAATCTCTGAAGTTGTTTTTGGCAACCAACATCTCACCCCGAAATCGCCAGGTTTACGAGCAACTGGCGAAACCGGAGTTTGAGCGTAAACACGGGCGCCCTCCAAAAGATCGTCATGAGGTACGGAAGACCATGAACGATCAATCCCACTATCGCTTCTGGAGTTCAATGCTGCGTACCAGCCAGGAAATGATGTGGGCTTCCTGCCAAACCCCCGTAGAACGGCAGTTGGATCAGTTGATAGAACAATCAAAACAGGCTACATCGGAAAAAAGCAATCTGCGACTGAATCCGTCGCTTGAAATTCCCAAATATCACACTGCAGTTGATATTCATTGCCAGCCGGGCGCCTACCATACCGAGTTCACTGATGACGATGTTGCTGCAGGAGCTCTGTATGACAGTGGGGTGTACTTGTATGCAATGGGTCGCATGGGTCCATTTAATGAGGACATGGGTGCCAGTCAGGTTGCGTATATAAAGGAACAGTACCCAGACTTTGCACCCAAACGTATTCTGGATCTCGGGTGTGCCGTTGGTCACAGCACGCTACCTTATGTTGATGCCTTCCCGGATGCGGAAGTTCACGCCATTGACGTTGCTGCACCCATGTTGCGTTACGCAAACGCGCGCGCATGTTCACTTGGAAGAGCAGTGAGCTTTTCGCAGCAAAATGCAGAATCAATGGATTTCGAAGATGGCAGTTTCGATTTGATTGTGTCACACATCCTGTTGCATGAGACGTCTGCAAAAGCGTTGAAAAATATTTTGGCAGAGTGTTACCGCTTACTCGCACCAGGTGGCGTAATGGTGCATAGCGAAACTCCGCCCTATAAAGACATGGATGAATATGACGCCTTCATTCTGGATTGGGATACATACAATAATAATGAGCCATTTTGGGGGTATACACATGAGCTTGATCTACCCAAGATAGTGAAACAGGCGGGTTTCGACCCCAGTGATGTTTTTGAAGGAATGGCGACCAGCGCTTTTGAAGCGGCGCAACACAAAAGAACCAACATATTTCAGGGTGGTGACTTTGGTGGCGGGGGAGTTTGGTATTTGTGGGGATGCTGGAAACGATAGGGAGCTATACGAAATTGACTAGTCAAGTGAAATTACAAAAACACGCCAAGGGTTCACGGCCCTACTACTTCGATGAACCCGCAGTTGACAGGTTACTGGCAATGATTTTGGCGCTTGCTTCTGAAGTGTCTGTAAGCAGAGATCGCCAGGATACGCTGGAGAGGTTAATCAGTGACAAAGGTTTACTTAGCCAAAACGAAATCGAGGATTTCCAGCCTACAAAAGAGATTCTGGCAGAACGTGACGCCAGACGAGAGCATTACCTTGGTCAAATTCTCAGAATCGTAGATATCGATGCGGCAGATATGGGGCGCAATGACGTATCACCGGCATGGGAAAAGGTCATAAATTCCGTCACCGAGACAAATTAAGAGAAAATTCTCGGGATGGGTCATGACTATGGTCAATTTATGACCGTGCTGCGAGCTTTCTGGGTGCGGCGTGATGACATTAAAAATTTCGGAAATCCTGAAGGAATGCGCCTTGAATTCAACTGATAAGGACAACTCCAGCAATGAAGCTGCCTTTTTCTGGTGGCCCGAAAATATCTGATTTGTTGGGTGCATAATGGGTTACCGCTATATGTAATTCCAATCAATGAATCGCTTGTTTATCCAGCAGCTATGAGTCATTAATCCTCAATCAGAATTGCAGGGGCGGTTTCATAGAAAAAAGCGGTGTGGATCAGTCTGCGGCCCGCCAGGTATTAATGCCATTTTGCAGCAGCCAACGTGGCTGAATTTCACCTTGTAGGCACCAGTCAACTCGATGGGAAACGGCATTTCCTCCAATACGCAGTCAATTTTCATGAGTCAGCGGAAGATTAGGACGCTTCCCAGGCTTCCACTTCTGCCACGTAAGCCGACCGGCACCAATTGAGCAAAACCATCGAAATCGGTATGCAGACTGCCAGTGTCAGCGCGATGGAGTAACCAACCCGGGCTTCATCTTTGAACAGGAAGTCAGTGAACAAGGCAACTATCGTGGGGCCGGCGCCGATGCCCATCAGGTTGATGACCATTATGAACAGTGCGGAGATCGTTGAGCGCATGCGGTTAGGTGTGATCACCTGCAGCGCGGCGGGTGCCGCACCCCACGGCATGCTGATGAAAAACAGGTAAGGCATCGTGAGTGAAAGGGCGACCAACTCGTCGGAGGAAACGTGTGCGCTGATGCCGAAAACCAGAGCTCCTGCAGCAGCAACCAGCCCGACCAGTATGTTGGCATCTTTGCGTCCGGCCTCGAGCAACCGCCTCGCAAGCCAGCCTCCCGTTAGTATTCCAATGGGGGCGAAGATGAGATTGCCCAATCCCAACCACAAGCCGACCTTGCCGGGACTCCAGCCGAATGTACGAATAAAGAAGGAAGGTTGCCACGCAGCCAGGCCGGCCCAAACCATTGCTAGAAATGCAAAACCGAACCAGTGCACCAGGTAAACCTTCCTACGGGTCAGTACATAATTCCAGGTTTCCCGCATCGTCGGACTGGTCACCTCCTGCTTATTGGACTGTTGTCTCGGTGGCTCTTTGACCGTGGCCCAGAAAATCGCCAGGACCACCATTCCAGGTACCGCGACATAGATGAAGGTTGACTGCCAAATCTCGAGCGTGCCGAATCCGGGAATGGTCAGGGCCGGCAGGAATGAAATCACCGCACCGCTGAACAGCAACGCCAGGCCGGAACCGATGAAGATTCCGCTGGAATAGAAGCTCATGGCCTTGGGCAGGGTCTTGGGGTCGAAATAATCTGCTGTCAGCGAATAAGCCGCAGGGGTGAGACTGGCTTCACCGATGCCGACGCCCATCCGGAACAGGAAAATTTGCCAGTAGTTCTGGGCCAGCCCGCAGGTTGATGTCATGGCGGTCCAAACCACCGAGCCCACGGAAATAATGGTCACCCGGCTGCCGAGATCTGCCATGCGCGCAATGGGTATGGCAAAGATTGCGTGAAAAAAGGCGAAGGCGAAACCGTGCAGCAGGCTGAGCTGGGTTTCCGATATTCCGAATGTGGCTCGAATCGGATCGACCAGCAGCGACAGCACCATTCTGTCAATGTACGAAATGGTGTAGAGAATCAGCAGTATTGTCATGGCATACCAGGCGCGCCCCGGGCTGGGAAAGCCTTGCGAACCCGCGGCGGTTTGAGCGTCGGTCTTTAAGGTTTTTTCCATTGGCAATCCTGCTTGTTACGGTTCGCGGCCCCTTTCGGCTGAACCAACTCAGCTATGGTTGATTCCGGCAATCAAAGAAATCGTTTCTAGTGGCCTGTAAGAGCCACTAGTTTCTCCGAGGAGAAAGCAGCACCACATCGGCATTCGGGCCCGCTTCAGGGGTGCCGATGGCCGCACTGTCACCCGCCATCCCCTAATCGAAAATGAGGACGTCAGCCTCATCGTCCCATTGTTTTACACTCGCCGGACTTGCCATGGCGTCATCGCCCTGTTCTGGCATGGGTTACGATCGAAAAACGGTGGCTTACTTCAGATTAAAGGTATTCGTCCACGTGCGAACCCACGGACAGGAGTTGCCAGGACGCTCGTGCGGCTGGGGTCCTTGAGAGTATGGTGCGTCTGAACTCATCGATGTTGTATACATTAATGCTGTTGGGGCGTCAACCACACGAGGTTCGAACACGCGCCCAGACTTCAAATATGTGGAGTTTTCGGAAGGCAACATATTCTAGTTCATGGCGCAACCGGAGCGCGGGGCAAGGTACTCGTTGACTTCATCGACGGGGCCCGATGAAGTATCCGGGGCCGACTGATCCCGGTTCACCTTAAAAGTTCGTACGGATGAATTTTTCAACTGTTTACTTTGACAGGCGAAACCTCAAGTTGTATACAATGACTGCTTCGTTTACTCTGGTTGAGAGTAAAAATGCTGTCACAGGGAGCTCAGTTTTCCTATTTTGAAGGATTAACAACGCTGATCCGAAACTAAAGTTTAGACAATTAAAACAGAAGGTTAGTGATAATTTGAGCTAATTATCCACGATCGCCCCAAAGATTGACCAGAACAATGATGAGAAGTTAAAGAAGCAAAACAAAATGAAGGCAATACAGTATAAGAAACATGGTAATGCACCCGAAATGGTGGAGTTGGTTGATCTTCAAACCGGCGAGCCAGAAGCAGAAGGAATCGTGGTCGCACTGGAGGCTGTGGCGATCAATCTCAGAGATATTTATGAGATTGCAGGTCTTCCTGGCTTCAAGAACCCCGTACCGGCAGTCCCAGGAAACAAATGCGTTGGTCGCATCATCAAGCTCGGTACCAAGGTAACCGACCTTGAGATTGGTCAGCGCGTGCATGTAAGCCATCTGCCGTCTGGCACCTGGCGCGAACAGATGTGCGTACCGGCCAAGGTGGTCTACCCAGCCATGGTGGAGGCAGATCCTGGAGAGTTATCGTTGGTCAGCGGTGGTGTAATTACCGCATATTTTTCGCTCAGGGAGTTCGTGGAGCTGAAAGCCGGTGATTGGGTGATACAAAATTCAGCAAATTCCAATTGTGGCCGTTATCTTGTTTCATTGGCCAAACTTTGGGGCTACAGAACGGTGAACATTGTGCGACGCGAATCGGTGATCGCCGACCTCAAAGAGCTGGGCGCCGATGTGGTCATTGTCGACGGTGCGAATCTTGCTGCCAGGGTGGCCGAGGCCACCGGCTCCGAGCAAATCCGTCTTGGCATTGATGCGGTAGCCGGCGAGGCAACGGAAAGGATTGCTGCATGCGTAACCGAGGGTGGTACGGTCGCTTGTTATGGTGCCGCCAGCCAGGACGAAAACTGCAATATTTCCGTCAAATCCCTTTTGTTTCGGGATATTCGGTTGGTTGGGCACTACATTGCGCGTTCGCGGTCTCGTTGCTCACGTCAGGAGTTGGAGGCGATTTACACTCAGATGGGTGAGTTGATTGTCAATGGAACGCTACAGACCCAGATCGCTGGTGTTTATCCTCTGTCACAGATTCGCGATGCCATATCTCATGCAATGAAGCAGGGCGACGAGCGCAGGGGTAAGGTCGTACTTGTCCCGTGATTATTTACCCTTGGTTTCATTGAATAAGCGATTCGATTTCTGTGCGATCGTCGCTCGCGTGACGAGTTCGGAATGCGCACGATGGAAGAAAAGAAAATCCCCCTGGGAGCAAGCGGAAACGCGCTGTGCGTTGAGCCACCCTTGCCGAGCGATTTTAGAAGGAGTCCCGGCATGCTTGTTACCACGCTCACCATCAGACTTGACGAAAGCATGTTCTGGACGGCTAGCCCTTTCTTCATCCAGTGAAAATTCATCAAGAAATTTGAAAACTATGGAGACGAAGCCATGAAAGGCAAGGCAGTTGTTTATTCCAAATTCGGCCATCCGCCTGATACGGTTGAGGTGGTCGAGTTGGAAACCGAGAGCCCCACTGAGAATCAGGTCGTGGTAGCAATGGAAGCTATCGCAGTCAGTCTCGGAAATCTGTACGAAATCGTGGGGCTCCCGGGGTTCAGGGGCACCTTGCCGGCAGTTGCGGGAAACAAGTGCGTTGGCCGTATCGTTGAAAAAGGCAGTGCGGTAATCGACTGGGAGATTGGGCAACGTGTACAGGTGACTTTGCCGGGAGTGGGAACGTGGCGGGAGCACGTGTGCGTGGCCCAGGATGTCATTTATCCCGCTCCGGACAATGCTGATCCGGGGGAACTGTCCCTGGTGAGCGGTGGTGTCCTGTCAGCGTATTTTATGATGAAGGACTATGTTGACCTGCAGCCGGGCGACTGGATTATCCAGAATTCCGGCAACGCGAATGTGGGCCGTTACCTGATTTCACTGGCCAAGATGTGGGGCTTTAAGACGGTGAATGTTGTGCGCCGTGAAGAAGTATTCCCCGACCTGGAGAGTCTCGGCGCCGACGTCGTTTTGCTGGATGGCCCTGACCTCGCTGAAAGAGTGGCTGAAGCTACGGGTGGTGCACGTATTCGACTTGGCATCGATGGTCTTGCCGGTGAGGCGACCGAGAGAATTGCGCGCTGCCTCGCGACCAGCGCAACCGTGATCTGTTATGGCCTGGCGGGCGACGACGCCATCTGTCAGCTGTCGGCCCAGTCCCTGCTGTTCAATGATGTCCGGCTGGTTGGCTATTACATTGCGCGGTCGCGGGAAATCCATGGCAAAGAGGAAATGAATCGGATCTATACTGAAATGGGTGAGTTGGTTGCGAACGGAACGCTCAGTGCTGAGATTGCCGGACGCTACCCTCTTGACCGGATCCGTGATGCGCTGACGCATGCCCTCAAGCGTGGCAATGAGCGTAAAGGCAAAATTATTCTCGTTCCCTGAAGCATGAACCTGTTCGAGGCTGCATGAGACATGAAACATGATCCAGCGCTGATTACCACTCTCACGCAGGTCGTGGGAGAGGCCAACGTCATCACAGACGATGCCGAACTTGCCTACTATTCACAGGACATTTACCGAGCCATGGCACAGGCCGTGGCGGTTGTGCGCCCGGGCTCCGTTGACGAGATATGCGAGCTGGTCAAGCTGGCCGCGAGCACGGGACTTGCGATCGTACCGCGCGGCGGCGGCATGTCCTATACCGATTCCTATCTGCATGCCACCGATCATGGCATCACACTCGACCTGAAGCGGCTCGACCGAATAATCGAGATTAGTTGCGAAGACATGTATGTGACCGTTGAAAGTGGTTGTACATGGAAAAAACTGAACGATGAGCTTGCCAGATACAATCTCCGTCCGCCTTATTGGGGGCCACTTTCAGGATTACACGCCACGGTCGGCGGAGCGCTATCACAGAACAGCGTATTTTGGGGTGGTACCGCCCATGGGAGCGCGGCGGAAAGCGTCATGGGCATGGATGTGGTGCTGGGAGATGGTTCGATCCTGGGCAGCGGGGCACACTCGAAACAGAATGGCAAACCCTTCATGCGCAACGACGGACCGGACCTAACGGGCCTGTTCATCGGTGACAGCGGCGCATTGGGCATCAAAGGCGTGGTGACACTGAAACTGTTGCCCAAGCCCGGATTTGTTCGCTACGCCTCGTTTTCGTTCGAGCACGATCAGCAAGCCTGCGCAGCGATGTCCGAGATTGCACGTCAAAGGCTGGCATCGGAATGCTACGCATTTGACGCTGGATATTCGAATCGGCGCATCTTCTCCAGCAACAAGGGTCTAGTGGGTGACATCAAAACCCTGGCCAGCGTGGCAAAAAAATCCGGTGTGTTGGAGGCCATCAAGATCGCTCTGGCCGGCCGACGTTTTGCCAGCAAGGCGGGCTGGGGCGTTCACGTCAACATTGAAGGACGCAGCCGACGGGAGGTGGATGACGCATTCCAGGCCGTACTCGGAATCGTCAAACAGCATCACGGATGGGAGGAGCCCAACAGCCTGCCCAAAATCATTGGCGCCACTCCATTTCCTCCTGCCAATTCCATGATTGGCCCCAACGGCGAACGGTGGGTTCCCATCCATGGCCAGGTTGCCCACTCACAGGTGATCGATACCATTAACAAAATCAAGGCGCTGCACAATGACAATCGCGGCGTGATGGATGAAATGAAGATCACCACGGGTTTCCTTCTGACCACCGTAGGTTCGGGTGGACTGCTGATTGAGCCCGTGTTCCTCTGGCCGGATGAAATTTACGAGGTACACAGACGCCACGTGGAACCCGAGTTCCTGAATGCCAATCAGCCGCATGGTCCCAACGAGCCGGCAAGGCAAGAAGTGGCCCGTATGCGTGACGGAATTCGTGACATATTCCTGGAGCAGGGCGCTGTCCATTTCCAGATAGGAAAATATTACCCGTATCGGCAAGGACGAAAGGCTCTGAGTTGGGAAATGCTCGAGCGGATCAAATCGCTACTGGACCGCGATAATGTCTTCAATCCTGGGCAACTGGGGCTGGCGGTGAACAATGATGGCGAACTTGCTGCTCCGGCCAGTTCAGCGTCCAGCCGCCATGAAGACCCTGCTTAGCGCCTGAACTGCGCTCACGTTGACGGTTATCTTGGCGGCCGCTGCCGCGGAGATGCACGCGGCCCGGGCATTCAGATGTATCACCTGAACCCCATTACGCACTGGTTGATTGAGTGCAGTGGGCGGGCTCTGTACAAGGCCGGCCCCTGGGTTCGAATCGTCGGCGGACCTCGTTACGGCAACATTCGCTGCACGCGGATTTCATCTCCTACGGTAATCACGGTCAGGTCATCGCTCACTTCCAGTGGCCCATCGAATGACTCGCGTGCGACATTCCTGAGTTCGCGTGCGAAAGCCTCACCTGGATCGATGTGGTAAAAAACCGCGAGGCGGGGGTTTACCGCGGCAAACACTTCGCCCGCCTGTCGCGGTGTGGTGTGCACGTTTTGAACGGATTCGATCACTGTCTGCGGAAACTCCGGATGCGCGGCCGCGTACGCAACTGGCGCGAAAGCCTCGTGCAGCAGTACGTCGACACCACTGGCGTGTTTGATCAGGTTATCGCTGGGCCGGGTGTCGCCGGACAGGGCGATGGATCGGCCGCGATAGTCTACCCGGAATCCGAAAGCAGGGCTGACCAGACCGTGATCAACTGTAAAGGCCGTTACCTTGACCCCGTTGGCCTCGTAGACCACTCCTTCTTCGAACTCAGTAGCCTCGATCCGCGCGCCGGCAGCCGGGTAGCTGGTGTGTTTTTCACTGCGGATGACGATGTCGAACTCGTAGGCCTCGACCAGATGGTGGGCCATGTGCTCCGTTCCGGCAGGGCCCCAGATGCGCAGCGGCGACGTGCGGCGTCCAAGAACCCAGCCTGTCAGGAAAAGATCCGGGATCCCGACCACGTGATCGGAGTGTAGATGGGTCAGAAACAGCTTGTCGACGGATTCGTAACCCACACCGAGCTGTCTCAAGCGGGTGGCTGTTCCGCGTCCTGCATCGAACAACAGCTTTTCTTCTCCCGCCTCGACCAGAATACTCGCGCCGTACTTGTCGGCCAAAGGCTCCACATAACCGGACCCGAGAACCGTCAGCTTGATTGTAGCTTCGTTGGCGCCTGCGCCAGATGAGCCAAAGCTGACAAGCGCGAGTCCAAACATGAGTCTCAGCATGAATGAATGTGTCATTGAACCTCGTGCTGCTCCGGATTGTTGCTACCTGATATTCGTGCAAGGAACGTGGGTACGTCGGTTGTAACGGGGTTAGCTTGAACATTGAGGACCGCATCAAACCGTTTCTGAAATTGGACCCTCATGTCGTAATTCCTGTTTTATACGGTAGTTGTGACCTTTCAACACAGCCTTCCTAACGGCTGAGAAAAAAGGAAAATCAGAAAATTATTTGAATTTATTGGTGAAAAATAATCTGGAATTGTGCAGCTTAGGCTGATCTTCAGTACTTTTTGGCCTTGGTTATGGAGGTTCGCTGCGGGTACGCTTTCGCTGCACGCTGTGTTGTGCAGAAAGAATGTGGGTTTTCATAATAGAGGCAGCCCAGTCACTGTCTTTTGCTTCAATAGCCGCGACTATTTCCAAATGGTGGGCAGCACTCTGTAATAGCTCTGCAGGTTCATACCTCGAAAAGGTGCGCATAACGAGAGGTGCTTCAATCACTAAAGGCATTAAGATAGAGAGCCTTTGGTTTCCAGCAAGGGTGTATATGGCTTTGTGAAAACAGCTGTTCAATTCACCAATACGATGCAAATACCCTGGAGGCCGATGTTTGCATTCTTCGTATTGCATCTGGGCGAGTTTTCTGAGGTTTTCAATTTCCTCTGTAGTCGCTCGCATGGCAGCCTGCGCTGCTCCATACGGTTCAAGAATTGCGCGCAGCTCAAAGAATTCATTTGCATTTTCTGCATCCCAGTCGATAACAACTGCGCTGTGATTTGATACAACCTGCACAAACCCTTCGGCTTGAAGTTTCCTGAGCGCTTCGCGGACCGGGGTGCGGCTTACCCCACTCGAATCTGCAATTTCTTGCTCGGTCAGCCGGAAAGACGGGGCGTATTCCCCGCTGAGGATTCGCTCCCGTATCAGTTGGTACGCTTTTTTAACAGCTTTTGCCATTCCATTTAATACGCTTTATCTGTGGTTGATCATTGATATTGTATACAATAAGTACAATACTTGGCTAGGTATGAACGAAATGTCGAAAGAATGTATACTTCTCTTTAATTTGACATTAACCAAAAAAACATGAAGCCGACCAATAAGCCCCTTCAGAATATCCGAATTTTGGACTTGACTCACATGTTATCAGGCCCTTATGGCAGCATGATTTTGGCTGACCTGGGTGCCGAGACCATCAAGGTGGAGCCGCCACAAGGCGAAGGTACACGTAAGCTGCTGGCCAATGACCCGAAAAATTCATTGGACGGGTTCGGCGCTTATTACATTACG
>JBBKVS010000150.1:0-10019 GCA_037968555.1 Lysobacterales bacterium | reverse complement strand
GTTTACGCCGCGTAGGCCCGTTTGCGCACAGCCCTCGAAAATGGGGGAAGATCACCCCTTATTCAGATTGTAAGGCTTATGCGAGCTGGACTATTTGGTTCAGGCATTCGCATACCGATCCAAACGGGGCCTCCGGCAACTTCTTGAGCGGATGTGGTTTGCCGCCACGAAGGCGCCAATCAAACGACTTGGGCTGGTGACAAAGTACATAACTGGTTTGTTTTGCCTTGAGCCCCTTTGCGGAACTAACCGCCACGGCGAACGGATTGTCAGCGTTGTAAGATGCTGTGGTCATCGGCAGTCCAATGACCAAGGAGGTTTTGTCGTTAAAATTGCGCGGCGAGAGTACGAGAAAAGGATGGACGTCTCTCATTTCGCGGCCCGCCTGGGGGTTGCAGTCTATCCAGATGATGTCCCGGCGATCCGGTATCCATGGCCTGCGTCGTGCTGGTGCGACAGGCTTTTTATCTACCACTTTTCGGCACCAATGCGCTCACTGGCCATAGCTTCAGCCCCATGCCGCGCAGGGTCGAACCGAGCAAGCCGCTCTTCCAGGGTATGCGGCGTATCGCCTACAGGCGTGATAATCACCTGTCGGCCTTCCACCGAAACGCGCACCCGCTGATCGACCCTCAGATGTGCCTCACGGGCAACCGCCGCGGGTATGCGGACACCAAGGTTGTTACCCCACTGTTTGATGTCCAGGACGGCCTCAGCCATGATTTACTCCAATAAAAATGTATAAACGTCAGTCTAAACATCTCTAACCCTGTCGTCAATGCGGTTCACCTTGAGGCCTGCACTCGTTTTTGTCGATGGAGGATTACCTCGAATAAGTGTAAGAATTCGGCGCGAGTCTCAACAACGCAACGCTATGGGGTCAGAGTAAAGGGACAGAGTAAAACGGGGGAGTGGGGCTTCAGGTGCGGAGTTTGTTTACTTGCTTCCGGAATTTTTCGGACCCCAGTACTGATCCTGTGCTGGCGCAATGCCGGTATGGCTTGCCGGTTGTTGCCCTGCTGGTTTTCTTGGGTTGTAATGATGAAAGCTTCGTGAGCATTACTGCAGCCTTGCATTCGGCATTCTCCTCTACCCAAACCAAATACATTGATTTGGATGGAAGTTTAGATTTGGCGTAAGACATTGCTAAAGGTGAATTCATTCTAAAAGATGGTGTGATGTCATGCTCCGATAAGCCAAGGTTGGGAGTGGAGCGGGTTTAGTAAATCAGTCCTGAAGGAACATTAATATCATGAGACACGCAGCAATAATTCTTCTCTTACTGGTTTTCAATAGCGCGATAGCGCAAGAGCTTACAAACAAGAACTCGAACAAAGTTTCTTCTTTAGAGATCACTACTTTATCAACCATGCTCGCAAATCGTGGAATTGGAGAATGGGGATATGCTGCTTTGATTGCTGTAGATGGAAAAAAGATTTTGTTTGATACCGGAAGCAGACCGGAAACGGTACTGCAAAATGCTAAGGAATTAGGCATTGATCTATCAGATGTTGAAGACGTTTTTCTTAGCCATAACCATGGTGATCATGTAGGTGGATTGCTATCGCTCAGGAAAGAGTTAAAAAAACAAAATCCAGATGCCCTTAAGAGGGTTCATGTCGGGAAAGGAATCTTTCTTGAAAGAATGAATTCAGACAACAAAATCCTGGCAATCAAAGATGAGCTGGAAAAAGACGGTGTGAGATTTATTCAATATGATAGCAAAAAGGAATTATTTCCAGGAGTTTGGATAACTGGGCCCGTGGAGCGTATACATGAAGAACGAAATTGGAGTGGATCTGGCAAAATAAAAACAGCAAGTGGGATAGTAGAAGATAATATCCCAGAAGATCAATCACTGGCGATTGCCACCGTCAATGGATTGGTATTGGTCTCAGGATGCGGACATGCAGGCATTGTTAATGCTCTGGAGCAAATCAGATCAGATATTTCTGATGAGAAGGTCTTTATTGCTATTGGTGGTTTTCATTTAGTTGCTGCTTCGGATGAGCACTTAGAATGGACGGCAGGTAAAATGAAGGAATTTGGTGTGTCAAAACTTATCGGTGCCCATTGTACTGGGATTAACGCCTTATATTCTTTGAGAAACCTTTTAGGCCTGGACCGAACGCAAGCGGTTGTTGGTTCCGTTGGCGATCAGTTTGATTTGGAGAATGGGATAAGAGCAGGAATAATTGCCAAATAACCAAGAAAAGTTATGGGGGCAGAGTAAAGGGACAGAGTAAAACTGGGGAGTGGGGCTTCAGGTACGAAATTTCCGCTATTTGTTGTAGGTATACTCTGTCCTTTTACTCTGTCCCCATAACTGGGTCTCTGGAATAGACTTTATGAGAACAACCAGCCTCATTACGTTGCTATTGCTGATAGTAAGTGGCGAACTGGCGGCCCAAAATCCAGGAGATCTTGAAGCGATTCAGACGCTCTTCGCCGCATCGGTCAATGAGCAGTGGAAAGGCCCATACGGTTGCTATGCCAAGCAAACTACCGAAGGCAGATTTTGCAAGACTGTCGATGGCTTTCCAGGGGAAAAGGGTGAAATCCTGTTTTATTCAGCCTTTCGCAACGAAGGCGCAAATAAGGTGGCAGAGCTTGATTTTTATATTGCCAATGTTTTCGCGACTAATTATTACTACTTGTACGCGAAAAACGTCGTTGGCGATGCCAACAGCACCAGTTTTGAAATCGACCACAAAAAATTCATGGCCAACGATCAGGCCATGGAAGACGTGCAGAATGTGTTCAGGCACACCATCCTGGAACGCTTTTACAACCTTAAATTTCCCGACACAAAGATGGCCAAAACCTTTTATGTGCGGGGAACGGCGAGTTCTGAATATGAAGTTTTATACCTGAATCGTCTCGCTGAGTATGCAGCGAAACACATGCAGAATCGCAATGAGTATCTGGCGCTGTATCAAATACTGAGTCGATACGACTTAAATTCCACCTCCGGCGTCTCTATCAACACACTGAGAAATGAGGTGGATGCCATTTCGCAGGGTATCGAGCCAAAATTCAAAAGCGAATTTTCCACCATTCGCAATGGAATTCATAACTCGCTTTCGCGGGATACCATCACGATCCTGGAGGCCTTTAATAACACGTACGACGGTTCGAGTTTGAGTAAGGGTGATATTGACCAATTGCTGCAATCGCTCAACACCTATTTTGAGGTCAACGCTGATTTTCTGAAGCAAACGGCAAATCGGCTTAAACCCAATCTGAATGAACAGCAACTCGCAACGATCGCTTCGCTGAAAAATACCCACAACTCTATCAGCCAACTCGAAGCGCTTTCAGAAATTGGGGCTGCACTTAAGAGGCGCATGGAACAAGCAGATTCCTACCCGCTTGAAACGATTCGCTTTATCATCCAGCTCAATCAATATTTGCAAGTTGATGTATTGACCAGCGGTATTGACGCCCATTCTTCGAACGCCGAAGTTCAATCGCGTATGTTCGTTGCAATCAACTCCGCATATTCTTCCGGGTTGCTGGGTGAAAAAGAACACAAAAAACTCCTCACGGATATTGGAGATTTTAACTATTCAGTAGTAGGCCGAAACCTTGAACGATTGCTGGAAATTGCAAATTTTGCGTCCATCGCCGCCTACTATGCGACCGATAACATCGAGGAAATGTATGGAAAGCCACTGGTAGCCTGGAAAAGCATAGAACCCACTATGACGGGCGTGATTGACGATACCTTGAAGGCGTCGTTGTTGATTGACTTGGCTATGCTGGTCAACGACATCAAATTGGCCGCTGAGGGTACAGCCAGTAAGCGCGTTATGTGGGAAGGTACCGCCTATGGCTACCTGAAATATATTTCGAAAGACGATATGTTGAGAACCACTGATGTTTACTCCTCGCTCAACACCGAGAGTATTCCGGTGTTCCAATCCCTGCCGCTTGACCTGACCGTGGTTGCGGGCGTTATCACCGAACAAGCACAGACCGACCTTGACCACATTAACCTCAAATCGAAACAACGCAATACACCAAACGTGGTATTTCCCAATATCATGTCTTCAGAATTTGCGGAACTGGTCAACCGTAACGCGCTGGTTAAAATGAGTTTGAACGGCAACGATGTCAGTATCGAAGTGGTCGACAGAAAAGAAGCCGAGATACACTGGAAGTCGTCCAGGCCATCTGCCATCGGGGATCTGCCCGCGGTTCGCCTCGATGTCAAAAGAGTGTTGGACCATAGCGAGATTGGCGCAAAAGACGCTGACCTGGTGGGCGCCAAAGCTGCGAACTATGCCGAAATGTACAATGTCCTGAAACACAAGGTGGACTATCAAATTGTCCAGCCTGGATTTGCCATCCCGTTCGCCTTCTATGATGCGCACATAAAAAACACAGGAATCGATTTATCCATCCATAACACCATTGAAATGATTCGCGCAGAAGACGATCCGGTTGAGACGGAAATACTGCTCGCAGCGCTTCGGGAAGAGCTTATGAAATCTTCCATCGACCCCCAGCTGATCGCAGGCGTAAAGGCAAAAATTGATACCCAATATCCAACCCAAAGCATACGCTTTCGAAGTTCCACCAATTCGGAAGATTTAGCCAATTTCAGCGGTGCAGGACTGTACACATCAACCTCATATAATCCCGGCAAAAAGGGCAGCAATATCGAGAAGGCGATTAAAACCGTTTGGGCTTCAGTATGGAACCGCAGAGCGTTCGACGAACGCGAGTTTTACGGCATCAACCACGAAACGGTCTTTGCGGCGATTCAATTGAACCCCAGCTATCCGGAAGAAGAAGGCAACGGCGTAGCAATCTCAAGAAACATCACCGAAGTGAAAAGCCGGTCTGGGTTGTCAACAGGGGTCTACTTCAATAACCAGAGCGGCGAATACAGTGTTACCAACCCTGCGCCAGGCGTAGTGGCAGAAGAAATGATCGTGTTTTTTGATCCAATGACTGCCTATGATTTCAGCACAAAGTACGCGGAACGCGTCTACATCAAACGATCGTCAGAAACGAAGGTCAACAAGGACCTCGGTATCAGAGAACCTGTGTTCCTGGATAGCGAAATCGATATGATGGTGAATGTGATACGAACCCTGCATGACCATTTCAAGCAACTGGACGACCCGCAAGACAAGAACGGTTTGTTCGCTATAGATGTTGAATACAAGGTGGACGATTTGGGCACGGGCGAGCGTAAAGTCTATTTCAAGCAGGCTCGGCCTTTTAGCGATTCAGAGTAAATCATTTTTTTGGGTCAGAGTAAAAATAGAAACCCAATCGCGGGGATTTTCTATAGACGCTTCATCCTGGCTGGCGTTATCCAGCGCGCCGCCCAAAACCTAAATTCCTTCGGAGTTTTTACTCTGACCCCAAATATTCTGGTTAAAGCGGCCCGGGTTTGCCCGTTAGGGAGTATGAGCCATGCGCTTTATGATGTGGGTGGGGAGTATCGGCGGAATATGTGATTTGCCGGCCGCAAATCAGATCTGTAGCAACAAAGCGACGAATTCTTTCGCCTAATTGTTGTAATCCTCCGGTTGTTGCCCCGCTGGAACATGTGTACAAGAAGGCCGGCTGAATTTCCGCTATTTGTTGTAGGTTTACTCTGTCCCTTTACTCTGACCTTAAAACCTCCAGAAAGGGCCGAAACGATCCCAACTAGGAGGTCTGTTCGAGAACAGGTGCTTTCAAATTTCTCAAGAAAGGCGCCTAATACTTCTAAAACACCCACATCATCAAATATGAACGGTATGTAGTCAGGTATTGGCGTAGGTTGGTGTTCCATTTCTGAAACGAAAAGCTGGCGATGGTTATGGCCCGTAGACTTGACTCTTTCTTTTCGATGGCCACTTCGGCTTTTTTGTTTCTCATGGTCCTTTACTCGGCGCCGGTTTATGCGGCCCGGATAGTCTACCTCGCCGAGCAAAATTTCGTGGGTCTCAAGGAACTATTCCTGGTCGACTTGGAGAGGCCCGGTCAGCCGACCCAACTGAATCCACCGCTGCCCCAAATTTCAAATGGCAGGTTCTCAAGTGGCGTCTTGTCATTCGCGGTAAGCCCGGATGGCGCGCGCGTTGCTTTTTCAGCCGATCAGGAAAACGTGGGCGACATGGACCTCTACCTGGTGGACATCACCGCACCGGGGGTTTTGACGCGTATCGGCAGCCTTCCCGCAGGGCACCTGGAGTTGCGCTCCATGTTCAGCCCCGATGGCAGCAAGCTGGTGTATACGGCCAGTGATGCACATTTTGCCGATACCCAGTTGTATCTTGTTGATCTCTTTGATCCGGGGACGTCGATTCGTCTCAATGGTGACCTGGCTCAGTATGGCGCTGTCAGCCAGGCCGGTTTTCAATTCACGCCCGATGGTACGCATGTCGTCTATACGGCCGGTGAACTCGAAGCAAAGTTCGAGCTATATGCCGTGGATCTTTCCGCGCCCGGCCAATCAGTCCGGCTCAATGCCTCCGGCGGGAGCGTCGGTGACTCTTCCGAAGGCCGATTCCTGATCCTGCCGGACAGCCGTCACGTTATCTATTCCGCAGTGTGGCAGAACCCGGATGTTCGAGAACTGCATATGGTATCTCTGGATCAAGCCGGACAACCGATAACGCTGAATGCACCATTACAGCCAGCGGGAGATGTCTTCGATTTCGATGTAAGTCCTGATGGTCGCTTCGTGTCATACAGGGCAGATCAAGATACTGACGGGAAATTAGAAGCATTCCTGGTCAGTATGGATAAGCCGGGTGAATCAACCCGGGTCAATGGGGCAGCGCAGAGCAATGCCGGCCTGGCACAGTTCACTCCCGACAGCCAAAGTGTCCTCTATGTCGCAGACGAAGAACGCAGCATTGGCGACCGCGACCTATACAGTGCGGTTATCGGAACACCCATCACGCGTGCGCGTGTGAATGCACCACTTGCCGATTCTTTCGACATCAAATCCTTTGTGATCAGCCCCGATGGCGCGCGTGTGGTCTATCGGCCAAAGTCAGCCAGCGAATTTGCGACCGACCTGATGCTGGCCAAACTGGACACACCCGGATCCGCCATCAAATTGAATGGCCCATTGCCTGATGGAACCGTAGAGGCCAGACCCATCAAATTCAGCCCCGACGGCCAATCGCTCGCGTTTATAGCTGTCGAATCCATCGAAGATTCAATCCAGGAGCTGTTTGTTTCCCGGCTAAATAACCCAGGCGTTTCTACCCGCCTGAACGGGCCACTGCCGCCCGGGGGTCTTGTTTCTTCAACCCCCGGTGCCTCTTTCGAGTTCTTGCCCGAGGATTTTTTTGTGGTGGAAGCGGGCACTTCGTCCATCTGGATCGATCCGGAGCGCCACGGCGAAGGCTTTATGCTGGAAATCCTGGCTGATCAACGTGCATTGGTTTACTGGTTTACTTACGATATGGCAGGCCAACAGGATTGGTACTATTCAGTGGGCGAGATTCGCGGCAACCGCATTCTGTTTGATGATTTACTTCAAGTTGAGAATGGTCATTTCGGCCCGGGTTTTGATCCCGCTGAAGTTGAGAACAACGTGGTGGGTAGTGCCAGTTTCAGCTGGTCATCTTGCGACACCGGCGTTATGGATTGGATACTGAATCAGACAGGCGGGTATCGCGTGGGCCACATGAACCTGCGCCGCCTTACCAACGTGATGGGCCTGGATTGTGGCCAGCCGCAACACGCTCCGTCATTACCGGAAGGCATGCTCAGCGGCACCTGGGCCGATCCCAGCAGGGCAGCCGAGGGCTACAGTCTGGAAGTGCTCAGTAATGGCAGCGTTCTGGTTTACTGGTTCAGTTATGGCACCAACAGTGAACGGCGCTGGTTTTACAATCTCGGAGAAATCCAGGGTGACAAGCTGGTATTTGAAAACCTCCTGACTACCAGCGGGCCAATTTTTGGAGAAAAAAATCCACTCTCAACCTTGCAGCAGACTCCCTGGGGTGAACTGGAGCTGAAACTGGGTTGCCTGAGCGGCACCGCCAGTTACTCCTCCACTGAAGCCGGCTTTCCGGCGGGCACCCAGCAATTGCAGAGGGTCACGTTGCTGAATAACCTGGTTTGCCCATAAGCAAGTTATGAAAAAACAAAGACTCCCTTTACTCTGACCCCAAAACTTTCAGAGCACGCCCAATAAAGTAACTTGGAAAAAGTGTGATTTTTGTTTTAACTCATTTTCAACGATTTACAACTATTAAGAGTGGCGGCACATCCCTATGCCGCGGAAACTCTGAATAATTCAGGGTTTCCCTAGATTTTTAGCCGCTCATTATGCATTGGGAGTGTGTGATGTCACTTTCTCGCCGATTGATTGCAGTTTTGCTTTTGCTGGGTACGATCTCGAGCCTGGTTGCTGACGAGCCGCGAATTGCTTTCGTTACATCCGCTAAAGGTACGGGTGATTTTTCCTCTTGGCCAGAAGCCGGGGCCGCACTCACTGGCCTGGAAGCGGCAGATTCCATTTGCCAGGCACAAGCCGCCGATGCTGAACTGGCCAATTCCGGAGCGTTCTACGCCTGGCTTTCAGACAGTAACAATGAAGTTTTTTGTCGCGCGCATGGTTTAAGTGGCAAGCAAGCGCAGAACTGCAACGGCAGTTTAACCGTCATAGACAATCAACCTGTTATTGAAGCAGGGCCCTGGTTACGGACCGATGGTTTGCCAGCTGCAGCCGAAATTCTTGAACTGCTTGGCAACAACAAAGTCTATATGCCCATGCTGATTGACCAGTATGGTGCCGAACTGCAATGGTTTGAGAGCATTTGGTCTGGAACAAAAATAGGTGGCCAAGCAGATGGCATGTATCAGTGCAGTGACTGGACTTCCGGTGAGGACGGCCCAGCCATCCAAAATCAAGGCAGCAATTTTGTAGCGTCTTTCAATATATGGCATGGATCTTCGATAGGATCTTGCAGCCGTATAAGTCATCTGCTTTGCGTGGAGACTGGTGCAGGTGGCGCTATCGAATTGCCCGAGCTCGCTGGCAACATTATTTTTTTAACAGAAGCTTATGGTAATGGGGACCTTGCCAGCTGGCCGGATGCTACACCTGGCACTACCGGCATCGCGGCTGGCGATTCCATTTGCAACAAGCTGGCTGCTGATGCAGGGCTACCATGGCAGGGATCATACGAAGCATGGCTGTCGGACAGCAACATCGCAGCCGCGGATCGATTCAAACATGATGTCTCATGGCAGCGGCTCGATGGCATTGAAGTGGCAGCCAACTTGGCGGAATTAACCGATGGCGTGATTCCTGCCTCAGTTTTGGTCACAGACCAGGGTAAATACAGGATGCATCAGCAGGTTTGGACCGGAACCGGGCCCGATGGATCGGCAGATGCCAAGAATTGTAGCGATTGGGTCTCCACTGAAGGTACTGGCCTCTATGGAGTGAGTGTATTTACCTACGAGCGCTGGACTGATTTCACAAGTGGAAGTTGCGGCAATGCCGGACTTCGCCTTTATTGCCTGAGTAATGTTGACCCCTATTCTGTGTTCGAGAACGGGTTTGAAGATCCCTGAACAGAAAATCCTGGGCTGATGCGTTCCGCTGGCGAACAGTTATGGACAGCTGAGCGTATCGAGGAATGCGACCCCATAACTTTCGACTCAGCTCAGCAGTTGTAATAGCCAGTATCCGATCTGACAGAAATCGATATATTTCATCAAGCTAAATGACTGCTCTGCTTACAATACCGGGCATAATCTCCATACTTAGAACAAACAAATGAGGGGTCAGCTTATTTTGGCTGATGTCCTGATTCAAACCGCTGCGGGTGGAAAATGGGGCAGGGGTTCTGCCAGTGCCATAGTACAACTGAGGGCCGATAGCCAGCCCGAAATGATCGCAATCCTTGCGAATGCCATGGCAGTGAGCGCTCCTTCCTGGAAACGGAATCGTTCTGAGCTTCCTTCTATAACTCTGCGGGACAGTTTGCCCTGTGCCTGATTCTCTGACAATCCATGCCCCAGCGAGTGTTTTTCTGGCAAGATTC
>JBBKVS010000149.1:0-3376 GCA_037968555.1 Lysobacterales bacterium | reverse complement strand
TATGAAGCTAAGCCTTAGCGCAAATTTTTGAGCAACACATGATTAAAATCAGTAAATCAGCACAGGCCTATTTTCTGCGCCTGATCGAACAACAGGATGAACCTGGCCTGGGATTGCGCTTGGCTGTCAAGGCACCGGGTACGCCGAATGCGGCCTGTGATTTGCAGTTCTGTCCGCGTGGCCAGCATAGCGATGCTGACCGGGTGATGGAGTTCCAGGGATTTAATTTATACGTCGCAGAAAGTAGTGAAAAATGGTTGGATCTGGCGGAAATTGATTTTGACGAAGACGCCACCGGTGGACAACTGACTATCCGTGCACCTGGAATCCGCGGGCATGAACCAGCCGTAGATGCACCACTGGACGAACGGATTGAATGGTTGCTGGAAACCGACATCAATCCGTCCCTCGCTGCGCATGGTGGCAAGGTGGCGCTCACGGAAATCACTGAGGATTTCAGGGCTGTGTTGCGCTTCGGTGGTGGCTGCCAAGGCTGTGGCATGGCCGACGTAACCCTGAAGCAGGGAATTGAGAAAACGCTGTTAGCCAAAATTCCCGAATTAACCGGGGTGCTGGATGCGACCGACCACCAGAGTGGTGCCAATCCTTACTACGCTGCTGGTGCCCGAGGGCAATCCGCAGTGTAAGTATTACTTTCCCTGTTGGTTTTACTACCAGAATTGCCTGCATTCAAAGTTTTGCAGCTTATCCTTGAAAATCTTCCGGGCTTATTTCACTGACAAGTCTTTCAGTCCTTTCTGACTTGCATACCATGCTGCCAGGTCCTGAATATCCTGATTGCTCAAATTTGCAGCAAAACTGGACATGATGGCATTACTGCGATTGCCTGAGCGGTAGTCGCTCAATGCTTTAACCAGATAGCTGAAATGCTGTCCAGCGAGATTCGGGTAATTGGGGTCAATGCTGAGACCATCCTTACCGTGGCAGGCCTCACAGGTCGCTGCTTTTTCGTGACCTTTGGCAGCATTACCTTTGGCCAATGCCAGGCCTGGAATAAACAGCGTAAACGCCAGAGCAAGAACAAATTGATTCAATATTGATTTTTTCATGTCTTTCTATTGTGTTTTCGCGATTTCAACAAAGTAGGCAGAAATATCCAGTATGTCCTGTTCACTCAGGGCGTTGGCTTGGCCCTCCATGGTCGCATGTTTCCGTTCGCCATCACGATAGGCATGCAGCGCGGAAACCAGGTATTCATAATTCTGACCACCCAGTTTTGGCACTTTGTATGTGGGATAAATGTTGTTGTACCCGGGTATGCCGTGGCAACCGGTACAGGTATAGGCTTTGATAGCCCCCGCCTCAGCATCAGCTTCGGCAGCAGTCAATGGGCCGCTCAAAAGCATCAAAGCAGGTAGTAAAAAATTCAGACGCATTTCAGTCTCACGAGTGAACAACAGCAGTCGGCGATTATAACTGCTGCCACTCAGCAAACCAATGTCTGCCCAGTGATCCAAGCTGGACGAAAATCGAATAAATTGAGTCGCAGCCATGTTTGCCAGCCTGGCCAAAGGATCAAGTCAGGAGTAATTCCAGCCAAATGTTGGGAGATTCCGCCAAAGCCTCGAAGATTGACGCAGCGTATTCGGGAACACTCAGCTTCAGCTGTGAGTTGGGAACTATTGGGTCGAATTTGGCACAGATGTAACTAATTGCTTGTTTCCTGCATCTAGCTGGGTACCAGGAATTTATCCTGAGTCTGGTTCATGCAAAAGTGGCTTGAATCTTGCATCAATAGGTTGTGAACACAGCTGTGTGACTTTCGGCACATAAGAGCAATAAATAGGTGTGTTACTGTTTTACTCAAATATAACACCGAGGCCATTTCATGAACTTATCAATATTAAACCAGATGAGCTCCAGCCGAATTCCAGTGCTGGTTCTGATGTGTGTTTTTTCACTGCAGGCTTGTATGGATCAGGCCAATGGCAGCATAGATAGCAAGGCCGATGGAAAAGACAAGAAAGAAGAACTGTTGGCTATTCCGGTTGAAACAGCCACGGTACGCAATGGTGATGTTGCGGCATTCTATTCCGGTACAACGACGATAGAGGCTGATGAGCAGGCGGTGGTGGTATCGCAGATTACGGGTGTGGTGCTGGAAATCAAAGCTGAAGAAGGTGAGTTTGTAGAGGCCGGCCAATTGCTGGTGCGGGTTGAACCGGATCGCTATCGGCTGGAAGTTGAGCGCAATGAAGCAACACTGAATCGGCTGGAAACAGACTACCAGCGCAAGAAAGAATTGTTTGACCGCAAGTTGGTCAGCGCTGAGGATTTTGAGCGGGTCAGCGCGGAATTTGAAGCACAGAAAGCTCAGGTAGCCTTGGCTCGGCTTGATTTGAAATATACCGATATCAAGGCGCCAATTTCCGGCTATGTTTCCGAACGCAAAGTCCGGGTCGGCAACCTGGTGGAGTTACACCAGCCTGTTTATACCATTACCAGCTACGATCCTTTGCTGGCTGTATTGCATGTGCCGGAAAGGGAACTGGGGGTATTGCGCAATGGCCTGGAAGTGACAGTACGCCTGGACGCGTTTCCGCAACAGGAGTTCAAGGGAAAAGTCATACGGATCAGTCCCGTTATTGACCCAGCTACTGGCACCTTCAGGGTGACATCTGAAGTCAGGGATCCTGATCAGAAAGTGAAACCTGGCTTGTTTGGCCGGGTCGATATTATGCATGATATGCGTTTGGACGTACCGCTCATTCCGCGATCTGCACTGATTAAGGAAGACGAGCAGTCTTTTGTCTTCGTTATAGGAGAAGACAGCAGCGTCATTCGGCGATTCATTCGCACTGGCTATGAGCGCAATGGCGACGTCGAAGTGATTGAAGGCCTGGTAGCGGGTGAAACGGTAGTAACTGCGGGTAAGGGCAGTCTCAGCGATGGTAGTAAGGTCGAAGTGGTGAGTCTGAAGACCACCAGCCCCAAAGCCTGATCCGGGCTGAACCTAGATGAATATCAAAACTTTGAAACTGGTGGAAATAGCCACCCGGCGTCCTGTCGCCATTTCCATGGCCGCTGTTACGCTGGTTCTGTTTGGCATGATTTCCTTGCAGAAATTACCAGTCAATCTGCTGCCTGATTTGTCCTACCCGACCTTGACTGTACGCACTGAGTACCAGTGATCAGCGCCGGAAGAAATTTAAACCTTGTTGACCCGACCCGTGGAAGAAGCGGTGGGCGTAGTCAAAAATGTCATCGGCGTTAAATCTGTTTCCCGCACCGGTCAGTCAGATGTGATTCTTGAGTTTGCCTGGGGCACGGACATGGACCGCGCCAGCCTGGAAGTTCGCGAAAAGCTGGAAATCATGCAATTGCCGCTGGAAGTTTCGCGGCCCATCTTATTGCG
>JBBKVS010000148.1:0-20375 GCA_037968555.1 Lysobacterales bacterium | reverse complement strand
GATTTTGATTCCCCCCAAGAGCCGGAAATTGATCCCCTGCGACTAGCCTTGCAGGAACTGGATCCGGATCAACTGAGTCCGCGTGAAGCGCTGGAAATGCTCTACCAGCTGAAAGCACTCGATCAGCAGAACTCGTGACCTGTAACCGCCAAATCAGAAGCGCCTGGCTCGGTTTGGCGGTTACAGGCCACTAGTCCCGCCCCGGATTATCCATCCTTGTTCCGGGTGAAATTGATGATTTGTCGCCTTTGGCGTTTATCGGGGCGCCCGGTGGGTAATGTGCCCGCCGCCCGTTCCAGCCGGCGTTGTTCAGCGGCGTTCGCCCTGGCTTCAATACTGAGTGGATCTTCTACGAAACGCTTGGCCGCCAGGTCCGCAGACACCCGGCGATCAGTCGTATCAGCAACCGTGATCAACCAGCGCTCATCACCACGCTGGATCGCCAGCTGATCACCCGGCTTCAAAGTTCGACCCGGCTTGATGGTATGACCATTCAACTCAACTTTACCGCCAGCAACCGCATCCCTGGCCAGGGCCCGCGTTTTGAAAAAACGCGCGCCCCAAAGCCATTTATCGATGCGGCTGCCGTCGCTCAAGCGTTCAGCTCTGGATGCGAGGAGTCAGGATGCAAGGCGCTGCTCGACCAGCATGGCATTGATGCGGCGTACAAAACCGGCCGGGTCGGGCAATACGCCACCCTCGGCCAGCATGGCCTGTTCAAACAACAACTGGGCCAGGGATTCGAAGCGCTGCTGGTCGGACTCTTCTGCCAACTGCTTAACCAAAGCATGACCGGGATTCAATTCCAGTGCCGGGTGCGACTCTGGAACTTCCTGTCCTGCCTGGCGCAACATCTGCTGCAGATGAATGGCCATTTCCTGCTCGTCCAGTACCAGACAGGCGGCTGAATCGGTCAGTCTCTGACTGCTGTGCACGGCGCTGACCTGCTCACCCAATGCTTCACTGACCCGCTTCAGCAAAGCCTCGTCCAGCTCTCCTGCTTCGTTCTCTTCAGTCGATTCGCTGCTGACGCTGGCAAGATCAATAGCGCCTTTGGCGACAGATTTAAAAGTCTTGCCATCGAATTCGTGCAAATAGGACATCATCCACTCGTCCACCCGATCAGACAGCAATAGAACCTCCACGGCTTTGCGGCGGAAGACTTCCAGGTGTGGGCTGTTGCGAGCCGCCTTGTCATGTTCGGCAGTGATGTAATAAATGGTGTCCTGGCCCTCTTTCATGCGCGCCACGTAGCCGGGAAGATCTGTTAAAACGCCAGCCGATTCATCGTGCGTTGAAGCCAGTCGCATCAGCTTGAGTATGCGCTCGCGATTGGCCATGTCTTCAACTACCCCCTCTTTAAGCACCGTGCCGAACTGCTTCCAGAAGTGTTTGTAGTCCTCTGGCTTGTCGCTGGCCAATTTGTCCAGCATATCCAGGCTGCGGCGGGTCACCGCTGCGCGGATTTTGTTCAGCAGTTCATTTTCCTGCAGCAGTTCGCGCGAAACGTTCAGCGGCAGATCCTGGGAATCCACCACACCGCGAATAAAACGCAGGTAATGCGGTAACAAGGACTGCGCGGCATCCATGATAAACACGCGATTGACATAAAGTTTCAGGCCACTGCGCTCATCCCGCTGCAGCATCAAATCCATCGGCGCCTTGTGCGGAACGTACAACAGCGTGGTGTAATTCTGCGTCCCTTCTACCTTGTTGTGCGACCAGCAGGCTGCATCATCGCTGTCATGGGCAACATGCTTGTAATAAGTCTGGTATTCCTCGTCGCTGATCTCGGTTTTGGGCCGGGCCCATAATGCGGTGGCTTTGTTGACCTGCTGCCACTCAGATTCAGATTCTCCGTCCTCGTTCTTTTTGCTGCTGAGCAAACGAATGGGGAAGGCAATGTGATCGGAATAGCGGGCTACCAGTGAGCGGATGGTCCAATGCTGCAGGAATTCCTGCTCAGCCTCTTTCAAATGCAGTACCACGGAAGTGCCACTGTGCTCGAGCGCAGTGGTCTCGATGGAATATTCACCACCACCATCTGACTGCCAACGCACGCCCTGCTCTGCCGGGCTGCCGGCCTTGCGGCTTAGCAAAGTTACCTGATCCGCAACAATGAATGCCGAATAAAAACCCACGCCAAACTGGCCGATCAGCTGTGCAGCCGATTTTTCCTGTTCGCCCATCTGCTCAATGAATTTGCGCGTGCCGGAACGGGCGATGGTGCCAATATTTTCCATCACTTCATCAAAGTTCATGCCGATGCCGTTATCCCGGATGGTCAAAGTGCCGGCTTCCGCATCAGCTTCGATATCAATCTGCAGTTCGCCCTGCGCTGCCAGCAGGGTATTGTCCTGCAGCGCGGCGAAACGCAATCGGTCCAGTGCGTCAGAGGCATTGGAAACCAATTCGCGCAGGAAGATTTCCTTGTTGGAATACAAGGAGTGAATCATCAACTGCATGACCTGTTTGGTCTCTGCCTGGAAGGCGTGGACTTGTGCGGTTTCTACCTTTGGCGCATCTGCGGCTTTGGTGGATTTCTTTGTCATAGGTGCAACTACCAATTATTAAGTGATGCACACGAAATGAGGTTTTATTATCCGGCTTTCAAGCTGTTTTGCTTAATGGCCGCGATTTGAGTCGGGATGAACGAATGGCTGATTCACCAAAAATCCATAAAAAAAACCCGCCAGGAGGCGGGTTTTCTTGCCAAGCATTAAGCTCGAAACTGAACTCAGTTAAGCTTTTCCTTGATTCTTGCTGCCTTGCCTTCAAGATCGCGCAGGAAGTACAACTTGGCGCGGCGTACATCACCGCGACGTTTTACGGTAACGGAATCAATCATTGGGCTGTAGGTCTGGAACACGCGCTCGACGCCGGTGCCGTGAGAGATTTTACGCACCGTGAAAGCAGAGTTCAGGCCACGATTGGTGACGGCGATAACCACGCCTTCAAAAGCCTGCAAACGCTCGCGGGCACCTTCCTTTACTTTTACGTTGACTATGACGGTATCGCCAGGAGCGAACTCCGGAAGTTCGCGGCCCATTTGTTCCGCGTTGATCTGATCGATGATGTTGCTCATGTTCGCTTTCCTCAAAATTCAACCAGCCCGTGTAGCCAGTCACTAATCCAAATGTCTGTTTTCAGTCCTGCTCAGCGATAAACTCGGCCAACAAGGCTTCGTCCTCTCTGTTCAATTCGATCTGTTGCAACAGATCCGGCCGGCGTAACTGGGTCCTGCCCAGCGACTGCTTTCTGCGCCAGCGCGCGATGGCCTGATGATCGCCCGACAACAGAACCGCCGGAACATCCATCCCATCCACCGACTCAGGACGCGTGTAATGTGGGCAATCCAACAAGCCCTCACTGAACGAATCCTGTGCAGCGGAGAGTTCATCACCCAAAACGCCGGCTTGCAAGCGGACCACTGCGTCTATCAATACTGCGGCGGCCAACTCGCCTCCGCTGAGGACATAGTCACCAATCGACCATTCCTCGTCAATTTCACTTTCTACCAGGCGCTCATCAAGGCCTTCATAGCGACCGCACACCAGGATCAAGTCCTTGCGGCTCGCCAGCTCGCGAATCGCGACTTGGTCCAGGCGTTTGCCCTGTGGGCTCAACAGGCTGACCTTGGGCCCGTCAACACTGCTCTCACTGGCCGACGTACGCGCCTGGTGGATGGTGGAGCGCACAGGCTCAACAGCCATCACCATACCTGGGCCGCCGCCATAAGGCCGGTCATCCACACTGCGATGCCGGTCCTGCGCAAAATCGCGCGGATTCAACACCTGCAAGTCAACCACTTTATCCCGAATGGCCCTGCCGGTTACGCCTAAATCCACCAGCGGAAAAAATTCTTCCGGGAACAGTGTAATGACCTGGATTTTCATGTTCAGAATTCCGGGTCCCAATCGACTTTAACGAAACCCTGTGCCAGGTCCACCTGGCTGACATAAAGATCCATTACAAACGGGATCAACCTTTCCCGCTCGCCGCTGACCACCATGACGTCATTTGCTCCTGTAGCCAACATATCCACTATGCTGCCGAGGGCACTTCCATCCTGGTTAATCACTTTCAGCCCTACCAGATCAGCCCAGTAGAACTCTTTATTCTGCAATTGCGGCAGAGCGTCTTTGCCGATTTCAATTTTTTGACCCGCGACCGCTGCAGCATCGTCCCGGTCATTCACGCCTTTTAACCGGGCCAGCAAGTATTTACCGCTTGCTTTGCCTTCCAGTACCTCGGTTGCCACTTGCGCTTCGCCCAGCAACCAGGGCTGGTAATCAAAAATGGCAATACGCGGGTCGGTATAGGAATGGATTTTTACCCATCCCTTGATGCCGTGAACGCCAGCAATATGACCCAACAAAATCTGTTGGACTGGACTGGCTTCGTCTGCGCTCACGTCACCCTAACAATGACAATCAGGCAACCTGAACCTGTGCGCGCGCCTGGCTGAGCAGCGATTTAACCCGGTCGCTAATCTGCGCACCTTCGCCGTGCCAATACTCGACCCGGCCCAGGTCTACCCGCAAACGCTCTTCCTGACCGCGAGCCAGGGGATTGAAGAATCCCAAGCGCTCAATTTTGCGGCCATCTCTGGCTTTACGGCTGTCGGTGACAACTATGTAATAGAACGGGCTCTTCTTGGCGCCGCCCCTGGATAATCTGATTTTTACCATCGTTAAAAGCCCACTCAAAAATCTGTTGTGATTTGCTCACTCGAAGGCCCTGCAGAGCAAATCGTCTCGGCTGCCTGATCCAAAAATTACCACCCGCTTCAGTTTCCCAAGCAATTCTGTCGGGGAATTCTTTACGGCAGGCACAGGAAATACCTGAACCTCGGATTCAGCAAGCCGGGCATTCTACCGTCTTAAGCGCTGAAATGGAACCTGAAATTAGGAAAGCCATGAATAATTCATCCCTGAATTATCAGAGCACACCCAACAAAAAGTGTGCCCAGGAAAGTAATTGTTGTTGGGTTTCATTTTGACTGATTTACAATCAATGAAAATGGCGGCAGCTCCCTGTACCGCAGAAACTCTGAATGAATCAGAGTTTCTATTGATAAATTCAGGTAGATAGCGCTGTCGGAGAGCCTTTTCAGCCGCTTAGATCAAACCTTCCTGCCAGGGGCCGATGATGGCCAGACTCAAGCCAGGCCAGTAGAGGTTACAGAACAGCCACTGCCCGTCTGCTGAAAAAGTCACACCCGCCCACTCGCTGAATAGCAAGGTGTGCGACAGGCGAAAGTCCGCATGATGGCCGGCGACTTGCGGGTTGACCTGGCAAAACCGGAACAGCTGACCTTGCTCAGTCAGGCCAAAAAGGCTTTGTGCTGCCGTTTCCGAAATGGTCCTGTCTTCACAAATCAACAAGCTGCCACGGGGGCTGATGGTGATGTTGTCAGGGCCAGATATCGTAGTGTGCCCTGGTGAATCAAATATCAGCTTGAGTGTTTCAGTAAGTGGGCTGTATTCAAATACACATCCGGCATTGGCTTTGCCACCGGCCTTGGCCGTGAAGTAAATCAACGGGCCTTGTGCAATACAGCCTTCCAGCGAAGTAAAAGGTGAGCCACCGGCTTTGTAGCCTTGAATCACCAGACCGTCGCCTTCCCCATTTTCCGCCCGCACACCCGCACGCGGGTCTTCGATATCAACCCAGGTAACCCGCATGGGTTGTCCTACAGGCAGAGTGCCGCGCATGTCCTGCCCCTGTTCCACACGCATCATTTGCAAGCTCCCACCATCACTGAGCTTGCCTTCCGTCCTGGACAGGAAGCGGTAGAAGCCGGCTGCCGGGGCTGAGTCTTCAGTCAGGTAAGCAATCCCGGTATTTTTATCAAAGGCGATGGCTTCGTGGTAGCACTGGCCCATATCCCAAATCGGTTCCGGCGAACTGATGCCATCAGCGCTGACTTCGAATACCCACCCATGTTCCTGTTTTGCCTGGTCGAGTTGCCACAGGCTTTGCCTGAGTGTAGCTCCCAGGTGACGGGTTTTGGGCGACCAGGCTCCCTCCTCACAAGACAACCAGCTGCCCCAGGGAGTCACTCCACCCGCACAATTGTTCAAGGTACCACTGAGGCTTACCCAGGAATTGACCAGTGCTTCCTTATGCGTGTCGAACACCAGGTTGGTGGTTCCGCCGCCAGTGACATCATAGGAAAGCTCTGCCGGACCAATCCCGCCCGAAGATCCGCGCAGTTCATGATTGCGCACCAGTGTCACTTCGGTACCGATTTCACGAACCACGCCCATGCCATCCGCACTGGCCGGTACTTTCCTGCCATCGTGCAAGGTCGTACCCGCCCATGAAAATGTGTGGTAACGAAAGCCTTCAGGCAAAAGCAACAATGGCAGTCCGGTGGTTTGGTCTTTTACTGGGCGCAGCTGGCCCATGAGCTCGGGCAATTTCTGCGACTTGAATGTTTCATGCTGGCGGGACCAGGCAGTCAGCCCCAGCGAAACTGCGCAAACTCCCAGCAGGCCGGTTTCCAGTAAAAGGCGCTTGGACTGGTCCACTCGATTTGAAAATCAGAAAGGCGGCTTGCGCCCACCCGAACCCGGCATCATTCCCGGCGGCAGCTGTCCTTGCAGCCGATTGAGTTGTTTCATCATCTTGCCCATGCCACCACCACCCATCTTTTTCATCATTTTCTGCATCTGTGCATGCTGCTTCAAAAGGCGATTGATGGCCTGAACCTGCAAACCCGAACCCTGCGCAATACGTTTTTTGCGTGAGCCACGAATAATGTCGGGAAACTGGCGTTCCTGGGGCGTCATGGAATTGATCAGAGCGATCATATGGCGGGTACTTTTGTCATCGACCTGGGCTTTCATGGGTGCGGGTATTTGCCCCATGCCAGGCAGCTTGTCCATCAGGCCACCGATACCACCCATGTTCATCATCTGCTCCAACTGCCCACGAAAATCTGCCAGGTCGAAGCCGCGGCCTTTGCGCATCTTGTTGACCAGCTTCTGGGCCTGGTCCTTGTCGACTTTGCGCTGCACATCTTCAACCAGGCTGAGCACGTCACCCATGCCCAGGATGCGGGAAGCAATGCGTTCCGGATAAAAAGGCTGCAGAGCGTCGGTTTTCTCACCCACACCGATGAATTTGATGGGTTTGCCGGTTATTTCACGCACCGACAAAGCTGCCCCACCCCGGGCATCGCCATCGGTTTTGGTGAGTATCACACCGGTTAATTCCAATGCTTCGCCGAAGGCTGCTGCCGTATTGGCTGCGTCCTGGCCGGTCATGCTATCCACTACAAACAGGGTTTCGTGAGGATTGACTGCCTGGTGAATACGCTGCGCTTCTTCCATCATGGCCGCGTCGATGTGCAAGCGCCCTGCTGTATCAATCAGCAAAACGTCCACCATTTTCTGCCGCGCTTCCTGCAGGGCCGCTTTGGCTATGACGGCTGGATCCTGGCTGGCGTCCGATGGGAAAAATTCAGCGCCCACCTGGGCTGCCAGAGTTTGCAACTGTTCGATGGCTGCTGGCCGGTAAACGTCACAACTGGCCACCATGACACGCTTGTTGTGCTCATTGATCAGGTGCCGGGCCAGTTTGGCTGCACTGGTGGTTTTACCCGAACCCTGCAGACCCGCCAGCATGATGACCACCGGCGCCTGGGCGCGAAGATCCAACTGCTCATTCTGCGTGCCCATGATGCTGACCAACTCATCATGAACCATCTTGATCAACGCCTGACCTGGCGTCAGGCTTTGTAACACTTCCTGCCCAACCGCCTTGGCGCTGATTTCCCTGATGAATTTCTGTACTACCGGTAAGGCAACGTCTGCTTCCAGCAATGCTATGCGCACTTCCCGCAAGGTTTCGCGTATTGCATCCTCGGTCAGTCGGCCTTTGCCCGAAAGTCTTTGCAAGCTGCTTGTGAGCCTGTCGGTCAATGTTTCAAACATGAGTCTTTCCGCAAGATAGTAGTCGGGTATTATAGCTGCAGAAACCAAGCAGGTGATTCCATGTTCACAGAAATCAGAGTGTGTCGATGTATCATGATTTGAGCCTGTCGATTGCCATTGGCCTGTATTTTTTGGCCACCGTCTTTCTTTATCTTTCGATAGACCGGCAAGCGCAACACTGGCGGCGGGCTGCCATAGCTTGCACGGTTGCAGGTGCAGCAATTCATGGTTTTGCATTCTGGCAACACTGGGGAATCCCCGGTCAGGTGGATGTCAGCCTGCTCAGCCTTTTGTCCCTGTGTGCGTTGGTAGTAGTGTTGCTGTTGTGCATTTCGGTAGTTACCCGCGATAGCCTGTTCGATGCCGGCCTGGTGGCTTTACCTTTGACGGTTCTGATTTTGCTGACCGAATGGCTGCTGCCAGCGCAGAACATTGTGCTGGACCATGCATCACCGGGTACCAGCTTTCATATCATCAGCTCTGTTCTGGCCTTTGGCTTTTTGAGCATTGCCAGCGTCTATGCGCTGTTTGCTTCTATCATTGATCATTTCCTGCGCTCGCATCACCTCAATGCGCTGGTTCGTGCCCTGCCACCATTGGTGGTATTGGAGCATCTGCTGTTCCGCCTGATTGCCACCGGCTTTATTCTGCTGACACTGTCTTTGCTCAGCGGTCTGGCTTTTGTTAACGACCTGTTTGCGCAGCACCTGGTGCACAAGACTTCGCTGTCCATCCTGGCATGGCTGGTTTTTGGCCTGCTGTTGTTTGGCAGATGGCGCTATGGTTGGCGAGGCAGAAAAGCAGTGCGACTGTGCCTGGCGGGAATCGCTTTGTTATTATTGGCTTACTTCGGCAGCAAACTGGTATTGGAAAACTTGCTGGGGCGCAATTGGCGCCTTTGAATTTTTACACCACAGAGAATTATAAAAACGATTTGCTGCTTTGCCTGCAAACAGATTACCCAGCACTGTTAAACTTACAGGCTACTCTTTCCTGAATGCGGATTTAATTTAACTTGAACGATTTACCGCTTAGTACGCTTTACACGATTTTGGGCATACTGCTGGTCCTTTCTGGCTTCTTTTCAAGCTCTGAAACCGGATTGATGTCATTGAATCGCTATCGCATGCGCCATTTGGCCAACAGCGGTCATCATGGCGCACGCATGGCCCAGAAACTTCTGCGCAGGCCGGATCGGCTGATTGGACTGATATTGTTGGGTAATAACCTGGTCAATATCCTGGCAGCTGCCATCGCTACCATCATTGGATTACGCCTGTTCGGCAGCAACGGCGTTTGGATTGCGTCAGTAGTCTTAACCATCGTCGTGCTCATTTTCGCTGAAGTAACGCCCAAAACAGTTGCTGCACTTCATCCGGAACGAATTGCCTATCCGGCTTCGTATCCGCTGTCCGTATTGTTGACACTGTTTTATCCCGTGGTGTGGCTGATCAACCTGATCACCAATTTGCTGCTGCGGCCTTTTGGCATCAAGACCCGGGCTGAGGTAATTGAACGGCTCAATCGCGAGGAATTGCGAACCTTGTTGCAGGAAGGCGGGCAGATTTCCAATGATCACCAGCGCATGCTGGTCAATATCCTGGATCTTGAGCACGCGACCGTTGACGACGTGATGATTCCCCGCCAGGACATCGTGGGTATTGACCTGGACGACAACTGGGAAACCATTTTGACCCAGTTGACGCAAACCATTTACACCCGTATGCCGGTATTCCGTGAATCCATAGACCACGTCGAGGGCTTGCTGCATATCCGTTCTGTGATTGCGAAATTGACCGAAGGTGGCCTGACTTACGATGACCTGATCCGTTCGGTACGCTCACCCTATTTCATTCCGGAAGGCACGAATCTGATGCAGCAGTTGCTGGAGTTCCAGTCACGCGAGCGCAGGATGGGATTGGTGGTGGATGAGTACGGCGATATCCAGGGCATGGTCACACTGGACGACATCCTGGAAGAAATCGTCGGCGAATATACGTCTGAAGGCCGTGAGCGTTCACGCAATATCCGCTTGCTGGATGACAATACCTACCTGGTGGACGGTGCCACCAGCATTCGGATGCTCAACCGGCGCATGAATTGGGAATTACCGGAAGATGAAGCCAACACCATCAACGGATTATTGCTGGAAGAACTGGAAGCCATTCCTGCGGGCAAGACCTGTGTGCGCATAGGCAAGCAGATTATGACAATCGTAGAAATCAGCGATAATGTCATTTCCAAGGTTTTGATTCGTAACGAAAACAAACTCTGATCAAATTCGAATTCAGGGTATGAAAGAGGCTTGCCTGCTGTACAACCTGGTGACTTAAAACCCCGTAGCTAAGCTTTTTCCAACTTTTATCCTTCAGCTACGCTCCATTTCTTCAATCGTACTCAGCGCATCTGCAACGGTCCGTACAGCGTATATTTTCATGCCTGCAATGGCCTGTTTGGGCTGGTTGGCAAAGGGAATAATGACCTGTTGATAGCCATGACTGGCCGCCGCTTTCAATCGTTCCTGCCCATCCGCTACCGGGCGAATTTCGCCGGATAAGCCCACCTCGCCGAAACACACCAGGGACATGGGTAATGGTTTATCCCTGAAGCTGGAACTCAGCGCCAGCATCATGGGCAGGTCCGCCCCGGTTTCACTGATGCGGATTCCACCCACTACGTTGATGAACACGTCCTGATCCGCCAACACCAATCCGCCATGGCGATGCAAAACAGCCAGCATCATGGCCAGTCGATTCTGTTCCAAACCCAAGGCAACCCGCCGTGGATTGGCCAGATGACTGTGGGCCACCAGAGCCTGGACTTCAATCAGTATAGGCCGGGTGCCTTCGCGGACTATGGTGATGATGCTGCCGGGAACCGGCTTGGCATGGCCGGAAAGAAAAATGGCCGAGGGATTACTGACTTCTTTCAAGCCTTTGCCGGTCATGGCAAACATGCCCAGTTCGTTTACTGCACCAAAGCGATTCTTGATGGCCCGAATCACGCGGTAGCGGCTGCTGCCATCGGATTCAAAATACAATACCGCGTCTACCATATGCTCCAGTATGCGTGGCCCGGCCAACGAGCCTTCCTTGGTGACATGCCCTACCAGCACCACAGCACAATTTTGCTCTTTGGCCCAGCGTACCAACTGCGCAGCTGATTCCCTGACCTGACTTACTGAGCCCGGAGCAGACTGAATATCACTGGAATAGACAGTTTGAATTGAATCGATGATCAACAATCCCGGTTTCTCACGCGCCGCAGCCGCCAGAATCCGGTCGATCTCGGTTTCTGCCAGGCAGCGTATGCCTCGCAGTTCCAGACCCAATCGACGCGCCCGCATGCTCACCTGATCCAATGATTCTTCACCCGTTACATACAAACACCCCAACCTGCCGGCCAGGGCGGCTGTCAGCTGCAGCAGCAGTGTGGATTTGCCGATTCCGGGATCGCCACCCAACAACAGTACGGAACCCGGAACCAGGCCTCCGCCCAGTACTCTATCGAACTCGCTGATGTTGATCGGGATGCGCTGCTGGTCACCCTCCGACAAACCGGCCAGGTCGTGCACCTGGTTTTCGATCTGGCCAGAAAATCCACCATAGCGCCGCTGTTTATCAGTCGTAACTCGGGCCTCAACTATACTGTTCCAGGCTTGGCATTCCGGACACTGGCCAGCCCACTTGCCCAGCAGGGCACCGCACTCATCACACTGAAAGGCGTTTTTTGATTTGGCCATGGGTCCTTTTGAATCCAACAGGGAGGCACTGACTTTTAACAGATTGCGACCATGACCTCCAGCCCAAGACGCGAGGCAGGTGTTTTTCCTACAATAGGCGTTAAATGCAAGCCACAGTCCACTGGACGGAAACAGCGAACATGAATAGAGTCGAAGACCAACAACTGATCGGCGAATCATCCGCCTTTCAGGAAATTCTCGAGCGTGTATCCAAAGTCGCACAATTGAACAGGCCGGTGTTGGTAATCGGTGAGCGGGGAACCGGTAAAGAGTTGATTGCAGCGCGCATTCACTATCTGTCACCCCGTTGGGACAAACCCTATATCAAACTCAACTGTGCTGCTTTGGCCGAGACACTGCTGGAAAGTGAGCTGTTTGGGCATGAAGCTGGATCTTTCACTGGCGCCATGAAACGCCGTCTGGGCCGCTTCGAGCTGGCCAATCAGGGCAGCATTTTTCTCGATGAACTGGCCAACACCTCGGCCCTGGTGCAGCAAAAAATACTTCGGGTGATTGAATACGGAGAGCTGGAGCGCGTGGGCGGGTCTGAAACCATACGCAGTGATGTTCGAATTATCGGCGCAACCAATGAAGATCTTCCAGCGCTGACCGTAAGCGGCAAATTCAGGGCGGACTTACTCGACCGCCTGGCTTTCGATGTGATTACCCTCCCACCTTTACGTGAACGCCAGGAAGACATACTGCTCATGGCTGAACATTTTGCGGTGAAAATGTGTGGTGAATTAGGTATGTCGGTCTTTGCAGGCTTTGCCAACCGGGCCAAAGATGCGCTGTTGAGCTATCCATGGCCAGGTAATGTTCGCGAACTGAAAAATGTGGTTGAGCGCGCGGTTTACACTTCAACCGGAGAAACCAAAGCGATTGAGGGAATTTTGTTTGACCCTTTCGACTCACCCTGGCGACCGCATCAACAATTGACTGAGAATGAAAAAAGCGTAAATTCCTCGCACCCCGAACAGCCTTACGACTTCAAAGAACATGTGCAGCAAATGGAAGTTGCTTTGTTGCAAGATGCACTGGAGCGTTCGCGCTTCAACCAAAAGAAAACGGCCGAGTATCTTGGAATGACTTATCACCAGCTGCGCGGCTATTTACGTAAATATGAACTGACTGACAATCCCGCCGGTGAAGACGAGCAACAAGCCTCATCGGGCTGAAACGGCAAATATTTAGGCCTGGCTCACCACCGCCTTCACCCGGGCTGTAACGCCACAGATCAATTCATAGGGAATGGCATTGGCCCATTGCGCAACTTCTTCCAGCGGTAAACCCTTGCCCCACAGAGTCACATGATCACCAACACGGGCATCAACCATGTTGCTGAGATCAACGGTAATCATATCCATTGAAACCCGCCCAACCAGCGCACAACGCCGCCCATTGACCAGCACCGGTGTGCCGTTGCCGGCGTGGCGCGGATAGCCATCACCATAACCTATGGCAGCAACCCCAATCAGCATGTCATGTGGGCAAACAAAGCCCGCCCCATAACCGATGGCTTCGCCTTTGCTCACCCGGTTAATGGCTATCAGGTCACAGCTCAAGGTCATGGCAGCTTGCAGGCCAATTTCAGCCGCGGAGCGATCAACACAAGGCGACACACCGTATAACATGATGCCTGGCCTGACGTAATCCCGGTGGCTCTGCGGATAATTGAGAATAGCGGCGGAGTTTGCCAGTGAAACCGGGCCGGACAAATCCGCCACAGCGGAATCAAACACCTGGATTTGTCGCTCAGTCATGGCATTCTGCAGGTCGTCTGCGCAAGCAAAATGCGACATCAATATGATGGGATGTTGGCCAGCAAGCTTGCGCAATTTTTCATAAACGCCTGGAACATCATGCGGGGGAAACCCCAGCCGGTGCATGCCACTGTCGATCTTCAACCAAAGGGCAGCTGGAACCTCACCTTTACGCTGCGACAGCATTTGCAGCTGGTTTTCATGGTGCACTACCATCTCTGCGCCCAACGTCACCGCATCTTCAAACTCATCGGAATTGGATGGGCCTTCGAGCAGCAGCAACCTACCCGTCCAGCCTTGCTCCCGGCAACTGAAACCTTCCCCTGTTGTGGCTACCGCCAGCACTGCAGCCTGATCCAGTGCCCGGCAAACCCGTGAGAGTCCGTGCCCATAGGCGTCAGCCTTGACCACGCAAACAACCTGACTGTTCACGGCCAAGTCCTTTACCACCGCCAGATTATGACGAATGGCAGCCAGGTCAATATGGGCAATCGTGTTTCGACTCATGGATAAATTCTATACGGGAGGCAGCAACAGAATCATGGCAATCCGCTGATCATTTAAGGTCACTCAGCAAAACGCGGTGCTAGTGGCTTGGGTGGAATCAATAATTGATACGGTGCAGGCAGGCTTAATAATCGCCATGATCGGTATAGAACGATTCAGGCGCGTAGTTGGCAAAGCGCAGATAACGCCCTTGAAAAGCCAAGTCAACTTTTCCAGTCTCACCATTGCGGTGTTTGCCAATAATGATTTCAGCCTTACCCTTCTCGCCCGTTTCCTTGTGATAAACCTCATCACGGTAAATAAATACGATCAGATCGGCATCTTGCTCAATGGATCCTGATTCTCGCAAATCTGCCATCAAGGGCCGCTTGTCTGGCCGCTGTTCCAGTGAGCGATTGAGCTGGGAAAGGGCAACTACCGGCACGTTCAACTCTTTGGCAACAGCCTTCAATGAGCGTGATATCTCGGCGATTTCAGTGGCGCGATTTTCGCGATTTCCAGGTATCGACATCAACTGCAGATAGTCGATGATAATCAGGCCAATATTGTGTTCGCGCTTCAGACGTCGGGCCCGGGCTCTGAGCTCTGATGGAGACAGTGCAGGTGTATCATCAATAAAGATTTTGCTTCGATGCAGCAAGGTCATGGCCGTAGTCAACCTCGGCCAGTCAAGATCATCCAGGTTGCCAGTTCTGAGACGGCCTTGCTCGATTTGCCCCAATGAAGAAAAAAGACGCATCACCAACTGCATGGAGGACATTTCCATACTGAATATCGCCACTGGAACGCCGTTCTTAATGGCGGCATGCTCCGCAAAATTCATCGCCAGTGTCGTTTTGCCCATGGACGGTCTGCCTGCCACGATGATCAGGTCAGAGGGTTGCAGGCCGGCGGTCTTTTTATCAAGATCTTTAAAGCCGGTTGATACCCCAGTGATGTCACCGTCGAATTCGTGCAGCTCCTGGATACGATCCATAGCCGGCTTGATCATGTCCTGGATGGAGACAAACCCTGATTTGTTCCTGGCACCCTGTTCGGCAATGGCAAACACGGCCCGCTCGGCTTCTTCGAGCAATTCCGAGCTATTGCGGCCATCGGAACCATAAGCAGAACCCGTAATCATGCTGCCGGCATCGATCAACTGGCGCAATATGGATTTTTCACGAACAATTTCAGCATAGGCTGTGATATTCGCAGCACTGGGCGTGGAGGATGACAGGTGAGAAATATACGAACCGCCATCGACCCGATCTACCAGGCCGTGGGTTTCAAACCACTCGGTTACGGTCAGGGCATCGCTGGGCTTTGCCTGGTCACTCAGTTCATGAATTGCCCTGAATATCAGGCGATGGTCTTCCCGGTAAAAATCACCTTCCAGCAGAATATCGGCAACCTGTTCCCAAGCTCTGGGGGCCAACAAAAGCCCGCCAAGAACCGCCTGCTCTGCCTCAATAGAATGTGGCGGAACCTTGAGGTTCTCTAACGTTGCGGACTTGGATGCGGCCATGTGACCTACTGTAGCGGGTAAAAAAAACTGCAATCCAACCTGGGTCGGATTGCAGTTCAGAGAATATGAGTTGTTGCTTCGCTACGCAAGCCCAGCGAGAAAAAACTCTTTACTCGGCGACGATAACTACCTTGATGACAGAATCCACATCGGCATGCAACTGCAGTTGCACATCAAATTCACCCACCAGGCGCAATGGTCCGTCAGAAAGAATGACTTCGCGTTTGCTGACATCGTGACCCAATTCAACCAGCGCATCGGCGATCTCACGCGGCCCAATCGAGCCATACAATTTGCCTTCGTCACTGGCTATGGCCTTGATGGTCAGGACCAGGTCCTGAAGTGCAGTTGCTCGACCACCGGCAGATGCCAACCTGTCCTTAGCAGCTTTTTCAAGTTCTGCGCGCATGGTTTCAAAGCGCTCTACATTGGCTGCCGTTGCCGGAACCGCCTTGCCTTGAGGCACCAGATAATTTCTTCCAAAACCGGCCTTAACTTTAACCTTTTCACCAAGGTCGCCGAGGTTTTGTACTTTTTCAAGTAGTATTAATTCCATTCCAATTCTCCCGAATGCTAAAGCACTCGATCAATGGTTGTCCGTGTACGGCAACAGGGAAAGAAAACGGGCTTGTTTGATGGCCATGGCCAATTGCCGTTGATATCTTGCTTTCGTTCCAGTAATGCGACTGGGGACGATTTTGCCTGACTCACCCACATACTGCTTCAGAGTATTGATATCTTTGTAATCAATCTCGGTTACGCCTTCAGCGGTAAAACGGCAAAACTTCCTGCGTCTGAAATGTCTCGACATTTGAATTCTCCTGCTAGCGCTCAGGCTTCAGCTTGCCCGGCCGTGGAACCGGATTTAGTGGATTTGATATTTGAGGATGACTCGTCATCGTCAGAATCAATATCATCGTCGATATCATCATCTTCGTCGTCGTCAATGTCATCATCATCGTCGTCATCATCATTGTCATCGTTATCGTCATCCGTACCATCACTATCGTGATGACGACGTTTCGGACGATCACGACCGGTTTTATCCTTGTCTTCTTTGGCTTTCATCATCAAGGATTGCTCGACAACGGCCGTCTGGCGACGGATCGTCAGATGGCGTAACACAGCATCATTGAAGCGAAAAGCGCCCTCAAGCTCGGCCAGCGTTTCACTGTCGCACTCGATGTTTATCAGGATGTAATGGGCTTTGTGCAGCTTATCGATAGGGAAGGCTAATTGCCGGCGCCCCCAATCTTCCAGGCGGTGGATTTTGCCATCTTTACTTTCAATCAGGTTCCGGTAACGCTCAAGCATGGCCGGTACCTGTTCACTCTGATCCGGATGGACCAGAAAACAGATCTCATAATGTCTCATTGTATTTCCTCAAGGATTATCGGGCCAATCAGTTGCCCGTTAAGCTTTCTTGCCCCGCAAACAGGACCAGTGAGTGATCCAGCTGATCAGGAAAAGTAAAGCAAGGATTTGCTTGCCCGAAGACAAAGCCGACGAAGTATAGCAGACAGCCAGTCTGGCGGTAAAGGACAGGCCTGCTATTCGTCGGAGATATACTGAATTGACTGGTCAACCGTAACTAATTGACCGTAAAACTTTCCCCGCAGCCGCATTCTTCAGTGACATTCGGGTTTTCGAAGCGAAAACTGTGGCTTAACCCTTCGCTGACAAAATCAATCTCGGTGCCATCCAGAAAGCCCAGGTTGTCCCTGGCCACAAAAATTCGCACTCCCTGGTCCTGAAACTCAATATCGTCCAGGCCAGGTTGCGAATCCAGGCCCACCGTATAAGCCCAGCCGGAACAGCCAGTTCGCTTAAGCCCCAGTCGCAAGCCCTGCCCGCCTTCCTTAATCAGGAACTGCTGGACTCTCTCTACTGCTTTTGGTGTCAGTGTGATTGCCATGATATTGGAATATCCTTTGATCAATTCTGCCTGCAATATACACGGGACTGTGCTCACAGGAGTATGTGCTTTATTATTTGGGGCCTCCCGCAACCAGATCAACCAGAAAATGTCGACTATCAGTATTAAAGCAGCGCTTTCCAATAATGCTGCTATTGGCTCTATTGTCACTGTTAAAGGCTGGATTCGCACCAAACGCGACTCCAAGGCAGGAATTTCGTTTCTGCATGTTCATGATGGCTCATGCTTCCATCCGATACAGGTAGTAGCTCCTTCTGCACTGGAGAATTATGAGTCAGAGCTGCTCAAGCTGAACTCTGGTTGTTCGGTTATTTGTACCGGCACTCTGGTTGAATCCGCAGGCCGGGGCCAATCAGTAGAAATCCAGGCCACTGATGTTCAGGTTATTGGCTGGGTGGAAGATCCAGATTCCTACCCAATCCAGCCGAAGAAACATTCCTTCGAATTTCTCCGTGAAGTAGCGCACCTGCGGCCACGCACGAATACTTTTGGTGCAGTGACCCGCGTAAGAAGCGCGGCTGCATACGCCATTCATCGCTATTTCCGAGAACACGGCTACTGTTGGATCAATACACCCATCATTACTACTTCGGATGCAGAAGGTGCGGGTGAAATGTTTCGAGTCAGCACACTGGATTTGGAAAATCTGCCACGTACACCTCAAGGCCAAATAGACTTCGAAAAAGACTTTTTCGGACGCGAGGCTTTCTTGACAGTCTCGGGGCAATTGAATGTCGAGGGTTATTGCCTGGCAATGAGCAAGGTTTATACCTTTGGCCCTACGTTTCGGGCTGAAAACTCGAACACAACGCGCCATTTGGCCGAGTTTTGGATGGTTGAACCCGAAGTCGCCTTTGCCGACCTGGAAAATCTGGCCGATCTTTCCGAAGAGTTTCTTAAATATGTATTCAATTACATATTGAATGAATGCAAAGATGACATGGCATTCTTTGCCGAACAAATTGAACCTGAGGCCATTAATCGGCTACAAGACATTATCAGCAAGCCATTTGTGCGCATAGACTATTCAGAGGCCATAGATATTCTGCGCGCCTCTGGAAATAAGTTTGAGTTCCTCCCTCAATGGGGACTCGACCTGCAAACTGAACACGAGCGCTATCTGACTGAAAAGCACTTTGGTTCCCCTGTCATCATCAAGAATTATCCGGCCGAAATTAAGGCTTTCTACATGCGCCTGAATGAAGGTGGAAAAACAGTGGCTGCAATGGATGTATTGGCCCCAGGAATTGGCGAAATCATCGGAGGATCACAGCGTGAAGAGCGCTTGGATGTTTTGTGTCAGCGCTTAAAAGCATCTGGACTGGAACCGGAAGACTATCACTGGTATCTGGATTTACGCCGGTATGGAACGGTCCCTCATGCAGGCTTTGGCTTGGGTTTTGAGAGACTCGTCAGCTATATAACCGGCATTCCGAATATTCGCGACGTTATTCCCTACCCGCGCGTACCAGGCAAAGCCGAGTTTTAAGACATTCTAACGACCAAGGCAACTTTACGAACACTAAGGAATCGTCTAGTTGCCTTTCAGGTTTTCCAGAAGTTCATTTGAACTTCGATCAAATGCAAAGCAGATTGAAGTCGTCGACTAATGCGTAGCGATTTTTTAGAGCTCAAAATAAAAACGGCCAGGAACATCTTCCGTGTTGTTCCTGGCCGAACTGCGGACGTCTCGCCACCCGCAAAGTGCATCCATGCTTCACAAGGACCTGCAATTCCATTTGCATTTGGAGTCGGCTAATCCGTGCCATTTCCAACCCTGTGGAACACACTATAGCCACTTTTGTCTATAGACGCAAGTGTCTAAATACATATATGTCTAAATGCATATTTGTCTATAGACAGTAACGTCTATTTATTGTATATTTTCTGTCATGTACTTCTTACTTCATCATTCAACAGGCACTTTAATGCTCGAAGCGCAGGATATTGGTGCTGTTTTGTCCTGGTCTGAACGGCAACTTGGTGACGCGGCCAAACGAGCGGCAGTGATTGAAGTTAATGATGAAGTGGCACCTGAATGGGTCGAAAGATCTGGAACTGGCGTCAATCAGACTGGATGCGAAGCTTTCATTAGCGTTATGGCGGACTCAATACAAAGAGTCGCCAACCCAGAGAAAACGAACCTCAATTATCAGGAAAGCGTATTGGTTCACAATTTGAGAACCAGAGCATCGTCAGTTCACTGACCTGCCCCGAAAACTATTCAGGATGTTTGAGTCAAGGAAGAAATTTGAAACCTGCTACCAATTTCCGGGTTTCTGAAAATGGAATTTCACAAGAGATAACAGGAAGTTATCTTTAGTTTGAGTTAGGGAAAAGAGAGGTCGACAGGATGGCGACCACCAGGACAAGGATAGTTCCGAGCCTATATTGACGGGTGTCAAATAGCTCTGCGACTGGTGCCCACACGGATGGTGGGCACCTGTTTTTAACAAGATCGAGATAGCTGGAGTATGTTTTGAATATGTTGCTTTTGACTGGCTACCAGAGCACAGTCAGTGACTTGTTTAAATAATTCATACAACCTGTTGATATTTCGAATTTACTTGCGTACTATTTTAGGCTCTAATCTTATACCCCGTTCGAGGGCACGAACGGGTAATGTTCGCGACAGGGATTTCAAAAAGAACAACCTTCGGTTTTCAGGAGACTGAATTGTGCCGGGAGCTGTCGTGCCAAATAACGACCGTTTACCAGACGACTCCAAGTCGATAGCCCACTTTCTGAGTCGGGTTTTCAGGAAAGTCGTGCGCCTGGTTATTGGCACGGTGTCGCTTCCAGCATTGGTCGATATCCTGAAAGCTATCTATGTTGAAGAAGCTGAAAAAAAATTGATCCGAGAAGGCTCCAAACCTACCAAAAGCGCGCTTGCGTTAATGACGGGGCTAGATACCCGAGTAGTAAGTCAGGTTTTGGAGCAAAATCTGGATTCAACTATTCAAAATCAAAGTGTGAA
>JBBKVS010000147.1:0-11201 GCA_037968555.1 Lysobacterales bacterium | reverse complement strand
CCCAGCTCCAGCATCATTTCCAGGTCATAGCGGGTGCGCTGCTCCAACCTTTGCGCTTCCACCAGCAGATTGTGTTCACGCAGATGTTCCAGGTGCTGTTTGAGTTCAATGGCAATATTTTCCGCAGCATCCAGCACCACCTGGCGTGGTGTGACGTAATGCGATTTGGGGTAAATGGTAAAGCGCGGCATTTTGCGCAGCACCTCGCCGGTCAGTGGGTCCAGCGCGCGCAGGGATTCCACTTCTTCATCAAACAGCTCAATGCGGATGGCTTGACGATCTTCATCACCGGGAAAAACATCGATGATGTCGCCGCGCACCCGGTACGTGCCGCGACGCAGTTCCATGTCGTTGCGGCTGTACTGCATTTCCGCCAGCCGCCGCAAAATGGTGCGCTGGCCGATGCGCTCGCCTACCGACAAATGCAACACCATGCTCAAATATTGAGTCGGGTCACCCAGGCCGTAAATAGCGGAAACCGTGGCCACGATGATTGCATCCGGGCGTTCCAGCAAAGCCTTGGTAGCCGACAAACGCATTTGCTCAATGTGCTCGTTGATGGTGGCATCTTTCTCGATATAGGTATCGGAAGACGGCACATAGGCTTCAGGCTGGTAGTAATCGTAATAGGAGACGAAATATTCCACTGCGTTCTGCGGAAAGAAGTCGCGAAACTCACCATAAAGCTGTGCTGCCAAGGTTTTGTTCGGGGCCATTACCAGCGTGGGGCGTTGCAGATGCTGGATCACATTGGCAATGGTAAAAGTTTTTCCTGAACCGGTTACCCCCAGCAGGGTCTGGTGCGCCAGGCCATCTTCAATTCCCGCAATCAATGCAGTAATCGCCTCGGGCTGATCACCGGCGGGCTGGTAATCGCTGCACAATACAAACTTCTTGTCTTCCCGAAATGGCATTAAGTTGACCTGTAGGCAGTAGGAGCTTGCAATCAAGCGGGATTCAGTGGCCGCAAAGGCTCAGCCAGATCGCAAACGGTCCATTATACCCAAGCAGGAAAACACAGGGACTGGGCTATTCAGACAGGCATCGACAAGGCCCTGAGCTTAATGGCACTATCCAGACTTGAGTGGGGAGTATGGAGTAGCCAGTGTCAGGCAGATTGTCGAATCGAATCGAGCAGATCAAGCCATCTGCAACCATCACCGTCAGCATGAAAGCCATGGAGCTCAAAGCCCAGGGCAAGGACATTGTTTCACTGGGTTTTGGCGAGCCGGATTTTGATACACCCAAACACATCCGTGCTGCCGCTATAGAAGCTATCAATTCGGGGCAAACCCGCTACACGCCGGTGGACGGAACGCCTGAGCTGAAAGCTGCCATCATCCACAAATTCCAGCGCGACAACGGCCTGGAGTTTGGCCCCAGGCAATTATTGATTTCCAATGGTGCCAAGCAGAGCCTGTTCAACTTGCTGCTGGCTCTGCTCAATACCGGCGATGAGGTCATCGTGCCTGCGCCTTATTGGGTGTCCTATCCGGACATGGTCAAATTGACCGATGGCGAGCCGGTCATACTCAGCTGCACAGCGGAAAATGATTTCAAAATCACCGCCCGCCAGCTGCGCAACAGCATGAACGAACAAACACGCCTGCTGATCCTGAATTCTCCATCCAACCCCACCGGCAAAGTCTACAGTGCCAATGAGTACCGTGAATTGGGCGAGGTGCTGGAAGAATTCCCACGGGTATTCATTGCCTGTGATGATATTTATGAACATATCTATTGGGGTGAACAGCCTTATCACACCCTGTTGAATGTCTGCCCCGCTCTGGCCGAGCGCACCATCATTATCAATGGTGTCTCCAAGGCCTATGCCATGACAGGCTGGCGGATTGGTTACGCAGCCGGCCCGGAAGACCTGATCAGCGCCATGCGCAAAGTGCAGGGTCAGAGCACTTCCTGTGCGGGTTCCGTATCCCAGGCGGCGGCCGTGGCTGCGCTGTCCGGGCCACAGGACTGTGTGGCTGAAATGCGGCAGGCTTTCCAGCAGCGTTATGACTATTTTCGCGACGCACTCAACAGGATTCCGGGTGTGGACTGCCCCAGTTGCGATGGCGCTTTCTATGCCTTTCCATCATTCCAGGGCGTTATTGATGAGATTAAGGACCTGAACAATGACGTGGACCTGGCTGAATGGCTGATGGAAACCGCAGGCGTATCTACCGTACCGGGTTCAGCCTTTGGTGCACCCGGGCATTTGCGCTTGTCCTATGCCGCCAGCCTGGAGTATCTGGAGGATGCAGTGAAACGTATAGGTCAGGCGGTGCGTGAACAGGGTGTGGTGGGTTGAGCCCACAGGCTTAAGTGGGCAAATTCAGATCGGATTTTTCCTACAGACTCCAAGCTGATTTGCCATTTCCTGCTGTTTACTTATGGCCCACGCTGGTGCCATGGGCAATATCTCAAAAGTCACAGCAATCGAAGGCCATGGCAGCGGCTTTACTGTGTTGGAATGCCTGATCGTGATCAGCATTCTGGCCATATTGATAATTCAGGGAGTTCCCGCCCTGCAAGACTTCGGTCAACGTCAGCGCATGTCTGCAGCCATGCATGCCTTGCACTCTCACCTGGCCATGGCGCGCAATGATGCCGTGCGCTTCAGCGTTGAAACCGTGGCTTGCCCGGGAAACAAGTTAATGGGTTGCCGACAGGACAGTAACTGGGATGAAGGCTGGATGGTGTTTGCAGACCTGAACGGCGATCGACTGTATCAAACCAACGAGCGCTTGCTGGCAACAGAGCCGGGCCTGGAGCAAATCATGATACGCAGCAGCAACGGTCGCCGCGAATTACGATTCCTGCCCAATGGCACGGCTCCTGGCAGCAACAGCAGCATCAGTTTTTGCGATATGCGCGGCCCACTGACAGCCCGCAAACTGGTGATTTCCAATCTCGGGCGCATCCGGCGCGAGGCGGCAAGCGATACCAATGCGGCTTCCTGCCCTTCCTGAAGCAGCACAGGGGCTTGATTTACGAAGAATTCCGGTTACATTTAGTCGAATCTCTGATTCGTCCTTGACTCTCACAGCTGAAGCACCGAAAATACCGCGCCTCGACTATTCCCCAGTAGCTCAGCTGGTTAGAGCGGGTGACTGTTAATCACTAGGTCGGCAGTTCGAATCTGTCCTGGGGAGCCAAATAAAATGAAGGCCTGCAAGCAACTGCGGGCCTTTTTTTATTTCCACCGCAGTCTCACGCGGTGTTTCTGTTGCTGAATCAAGGTAATTTCTGCTGCACCGCTATAATTCAATCTCCTCCACCGCCCGCCAGGCCTGCATGATGGCTGTCTGGGTCATGGCGGAAGCATCGGCATCCGAATTGGCGATGTGGATACGGCCAAAGGCCTGTCGCCCTATTACCCAGGGCTTATCCGCTTCGGAGGCGTATTCAGGCTCCCACATCAGGTTGCTTTCATAGGCATAGCCGTGCGGCCAGCGATTGACGGTTATTCCCGCAATGTCGCGTTCGGCGTCGAAACCAGCCCCAGCCAATGCCTGGTCCAGTTGGTCGCGCACATGATGCTCAAAGGTGCTGAAGGGTGTTTGCAGCAGCAATCTGCGGCCTTCGCGCCACTGTTCCGGTCCCTTGATATCCGGCAGAAAAGGCACGTGGCACATGTGCAAGATCATCGGATCATCCGGTGTTTTTGCGCACTCATAGCCACCGATTGAAATCGGAAAATCCAGCTCTACTTGTTTATAGAAATCGTTGGTGTAATAGACAAAATCCAACCCCAGATCGGCCATGGCACGCCAGTTGGGTACGGCCACTTTGACGTAGCTCAATGGCACTTTCACACCATAGGCCAGGCCCTCTTTCTGTGACGTTGGCAGTTCCGGGCACAAATAAGGTATGGCCATGTTGTAACAGGCCATTACGCAATTTTTAGCGCGTGCTTTGAACGCTTTGCCCTGATGCACATAGGTGACATCGACGGAACTATCATCCGCGCTGTGCTGCACCTGCACGGCGGTACTTTTGAGACGGATACGTGTCGGCTGTCCGTCCTTATCCAATTGCGAATAATCCAGCCTGGCCAATACTGAATCTTCCTGACTGTTTCCTGGCAGGGCAGCGGGAATCATGGCCCGAACCAGCAATCGCGCTACCGAGGCATTGCCATCGGGAAAGTGGAAAATGTAGGGGTCATCACCCCGACTGCCCTGCCTGGGCAGTGAATACTCGGTACCGGGCATACCCTCGTATTCCTGCACCTGGCTGGCGGGGATTTCATCGATACCGACACACCAGAAACTGGTGCCCCATTTGCGGTACATTTCAATCAACAGCGGGTCAATCCGGGCGTAGTCACGCAGGAAGACTTCATAACTGGTGGAATGCATCAATTCTTGTTTCTCAGCAAGACTCAGGCCCGGCAGATAATCTTCCTGGCTGGTTTGTAATCGCACCAGGTCTTTGCGGGCTTGCTCGTTCAGAGGTGTGCGGGCGACAAACTCATCCCAGGGCAATAATCCATAACCTACAGCCAACTGCTGGTGACCAAAATTTTTGGCATCAAACAAAATGCCTTTGCTCAGCCCCAGTTTGGAATAGATGGAAGCGTCATAGGCTTCGTGAAAAGCATCCAGACGAATGCCAATTTGCTGCATCAACTCCTGGGCTGGCAGTCCGAAAGAAGACGGTGTGTCTATAGCCTCGGTGCCGCCATAGCCTATGCGGGTTTGTCCACCAACGGAAAACTCATTGCGCTTGGCATGACCGCCAAAATCATCGTGATTGTCGAGTATGAGAATTCGGGCATCCGGATGTTTCTGGCGATAAAACCAGGCCGCTGATAGCCCGGAAATTCCGCCACCGACCACAATCAGATCAAAATGCTCAGTCGCCGCGCCTGCGTCCCAGGAAGCACCAGCAACCCGTGCATGCATGGATTCCCAACTGCCGTCATGGCTGCCACGCATGCCGGTCAATCCCGGTGGATAATAATTCTGGTCGTATTGAAATGCAGCAGCTTCAGTGCCGAACAACTCGGACCACGGTGAAAGTAATGAGGCACCCAGCGCAACCTGGGTGCCATTGAGAAAATCACGACGGGTGATGCGCTTCATGAATAATCCTGTCCGGAATGCTGACTCATAATGAAAGCAGCGTCTGGACCAGGTCAAGGACTCCGGCAAAATCACAGCGGTCGAGTTTAGGTAGAATGATTCCTGCTCCGTAAACCGGAATTGCACGCATGCATGAATTACACGCCCTGGATCTGCTGGCCATAGCGGCCTATTTCATCATCCTGTTGTGGATAGGCTGGTCCATCATGCGCTCGCAAAAGGAGACCAGCGAAAGCGAGTCCTTCCTGGCTGCGGACCGGGACATGAACCTGGTCCAAACCACCGCATCTACCGCTGCCACCGATATTGGCGGCGGTTTCAGTATTGCCCTGGCGGGGTTGGGCTTTACCGTTGGTTTGTCTGGCTCCTGGCTGGCTGCAGCGTCTGCTTTGAGCGTGGTGCTGGCTTCATTCCTGCTGGTGCCCAAAGTGAAGCGCTGGGCCGACCGGGTCAAAGGGCTGACCACCGGTGATCTGTTCGCCGCCCGCTTTGACCAGAAGACCGGAACTCTGGCTGCGCTGGTCATCGCCCTGGCCTGGTTTGCCTTTGTCGGTGGCCAGATCATCGCTGGTGGAAAATTATTGCAGGTTACCCTGGGCATGAATCTGACCCTGGCCATCTTGCTGGCGGGTACGGTGATCCTGGCGTATACGGTGATGGGCGGCCTGAAAGCCGTGATTTACACGGATGTGTTCCAGATGGTCATCCTGCTGATCGGCATCGTATTCCTGCTGGTGCCCATCGGCCTGTACCAGCTGGGCGGCTGGAGTGGCATGGTAGAACAGCTGGCTGCACAGCCGGAAACGGCCGGCATGCTGCGCTGGGATGCAGTGAGCTGGAAGGAAATGCTGGGCTGGGTGTTTGCAGTGCTGCCGATCTGGTTTATTTCCATTGCAGCTCTGCAGCGCATTATTGCCGCTCGTGATGAAGCCACCGCCCGTAAAGCATTTTTCTTAACCGGCATTCCGATTGAATGGCCCTTGTTTGCCATCGGTAGCACGCTGGTGGGTGTATTCGCGCGCATCATGGTGCCTGATCTGGCTGACCCGGAGCTGGCCACGCCCACCATGATCATGATGTTATTGCCGGTGGGTATTACTGGCATCGTGATTGCCGCTTACATCGCTGCCATCATGTCGACGGCTGATTCCTGCCTGATCGGGCCGGTGACCATTTTTACCCATGACATTTATCGCAAATATATACGACCCGATGCTACTGACCAGCAGTTGATGCGAGTGGCACGAACACTGACCATAGTCCTTGGAGTACTTGCAGTCATTCTGGCTTACCAGGTGCCGAACATTCTCGACCTGGTGCTGTTTGCTTATACCTTCGGCGCAGCCGGATTGTTCTTCCCCATGCTGGGGCTGCTATTCTGGCGCCGTACTACGGCCAGCGGCGCCTTCTGGAGCATGATTTTGGGCGGTGTGAGCGCTGTGGCCTGGACGCTGGCAGGTGAACCTTACGGTTTCAGCGCTTCCTGGACAGGCTGGCTGGTGTCCTTACCCACGTTGGTGATCATTTCATTGCTGACCCAGCACGCAACAGACGAACGGCCCGATCTGTTTTACGAGTAGGGCCTGATAGCAACAGGCTGCTTATCGGCACTGCTCAAAGCGTTGGCGCGCCAAAGCCAGGTTTTCCAACACGATCTGTTTTTCCTCATCCGTGTTGTAGTCCGGATGAGTTTCGGCAGATTCTGCAATACGGTCAATCCAGGCCATAAAGTATTCAGCAGCTGCAGTAGAGCGCATAGGCTGTTCAGCAATTTGCACAAACACCGGATTGGTAGTGGCATAGGGATAGATATCCAGCACATCCGGTGAGGGCTGGTCACTCCAGGCCCGCAACAGCACCCAGGAGCTCTGCCGCAATTCCACCTTGCCGCTGAGGTCGGCTGTACGGCCATCCTTGCCCAGCTTGATACTACGAACGACTTCGCCATTAACCACCACTTCCAGGTGATCCATGGCTACGATGGAACGCATAAAACCGCTGTAATCCAGGTTTTGTCCGGCATCCAGCTTGATTTCGCTGCCCGGACCCTGCCCTGCCAGTTCAAAGCCCAGCAACGGCCCGTTGGTCGCCATGGTCTTTCCGGCGCGCAGGCCCTCCAGCCAGGCTGTCTTACGTTCTGCAGATGTAGCGCTTGCAAAATCCAGCTCCTTGCCTGTATCCACGTACACCCGCGTCAGCCCCACTGGCCCGCGCAGTGAAGCGTAGTTGGCCATGGCGTCTGTTCCGGCGGCGGCTGCAGGCCTTAACCCACAATTCAATAATCGATACCAAACCTCAGAGGTACCAATGTGGTAACTGAAACCCAGCACTTCGATGTAATCCAATTTACCCAGAGCCGCATTCACCGGCAATGCATTCGTCAGCCCTGTGTCGTTATCTGGGTCGGGTGGATAATAAAAAGGATGCACATAGCCCACCAGTGCAGATTGCTCCCTGGCCAGGTCGGTAATAGTGGGATTATCGGGATAGATGCTGGCAGCCGCTGTGTTCGGATAGGCTGAGTAATCCGGAATCAACAGGTGTTCCTGCAAATCCAGCAAGCCCATATGCCCCCAGAAACTGGTATGGAATTCCTGCCCATGCAGCAGCACCGAGCGGTTTGTTGAAGCATCATCGGGTTCCGGTGAGAAGTAACTGATGTCAGGAACCCGCTGTTCCTTATTGACGATCAGGTTGTACATCAAGTCCAGGTCTTCAGCCTCGGCTTGTGCCACCAGGTCAGCGGGATTATTACGATAAGTTCCCCCATAATTCATATGCACATGCAGATCACCGCTGTGCCAACGCGATGACCAGCCTTCCGGCAGGTCCAGCGGCTGCAGAATGACATTGTGATAGGCCGTGTCACCTGCTTTGAGCTTGACCGTATCATGAACAATACGATTCTCCAGTCCACGCCAGATGGTGATGGCTGTTTTACCTACAGGCACCATCAACTGCACTGGCTTATCGGCCACGTGGAAGTAGTGCACTTCCTCACTCATCTGCGAACGATCAAAACCATCATCGGCGTGGATGCGTGCTGCATCGGGAGCATAGCTGCGACCATCACTGCCAATTACGGAAACGCGTGCCGGAAGGGGCTCGCCGTCGCCGTCCACAACTTGCAAAACCAGTAGCGCCTGCTTTTGCTGATAAATACGCGAGGTGATTTCCAGCGGCTGCTTTTTGCCACTGACTACATCCTGAACCCAGATTTCCAGGTTGTAGTCCTGATTGGAAACATAGGCCAGTTGTTTTGAATCCGGTGACCAGCGAATTGATGAGACATCAAAATCTCCATAGGTCAAAGGCAAGGGATCGCCACCTCCCGCCGCTGTGGTCACCCACAGCTGGTGCCATTGACGTCCAAGGTATGAGGAATAGGCCAATCGTTTGCCATCCGATGACCAATCCGGTCGTGTCCTCCAGCTGGTTTCTTCATCGCGAACCAACGTTGGCTCACCCTGCCCGTCGAGCCGCGCGCGCCAGATACCGCCTGTGCCGTAAATCACTTCCGGGTTGGAAATATAAATAATTTCTGACCCATCCGGTGACCAGGTGGGGCTCAATTCATGATCAAAGGCGCTGTAGTAATAACGCTCAACGTTACTCTGCCGATCAGGCAACAGTGGCTGGCCCTGCAAAGTCTGCTTGTCCGGCTGGCCCTGCAGCCGGCCGGTAAACAATTTAAAGCGACCGTTACTGGCGGTTGAAATCCACGCCAGGCTTTGGCCGTCCGGCGACCAACGGGCATCCAGATTAACGGCACCAGCGTCGGTCAGTTGGCTCACTTCACGAGTCACAGGATCCAACAGGTACAGCTCCAATGCATCCCCGTGATAACGCGAAAATACGATGCGACCATCCGGGGCCACATCCGGCTGATAATCGTAGCCCGGCCCGTGGGTCAATTGCTCAGTCACTGTGGTGCCAATACGCTGCTTCCACAGGCTGCCTGCCATGGAATACACCAGCCACTGGCCATCCGGCGACCAGGCCAATGAGGATGGCCCAGTGGTCAGCTGGGGTAAATACATCTCACGAAAGTAGTAGTTATGCGGCACATCAATCTGGTGCAAGACTGTTTCACGTTCCGCTTCGCTGCTGCCAGCGATGGCCAATAACAGCAAGCAAAGCAAAACCTTTGGTGCCTTCATATCCACTACTCCTGCATTTGAATCAGGGCCCAGGCGGGTCCTCAGAATTTCTGTGCTGTGCTGCCCTTGAGTTGCAGGCGCTGCCGCGCCTCATCCGGGCTGGCGGCTTCAAAGCCCAGCTCAGCCAGGATCAACCGGATCTTTTTGACCTGCTCGGCATTGCTGCTGGCCAATTTGCCCGCCGCGATGGTCAGGCTGTCTTCCAACCCTACCCGGACATTACCACCCAATACCGCGCCCATGGTGGCCAGGCGCATTTGCATCCCACCTGCCGCCAATACGGAAAATTCATAGGCATCGCCCAGCAGACGATCGGCGGCAGCCTTCATGGCCATCAGGTTTTCCGGGCTGGCGCCCATGCCACCGAGAACGCCCATCACAAACTGTACGTACAAAGGCGCTTTGACCCGGCCCTTTTTCAGGTAGAAGGCCAGCGTTTCAATCTGGCCAATGTCATAGCACTCGAACTCGAACTTGGCACCGCGCTGGCCGCCGAGGTCATCCAGTATCATTTCAATGTCTTCAAAGGTGTTGCGGAACGGCACCTTGCGGGTGGCCTGTAGCAAGGCCGGTTCCCATTCATGTTTCCAATCCGAATAGCGCTCGGCCAAAGGAAAAATGCCGAAATTCATACTGCCCATATTCAACGAGCACATTTCCGGCTCCGCCTGACGCGCCGGCGCCAGGCGTTCGTCCAGTGTCATCAAGGAACTGCCGCCGGTGGATATATTCACCACGGCATCGCATTCCGCCTTGATGCGTGGCAGAAAGCCCATAAAGTGCTGCGGGTCTGCACTGGGTGCACCGTCTTCGGGTTTACGGGCATGCAAGTGAATAATGGCCGCACCGGCATGCGCAGCTTCAATCGAAGCAGCGGCAATTTCTTCCGGTGTGATCGGCAGGTGCGGGCTCATCGTGGGTGTGTGAATAGAGCCTGTGACAGCACAAGTGATGATGACTTTTCTTGCCATGTTCGGGCGTTTACCATGGCCAGCCGTGCTGGCCTTCATGCTGTCGATGTTACCGGGGCCGGGACCGTCTTGCTAATTTTGGTCAAGCGACCGGAGATTTCTGTCAGATTGCCAGCCACATGACTGGGAGCCCGCACCGGAACCAAGCCAGGCTATGCCTGTCTCAGGTGTTCACTACCCACTGTGAGGATTGTCCTATGCGCAAGTCCCTGATTTTAATGTTCGGCCTGATCTTAACTGCAGGTGTTTCATCAGCACAGGCCTGGGAACCTGATCTGAACGTCAAGGCGGAACTGGAAGTAAAAGCGGCCATAGTCGGATTGTTGGAACAAGACCCCGGTATGAAAGACTGGTTCGACAATTCCGCAGGTTACGCGGTGTTTCCCAAGGTGGGCAAAGGCGGCTTGGGAATTGGTGGTGCTTACGGCAGGGGCCTGGTGATTTCCGGTGATCAGGTGATAGGCAAAACCTCGCTCAGCCAGCTCAGCATAGGATTGCAAATGGGTGGGCAGGTCTACGCAGAATTCATATTTTTCTACGACCAGACAGCTTTGGCTGATTTCCAGCGCGGCAACTTCGAGGTAGGTGCGCAGGTTTCTGCAGTTGCTGCCACCACGGGCGCTTCGGCCGATGCCTCTTACAACAGGGGTGTTGCCATATTTACCAATGCCGGCGGTGGCCTGATGTACGAAGCCGCGGTGGGCGGACAGAAGTTCACTTACGAAGCCAGGTAAGCTGGTTTAAATTCGAGAGCAGCCGGGCCTTGCCCGGCTTTTCTTTGTCTGAATATTTTCTAGTCTGGCCTTGCGGGTCAACCAGCTCTGCACCAAAACCCGCTCGCATTTGTTCGCTCATGCAAAAATGCACAAGGCTCCAGGCAAGCAACGAATCTTCGCCGGAGTCATACCGACAAATTCTCCATCTATCATCATGGGGCTGCCAACAGGTTGCAGGATGCTGAATTCCTTGCCCTGCATCACAGT
>JBBKVS010000146.1:0-6292 GCA_037968555.1 Lysobacterales bacterium | reverse complement strand
CCGGTGCGTTCAAGCCCCACCAATTTAATCTCTGGTGCACCTTCCTCGGCCAGTCGCTCAAATTGCAAGGTTTCGAGCAAAACCAGACTAAGATTGAACCGGATGACGCCGTTTTCGGGTTGTTGTGCAACCGCAATCTCGATGATGGGCTGGGCCAATGCAGCCTCACCATTAATGGAGTAAATGCTCGCTTCGTTCCGCAGCATGATCGGATCACCCGGCAAGTAGGGCTGAACCCGATCCAGCAATTCCACAGCTTCGTCTTTCATGCCCCGGACGTTGTAGGCATTGATCATGTTGCCCAACGCGGGTGCATACAAGGGGTCCTGCTCAATCATGTTCTGCAGAATTCGAAAGCTCTGGTCGTACTTGCCAAGAGTTTGATAGGTATTTTGCAACCAGTTGCTGGCATCAATCAGGTTGGGATTGATGGCCAGTGCGCGCTCCAGTATTTCGGCAGACTGTTCGTACTCCAGCTGACGGTAGTAGTACAAACCCATGCCTGCCAGTGCTTCAGCAGATTGGGGATCCAGGGCCAGTGCCTTTTCAAAATACCGTCGTCCCTCCGCCTGGGATGCCTCCAGCGGTACGGAGCCGTAAGTACGATCTGACATCAGCAAGGCAGCAACGCCGCGTAATGCATAGGCCGGGGCGTAAACCGGATCCGCTGCTATGGCCTGATCCAGCAATTCGGCAGCGGATGCGATGGACAAGGATTTGCGTTCGTACAGGCGTTGCCGGGCCAGCAGGTAGAGGTCGTAAGCTTTGGAGTTGGTGCGTTCGGAAGCCAGCAAGGGCTGCTCATCCAGCAAGTGTGCTTTGAGCTCGGTGAGAATCGCTGCGGAAATTTCATCCTGGATGGCAAACACATCATCCAGTTTGCGGTCGTAACTTTCTGACCAGAGATGGAAGCCGTCATTCACCTGGATCAGCTGGGCGGTGATGCGCACCGTGTCCCCCGACTTACGTACTGAACCTTCGAGGATATGGGCCACACCCAGGGTCTCACCAATCTCGCGCAAGTCCTGATTCATTCCTTTGAAAGCAAAGGACGAGGTGCGGCCGGCGACTTTTAATTCTTTCACCTTGGCCAGGGCGTTAAGGATTTCTTCGGAAATGCCGTCGGAGAAGTATTCGTTGTTGGCATCCTGGCTCATATTGACGAAGGGCAGGACGGCGATGGATTTTTCGTTCTGGATCCCGGATGCGGCTGCGCCGCTCCGGGATGACGGTGAGATACTTGGGGTCAGAGCCAAATTCCCGGACGTGTCATTCTCGATTTGAACTGTGTCACTCCGGGAATTTGAGTCTGACCCCGGGGGGCTTTGTTCAAAACGCGACTCCCAGACAAAGTAGCCGAGGGCAACGATCAGGATGCCGATGATGGTGAAATCGAGTTTGCGGCCGGTGTGATGGGTAATCGACTGGCTACGGTCTACGTCTTTTTCTTTCTTGATGCCTTCGGGTGTGAGCTCATAGGCCCAGGCAAGAAACAGCACGAGGGGGAACAGCAGCGCCAGTAAGGTGACCAGCATTTTCATCACCCAGTCGGGTGCATCAAAAGTGTCGGCAGCGAGGTCAGCCGCCTGTGCCAGCAGCCACGACAGCACAACATAAGCCGTGCCGACCTTAAAGACGTTTCTTCTTTTGAGCTCCTCCAGCAGTCCTGTCATGGCTTCGCCTGATTATTAGGATTTCAGTTACTGCGGCTGTACAGGCGCAATGATAACGCGTTTGGTGCTCTTTCTGGCCGCCAAGTTGCTGATTTTTTTGGGCTGGGTTCAGACTGCTTGCCGAAATGATTGCTCCCTTGCTGGTAACTACTGCTTACAGAGTCATAAGTTGGCAATTTCGTCTGCACTTTAGTTCTATTTCAATTTGAACAGAACCAGAGCAGCGCATATCAGTGGAATTGTTCCGTTTCAGTCCTTAAAGTCTACAATCGCATTCAAAGCAAATTTACTGCGCTATCGCTGTTTAAGCTGCTGGGGGTTGCGAATTGGACTGTGTTTCTTGATATGGTTCGTCCCATAACTGGCAAGTGGTTAATAACCAACCCATGGCAACATGAAACATTCAATATCCAAGGAAGATGCCCAGTTCATCAGGCAGTTCGAAGCTTGTGAGATTCCGACATCGGAGTTCAATCACCAAGCACACTTGCGATTGGCCTATGTCTACCTGGTTGAAAACGATACTGAGTCGGCCGTGCAACTCATGAAAAATGCGTTGACGAATTTCCTTGAGCACAACGGAATCGATACAGCGAAATATCATGAGACGATAACCAAGGCGTGGATTCTGGCTGTTAAGCATTTTATGAATAAAACCAAAAACTCCAATTCAGCCGAAGAATTGATAAGCCAGAACCCTGAGATGCTGGATACCAAAATCATGATGACCCATTACTCTGCTGAAGTGCTTTTCTCCGATACCGCGCGAAACGAATTTGTTCAACCGAATCTGGAACCTATTCCAGAGTATGAGGAATAGGTGCCCAATGAATCCGTTCACTTTCAAACGGCCGATCCGCGTCACCGATGCAACGCGTTAACTGTCATAGTTTTCAGCCATGAGTCCGTTTGTAATTTTCATCTGCAGCGCAGCTTTTATTGCGGTTGCCATCGCCCTGGTTGCCTTTATAAACACGCCGGATGAGCATAAATTCGGCTGGCCCAAATATACAAAAAGAACCGGCCCTGGCTATGCGCCGGAGTATACGGCCAAGGAAAAAAGAAGGCAGTTGCTCCGGGCGCTGTTGTGGGTAATACCGATTTTTGCTGTTCTGAACTTTTGGGGAATGCCCTGGTTCCAGCAATATCTCATGCTGGCCCACTGCGATATTTACGGCTCATTCACAGGCTTCCACCTGGTTTTATACGGGCTTTTTGTTTTTGCACCTGTTGTTCTTGCGATCAGCTTGTTTGCGTTTTTAGGGCTTGGGTTTATTAAGGTTATTCAAGTTGGCCAGTATCCTTTACCAGGGAAAAAAGTATCACGGCCCGTGAAATATGTTTATGGATGGCGTGCCAGGCTGGTGGCGGCAGTGTTTTTTACCATGGTGATCATGCTGGTGGGCTTGGGCTGTTGGGGATACTTTGCTGCCAATGAATTTATTTCCGCCACCGAGCCAGGCTGGCCCGCTTGCAGCAATTAGCACCATAGCCTGACAACAATATGCTGTGGTACAAAAGTGCAGCTGCTGATCCCATTGCGGACTGTGCAAACAGTTGAGTCAAGGAGTAAGCCACATGACGCTTGACGAATTTCGAAGAGATTTCGAAATGTCCGCAAACCGATCTGTCTCCATGCCCATCGCCGGGGCTATCGTATGGTTAATCGTCGCCACTGTTTCTACTCAAGTCAGTGAACGAAGCGGTGTGCTGATTCTGATTTTTGGTACAGGCGCAATCTTTCCCATAGCGCTTTTGATTGCCCGTGTTCGTGGCGAGGCACTGATAACATCTCAAAACCCTTTGGCCAAACTCATGGGCCTTTGCATCCTGATGGTCAATTTGTTGTGGGCCGTACATATACCCCTTTTTCTATACGCACCCGGCTTTGTTCCTCTCAGCCTGGGCATTGGGTTGGGCTTACATTGGGTTGTGTTTTCCTGGATTGTTCAGCACCCGGTCGGAATAATACATGCAGTGCTTCGTACTATCCTCGTGGTGTTGGCCTGGTTTGTTTTTCCGGAACACAGGCTGCTCGCAATCGGCCTGCTTATCGTTTCGGTTTACGCGATCAGCATTGGGCAGTTGCTCAATCGGCCACTCAATCCACGCCTTGCAGCTCCCTGAACTCCGATACTGGGCATGCAAAAAGGAATAACACTTATCATGAAAATTCAGCAAACCGCACTACTCAATATCATGGTCTTGTTTTTGGGCTTTGGCATTGTGGGTGAAACTCTGGGGCAGGCTGACCCCATGTGGCTGGAGGACTGGAACGAAGCCCTGGAAAGCCGACCGGAAGTACTGGCCTCAACGGGCAGAATCGCACCAAAAGACGAGCCTGGTACTCCGCTGGTTATTCACGGCCAGATATTTGAGCCGGATGGCAGCACACCAGCCGCTGGCGTGATTGTCCATGCCTACCATCGGGACCAGGCCGGATTCGATTTTGGCCCCGACGACAGGGCCTTCACGACCTGGCGACTGCAGGGCTGGGTGGTTAGCGATAGCGAGGGGCGATTTGAATTTCAAACCATCATGCCCGCAGCCGATCACCTGGGTCGGGAAGGGCCGCATCTGCACTTTACGGTTGAATCAGCCCGTTTCGGACGGCAATGGCCTCCGGTTGTCTATTTCATGAACGATCCCCTTCTGCCTGAGAGTCAAAAAGCGCGATCGAAAGCGGCTGGAAAATTTGGCTGGGTGCGGGAGACTGTCACTGTCGATGAGGTGCAACATCTTGATGTGAAATTTCGCTTGAAGGAGCAGGCTGATTTCTGACAAATCAGCCTGACAAAACCTTGCAGTCGGATCAAAATAGTTGTCCGCTGAAAAGTAAAGCCGGTATCGCGTCGTGAAAGGTAAATAACCACATGAATGAGATCAGCTTCGATGACTTTCTGAAGGTCGAGCTACGAGTTGGAAAAATAATAGCAGCCGAACCATTTCCTGAAGCCCGAAAGCCCGCTTACATCCTTCACGTGGATTTCGGTGAAGAACTCGGAGTAAGAAAGTCCAGCGCCCAGATCACTGCTCATTACCAACCCGAGAGCCTGGTCGGCAGGCTGGTTGTTGCGGTAGTTAACTTCCCAGCCAAGCAAATAGGCCCAATCAAATCCCAATGTCTGGTTACGGGGTTCCACGACGAATCCGGTCAGGTGGTGTTGTGTATACCCGATAAGCAAGTTCCATTGGGTACCAAGCTACTCTGAGGGTGGCTAATCCAGACTACGGAGTAGTCGCTGCATATTGAGATCAATGTCATCGCTGCCAGCGGCCCAGCGTCGGGCCGCTTGTTCCCGCTGGTCAGCGATGGCCGCCAACACCGCGTTGGGCGCAAAATCAGCCAGTAGTCGATCAGCCCTGGCAGTGGTGAATACTTCCTGCCACTGCTTGATCCAGGCATTCAGGCGATCAGACTGATGCCAGCCTTAATTCTGTAAAAGCTCTGCAAAACTGCCGGGTGCTGCAACCGTGGGTCGGGGCCGTGGGCTTTGGGGTACAGCAAAAACTTCAGACCATAGAGTTGCTGCTAATCGCAAATGTTCAGCGGGCACACACCAGCTGATGCGATGACCCCGCTTGACCAGTGCGTCCGCAACGGGTAAACAAAACTGCAGGCTATATTCAAATCTACCTGGTGTAAATTCAGCTCGATTTACCTATTTCTGTATTGAACAAAAATCAAACAAATTTCCAAGCGATACTGCAAGCTAAAAGCTACACTTCAGGAAGGAAATGAATTATTTATAGAGCCAGCCGCTCGTTTGTAAACGAGAATTCAGTTAATAATTCATAGAAAATATAGGGGCTTACGATTCGAAATGTACAAAAATAGAGAAGTTTTTCCATTTAGCGCGCCAAGCGCCGCATATTTGTAGTTATATTTGCATTTGGGGCTCCGTGATAGGATTTAGTTGTGAAAATGAAGAGGTGGATTCTATGAGTACCGCGAAATCTGAAGTCACATCAATGCTGGACGCTTTGCCCGACGATGCCAGTTTGGAGGACATCCAATATCACCTCTACGTCCTTGAAAAAGTAAAAAAAGGTGTAGATCGCGCTGAACTAGAGGGGGTATTGCAACATAGTGAAGTAAAGACTCGCCTGGGCAGATGGCTAGAAGATTAGTTTGGTCGCCGGAGGCCGTAGAAGATATTGAAGCTATTGCTTCCTATATTTCCCGAGATTCCCAATATTACGCTCATGCCGTTGTGTCTCGCATAGTTTTAAGTGCCGAGTCCATTCCGGATAACCCAGATATGGGAAGAGTGGTGCCAGAACTGGGCAGCGTCCATTTCCGCGAGCGTTTTGTGCACAAGTACCGGCTTATTTACCGAGTTGAAACAGAAAGTATTTTGGTTGTTGCAGTTATTCATGGAAGTCGATTACTCGAACCCATAATCGGCCGAACTGAGGGTGCGTGAGAAATATAACAAATCGTTCAAGTCCGTTCGCTGCGCTCACCCGACGCCGCTGTGCGGCGCGGCTTAAATCAAACGTTATGCTATTAGTCACAGACTGCGATTAGGCGGTTTACTTACGTCTTTCAGCGGAGAATGCCGACAGACGATCGGTGAGAACCTTGCTAAAAAGGTTGGGTGAAAGTCCGGGCCCTC
>JBBKVS010000145.1:0-11346 GCA_037968555.1 Lysobacterales bacterium | reverse complement strand
GCTTGGCCCTTCGGGCTACCCTCGGGCCTCGGTCGCAACTTCAACCCGGCCCGACTCGCATCCCTGCTCGGTCGGGCCTTTCGCGACATCCCTGTCGCTCAGTCTCGTTGCTCGGTCGGTCCTCGGCTGCGTCCAATTGGACCGGAATCCCTTACCGCCATCGGGCTGGACGCGCTTCAGTTCTGTTAAGCCCTCGGCTGGTATACGTACCGTAGCCCCTGGTAGCCGCCGAGCAGTGATGGGGACCGGCGGGCGCGGGCACATGGATGTGCCCGCGAGGCTAGACCGAATCAGGGACGTGAGTATAGCCGACCGCCGCAGCCCCATTACTGCGAGGGCACCCGCAGGGCGGCGGACTCGGGGATGCGGTACGTATACCAGTCGAGGGCTTTATTAACGCAAAAAACCGGGATCGGAGGCCCTTCAGCCAGCGGGCTTCTCTCAGCGCCGATGCAGGGCGGCGGACTCGGGGATACGGTACGTATACCAGCCGAGGGTACTTGGATAGATCGCCCAGGAATAACGAATGGCTTATGAGTTTTGGGAAGGTCGGCAATCCACTTCAGAGCAGCAGACTTGGGGGGAAGCGCGTGAAGAGTTATGGGTTTTTCATCACCAGGCTTTCAATACCCGACTTGGACAATTGGCTGCGCATCTCGTCCGCCTTGCGGGCTCCCGCAACCGGCCCGATGCGAACCCGGTGCCAGGTTTCATCATTGACCTTGACCGTTTGCACCTGTGTCGTAAAACCCTGCAGAGCCAATCGTGCCTTCATTTGCTCTGCATCGCCAGAGGAACGGAAGGAACCCACCTGCAGAATATAACTGTCCGCATCATTACTGACCGGAGACTTGGCGTCTGCAGCTGCTGCAGCTTCAGCTTTCTTGTTGGCCGTTAATTCCTGTTCCGGCACCACCACTTCCATCTCCGGTAAAACCGTGAAAAAGTCGTACTGGGATTTGGCAGGTTTGTTCGTACCGGATTTTATTTCATCCGCCAACGGCGTTTCGTCTCGTGGTGAAACTGCGGTAGCCGATGCAGGTTCCACTTTGGGAGCTGCAATCCAGCCTTGGGAAGCACCATACCAGGCCAGCCCCAGGCCTATGAGCAGGCCCGTAAATAGCCATAACAGAGCCGGAGTTGAGCTTTTGTTTCCCCTGCTTGCGCCTCGTCTTGCCACTCGATATGCCTTCCTTGTTGTTCTACATTTCTTCGGGCGCTGAAACGCCCAAAAGTTTCAAGCCGGTTTCGAGCACGATACGTGTAGCCAGCACCAGATTCAATCGGGCATTACGCAAATTTTCATCGTCGACCAGGAACTGGTGGGCGTTGTAGTAGGCGTGTAAATCGGTAGCCAGGGCATGCAGGTAGTGGGCCACCTGATGGGGTGAACGTGTGCGGGCCGCCGAGTCGATCACTTCCGGGAAACGACTAACAGAGCGCATCAACTGAGTTTCGTGATCCTCAGTCAACAACTCCAGTGCAGCTTCGCCTATGGCTTCGTTGTGCCGCTGATCCATCTGGATCAGGTTGCGGAACACGCTGCAGATACGCGCATGAGCGTACTGGATGTAATAAACCGGGTTTTCGTTGGAGCGGGATTTGGCCAGGTCCAGGTCGAAATCCAGGTGCTGCTCATGCGAGCGCATGACATAGAAAAAGCGCGCTGCATCATCACCCACTTCCTCGCGCAGCTCGCGCAGGGTGATGAACTGGCCGCTGCGAGTGGACATCTGCACCCGCTCGCCAAAGCGGTACAGGATGGCAAATTGCACCAGCAGGATTTCCAGCCGATCCGGATCTTCGCCCAGGCCTTGTGCCGCCGCTTTCAAGCGGGCCACAAAACCATGATGATCCGCACCCAACAAGTAAATTGCTTTGCGCAAACCTCGATTCAGTTTGTTGCGGATGTAGGCAATATCCGATGCGAAATAGGTGGTGCGACCGTTTTCGCGTATTACGACGCGGTCTTTTTCATCTCCGAGTTCTGAGGCGCGGAACCAGGTAGCCCCATCCTGCACGTACAGGTGGCCGTTATCGCGCAGGCATTCAATGGCCTCCTGAACCGCACCGCTATCCTCCAGTTGCTTTTCGGAGAACCAGTTCTCGTAATGCACACCAAAATCAGCGAGGTCATCCTTGATGTCGGACAGGATGCTGTTCAGCGCGGCATCAAAACATACTTTATAGCCCTCTGTACCCAGCAACTGGCGGGCCCGGGTGATCAGTGCATCAATAAATATTTCGTCGTCACCACCGCTGCTGGAAGAGGCCGGCAAGCCATCATTGATTTCATTGGCGGAATGGCGGTATTTGTCGCCGTAATCGGCTCTGACCAGGCGGGAAATATCGTAAATGTATTCACCACGATAACCATTGTCTGGGAAGCTGATGCGCTCGCCACACAACTCCAGGTAACGCAGCCACACACTGACAGCCAGAATGTCCATCTGCCGGCCGTTGTCGTTGACGTAGTACTCGCGCTGTACCTTCACGCCTGCCAGCATCAGGATGTTGGCCAGGCTGGCACCGTAAGCTGCACCGCGACCATGGCCTACATGCAAAGGACCAGTCGGGTTGGCCGAAACGTATTCCAGCGTGACGCTTTCATCCGGTTCGCCCAGCGGACTGCCGTAATTGTCACGATTGATCAATACGTCCTTGACCACACCGCGCAAAGCGCAATGGTGCAGGTAAAAATTGATGAATCCGGGACCGGCGATTTCAACTTTTTCCAACTGCCTGGAGCGCGGTAACCATTCGATCAACATTTCGGCCAGTTTTCGCGGGGCCATGCCGGCTTGCTTGGCCAGTATCATGGCCAGGTTGCTGGCGAAGTCACCGTGCTCTACGGATTTGGTGCGTTCCAGCTGAATGCTGGGTTCGCTTTCCAGTATCAACAAGCCCTCGCGCCGCAAGTGCAGCAGGGATTGTGACAACAGTTCCTGAATGTGTTCTTTCACTTTTGGATACTAACCTTTGTAGCAGCGCCGGCCGATAAGGCTATGCTGGCCGGATTGCCGCAGCTCAAAAAAGGGGCTTATTGTATACGTTTGCTGTAGCCATAAGTAGCCGAGACCGGCAGGCTGGTGGTCTGCCGTAAGTTTGCACTCCCGGCAAAGCAATAGCCCGGACCATTTTGGTGACAAAGCTGTGGATAAGTTTGTGGAGAAGACAAGCGCCAGCACACATTGGCTCATAAACAGGCGAATTTCAGATTTAAACCCTGAAAAATAATATTCTGTCAAACCTATTAAAATCAATTAGTTACAATGTCTACTGAAATCACTTCTTATCTTTTAACTTCTAAGCCGGTGATTTTTGGTTATCGGGTGCTTTGTGCATAGTTTTCATTGCCTGCAATTCCGGGAAACAGCTTAAGCAGGCTAAACGACAGATTCAATCTGCCGGTGAAGGTGATAACATCCCGCCCAGTGACCACCCATAAGAAGAAAAACCCCTACCGTTTCATGCAGCTGCAACCCCAGCTGGGTCAACGTATTTTTATCTCCCCGCAAGCCCATGTATCCGGGGCTGTGAGCCTGGCCGATGATGTTTCAATCTGGCCCATGGCGGTGCTGCGTGGTGATGTTAACCAGATCACCATCGGTGCGCGTTGCAATATCCAGGACAATGCCGTGCTGCACGTCACCCATGAAGGTCCGGATACACCCGAGGGTGGCCCCTTAATACTGGCGGAAGACGTAACCGTAGGCCACGGTGTAATTCTGCATGCCTGCAGCATAGGCCCGCGCTGCCTGATCGGCATGGGAGCCATAATCATGGACCGGGTCGTTCTGGAAGCCGATGTCATGATCGCTGCTGGTGCGGTGGTGACGCCCGGAACACGGGTATCAGGCCGCACGTTGTGGAAGGGCAATCCGGCCCGTCTGTCGCGCGAGCTCAGCCAGCGTGAAATCGATATGCTGCAATACAGTGCGGCTCATTACGTTCGTCTCAAAGATCTTTACCTGGCTGGCAGCACGGCTGGAGAATTGAGTTGCTGATGGCAGAGCTCATGGCCCTGGGTTTGTTTGCTGCAGTGGGCCTGGCGCTGATGGCTGGGTTCCCGGTGGCCTTCACCCTGGCTGGCGTGGCATTGATATTTGCCGGTATCGGTACTTTGCTGGGCAGTTTTGATCCGGCTTTTCTCGGCGCCTTGCCCAACCGCATTTTCGGCATCATGACCAATGAAACGCTGATCGCCGTACCGGTGTTCGTGTTCATGGGTGTGGTGCTGGAGCGCTCGCGAGTGGCAGAGCAACTGCTGCAATCGATGGCGCAGATGGCGCATCGTTTACCGGCGGGCCTGGGGCTGGCCGTCGTGCTGGTGGGTGCGCTGATGGCCGCCAGCACCGGAATTGTTGGTGCGACTGTCGTCACCATGGGTCTGATTTCCCTGCCGACCATGTTGCAACGCGGCTATCACCCCAGCGTGGCTGCCGGCACCATATGCGCAGCCGGTACGCTGGGGCAGATCATCCCGCCATCCATCGTGCTAGTACTGCTGGCCGATGTGTTGTCGACCGCCTACCAGCAAGCCCAACTCAGCATGGGTAATTTTTCACCCAAGACGGTATCGGTGGGTGAGTTGTTTGCCGGCTCATTGATACCCGGCCTGATATTGGTGGGGATGTATCTGACTTATCTGCTGGTGCTGGGCGTGGTCAAGCCAGAAATGGCGCCCAAGGTGGTGGAAACGTCTGCAACCCGGCCCAGCTTGTTGCAGGTTCTGGGTCACATGCTCGGCCCCCTGCTGTTGATGGTCGCGGTACTGGGTTCCATTCTTTACGGCATAGCTACACCTACAGAAGCCGCTTCGGTGGGCGCGGTAGGTGCCATGCTGCTGGCTATCATTCAGGGTCGGTTCAATGGCAGGATGTTGCGCGAAGTGGTATCCAGCACGGCCTCGATTACCGCAATGGTGTTCATGATTTTAATCGGTGCGTCCCTGTTCAGCCTGGTGTTCCGTGGCTTTGGTGGTGATGACCTCATCGCCGAACTGTTGCACGCACTGCCCGGTGGCGTAATTGGTGCCATGGTGGTGGTGATGCTGGTGATGTTCCTGCTGGGTTTTGTGCTGGACTTTATCGAAATCACCTTTGTGGTGGTGCCCATCGTTGGGCCGATATTGATGGCCATGGGCCTGGACCCGATCTGGCTGGGTGTGATGATTGCACTGAACCTGCAGACTTCGTTCCTGACGCCGCCGTTTGGTTTCTCGCTGTTCTACCTGCGCGGAGTCTGCCCGGACAGCGTACCCACCAGCGCGATTTATCGCGGTGTAATTCCCTTTATCATGCTGCAATTGTTGCTATTGATCGGCCTGGCCATCTGGCCGGAGTTGGTCAGCTGGCTGCCTGGTCGAATTTACGGGTAATTTTTGCTCTGAATAATTCATCCATGAATTATCAGAGTACGCCCAATAAAAAGTGTGATTTTTCCTGGGCTTCATTTTCAATGATTTGCAATCATCGAAAATGTTGGCACGTCCCTGTGCCAAGGAGGCTCTGAATAATTCAGAGGCTCCCCTTGTCTGAACTTCGCTTAGCCGGCCAGGACAAAGCGGCCCAGCAAAATTCCCAGCGCCAGCAGAAAGATACCGCCAAAGCGGGCGTATCTGAGTATGAATTTATCGCTCAGGCGGTTGAAGCTCTGGAACAGGTTCGGCGCGAGCAGAAACAGTGCACCTTCCAGCGCCATCAGCCAGCCCAGCAGGGTGGTGAAGATGGGCCAGGTTGTATCCCAGCGATCGTATGACAGGGCCAATAGCAGGCCGGCCATCATCTCCACGAGGGCACCCAGAAAATAGCTTTCTGGATTTGCCATTATCCGGCGCAAAAGGATCATCCAGCGGGGCGCCTGCAGCAAGAAGGAAGCACCCAGCACCATCAAGCCAACTGCGAGCAGGGCAGGGGCGAGTTCGGTGGAAGCGATCTGGATGGTCATGGCTATCCCTCCTGTTAGTCTGCTAATTCAGCGGCTGTTGATCCACCTCATGAAACCCGGATTTATCCAGTGCTTTCTTTATCTGTGATTGAGGAAATAGCGTGTGCCGGTATCGGTGGCTTGCCTGACTTGATCCATGTAGTTTCGGAACGAAGTCCAGGTCTCGCTGGCCATTGCATCCTCCCGTGCCAATTCATCGAGTATGGCATAGCTGTGGCGCTTCAATTCCGCCAACACATCGTCCGGGAATGCGCGCAGCTGCACGCCGTGCTGGTTGATAAGCTCCTGAAGCTTGGCGCCGTTCTTCGCTTCGAATTCGGCATACATATCAGTGGTTACAGCGATGCAGGCATAGTGGACAATGGACTGTAAATCAGCCGGCAGCTTCGACCAGGCATCGGCATTGACCAGACATTCCAGCGCACTGCCGGGCTCTTGCCAGCCCGGGTAGTAATAGTATTTGGCGGCCTGGAACAATCCCATGGCCTGATCGTTCCAGGGTCCCACCCATTCGGCCGCATCGACCACGCCGCTTTGCAGTGCGGTGAATACTTCAGAGCCCGGCACGGTCACCGGCGTGCCGCCGGCGCGCTCCAAAGCTTCGCCACCGATGCCTGGCATGCGCATTTTCAGGCCCTTGAGGTCAGCCACACTGTTGATTTCCTTGTTGAACCAGCCACCCATCTGGGTGCCGGAATTGCCGGCTACGAAGGGTACCAGGCCGTGCGGCTGGTAGGCGCGTTGATACAATTCCATTCCGCCGCCGTAATAAAACCAGCCATTCAGTTCCTGCGGAATCATGCCAAAAGGTACACCGGTGAATATCAGGCTGGATTTGATATGGCCGCGCCAGTAATAAGCCGCGCCATGGCCCATCTCAGCTGTGCCTTGCTGCACGGCAGAAAACACTTCAAGCGGTGGCACCAACTCGCCGCCGCCATACACTTTAATGCTCAGCCGGCCATTGCTCATCTCGCCGATCATCTTGGCCAGGCGGGCTGCTCCGGTACCGAGGCCGGGGAAATCACGTGGCCACGTGGTAACCATTTTCCACTTGAAGGTCTGGTCATAACTGGAACCATCCTTAGCTGTTCCGGCAGCACTGCCGCCTTGTCCGCAAGCTGCCAAGACGCCAGCGGTGCCAGCCAGTCCGGCGGCCAATCCAGCATTTTTAACGAATTTCCTTCTGTCCATGTGTGTTTTCCTGGTGCTGTTGTTTTAGGGCCTGGTTGCAGATCAGTGCTTGGGTGATGGTGTTAGTTCTCTGCCGGCTTATTGCAGCCAGTTGTTTTCCGAATTGGGTTCTGCACGGGACTGCGCTGGCATCAACCAGTCCAGCGATTCAACCGCAGACTCGCTACGGATTCCCAGATTGCGGAAATCGAATAATTCGTGATCGGCCAGTTGCGAGGGTGAGATGTGGCTGATGGCGCGGAAGATGTTCTCGATACGGCCAGGGTGTTTTTTCTTCCATCCGGTCAGCATTTCCTTGATGGCCTGGCGCTGCAGGTTGGGTTGTGAGCCGCACAGGTTGCAGGGAATGATGGGAAAATCCCGGCCGGCGGCGTAACGCGTAATATCATCCTCACTGCAGTAAGCCAGCGGCCGTATCACCACATGCTGGCCATCGTCCGATAACAACTTCGGTGGCATGGCCTTGATGCGCCCGCCATTGAACAGGTTCAAAAACAGGGTTTCGATGATGTCATCGCGATGGTGCCCCAGCGCAATGCGGGTGATGCCGTTTGCGCTGGCAAAATTGTACAGCGCGCCGCGGCGCATTCGAGAACACAGGCCACAGGTGGTTTTACCCTCGGGTATCACGCGCTTCACCACGCTGTAGGTGTCCTGTTCGATAACATGGAAGGGCACGCCCAGGTGCTGCAAATACTCCGGTAGCACCTGTTCCGGAAAGTCAGGTTGCTTCTGGTCCAGGTTGACGGCCAACAGCTCAAAATTCACCGGTGCACGGCGTTGCAGTTCCAGCAGTATGTCCAGCATGGTGTAGCTGTCTTTGCCGCCGGACAGGCAGACCATGATGCGGTCGCCTTCCTCGATCATGTTGAAATCACCAATGGCCTTACCGACCTGGCGATGCAGGCGTTTGACCAGTTTGTTTTGAGCGTACTGTTGTTTGTGTTCGGCGCGTATGGTCACGGCGCTATTCCTTGCATAATCAGGCAGCGTCTATTTTAACGTGAATTAGCCCGTCGGGTTGAACCGCAAACTGTTTCCGGCAAACACGAAAGGCTCGCCATGTACTATTCTAGGCTTGTGGAATTAAACTCCAACAACCCTGGGGAAATCGTCGCAAGGCTGAGCGAGTTGCGACTGGAGCATCGCGACCTGGATGAGGCCATCAACCGCCTGTCGGCGGATTCCACTATTAACCAGTTGGCCCTGACGCGAATGAAAAAGCGCAAGTTGAAGCTCAAAGACTGGATCAATTACCTCGAGTCCAAGCTGATTCCGGACCTGGATGCCTGAGAGTCTTGGGAGACTTGGGGCACTGGTCTCAGTCCGAGTCGGCTTCCTGCAGCACCTGTGGCGCCACCCGGATAATGCCATGACGTATGTCCTTGCTGAGCAGGGTTTTGGCGTCTTCGGTAATGGAATTAATGGTGTCATCGAATTCCAGCTTGCCTTCCTCGTTCACTGACAACACACCCAGTTGCCGCAGCTGGTCAATAAATTGGCGGAACAGGTTGCGATCATAAAATTCAGGCGCGTCGAACTTGCTCAGCTGGTTAATGCGCTGGGCCGCCAGCGTGCACAGGCGCTCGAGCTGGGCGCGAGACAATACGCCGGAGCCATTCTTGGCCAGCACCGCAATCGTGATGTAATAACGCTCAAATGTTTGTAGCAGGGCATTGCCGAGTATTTGCAGTTGCGAGGCGTAGTCGGTACTGCCGTCAGCCCGCTCAACAAAACCTTCCAGCTTGGAGTCCACCAACAGGCCGCTCTGGCGCATCCAGGTGATGGTGTTTTGCAGTGCCTGCATGAACTCGTCTTCATCCCAGGGCAGGAACAACTCGTTTTTCAGGAAGGGGTAAAGCAACAAGGCAATACGCTCCAGTCTTTCACGCTTAATACGACGGGCGTTGAGAAAGCAAGCTGCAATCAGCGAAGGCAGCGCCACCAGGTGCGATACGTTGTTGCGGAAATAAGTCAGTAATACAGCTTCTTCCGGCTTGACGGCGATGATCTCACCCAAGGGATGTTCACGTATTTCCAGAATACCCATTTCAAGTCCATAGCTGATGATTTCTGCTGAACTCTTGGCGGTATAGGTGATGCGTTTCGAATAGCGACAGTTTTCCAGCAGCCCCAGGTACAGATCCAGTTGACCCTGCAGCTCGGCACGGCCGAGGGCGTGCTTGGGCGTGGGCAGCAGGATCACCGCTAACAGGTTGATGGCATTGACATGCGCGGCTTGGTTCATGCCGGTCATGATCTTGATGCCCAGTTGGTCTACCAGGGCATTAAAGAAGGGTGGCTTGGTGCTCTTCCCGCTGTGCTCGCGCCAGTTGGGTTCGTGTTCTTCCAGCAGTTTGTCCAGCAGAATCGGCTCGGCAAAGCTTACATGCACGCGACCGTAGCGCTTGCGCAGAATGCCAAAAATCTTGAACAGGTCAAGCAGGGATTCGGTTTTCTTGGTGGCACCAGATAGTTCTGCCGTATAACTCTGGCCTTCCACGAGGCGCTCATAACCTATGTAGATGGGTTGAAACACCACCGGCCGCGTGGGTGTACGCAAATAGCTGCGTACCGTCATCGACAGCATGCCAGCCTTGGGATGCAGTAAACGGCCGGTGCGGCTGCGTGTGCCTTCTATGAAGTACTCCACCGAAGTGCCCTGTGTCAGGATGCGGCTGAAGTATTCATTGAATACTGCGGCATAGAGTTTTTGTGAACGGAAACTGCGCCGCAGGTAAAAGCCACCACCTTTGCGCACCAGTCGACCCACCAAAGGCAGGTTCAGGTTGATCCCGGCAGCGATGTGCGGCGGTACCAGACCGCGGTGGTACAAAACGTAGGACAGTAACAGGTAATCGATATGGCTGCGGTGGCAGGGTACGTAAATCACTTCGTGGTCTGGCGCCACATTTTGCAGGTCATGGAAATTTTTGATATCCACGCCATCATAAATCTGGTTCCAGAACCAGGACAACGCCATCGACGCCATACGCACGAAAGTATAGGAATAATCGGCGGCGATTTCGTGTGCAAATTTGCGGGCTTTTTTCCAGGCTTTGTAAGTACTGCTCTTGTCGGCCCTGGCCTGGTCATCAATGGCTTTCTCCACCGACGGGCTGAGCAATATGCCGTCGATCACTGTACGACGGTGTGACAAGTCAGGGCCGATGGCCGCAGTGCGGCTCTGGCCTAGTTTGACGCGCAAAATGCGCGAGGCTTTACGCAAGGTACGGGCTGCACCCAGATTTTCCTCAGCCAGTTTGCGCAGGGAAATGGGTTTACCAAACTGCACAAAGGTGTTGCCGCCATTGACCATGGTGCTGAACAGGCGCCGCAAACGGCCACCGACTTCCCAGGATTCGGAAAAGAAAATCTTGGCCAGACCGGTTTCAGTGTCGGGGGCACGCCCTACCAATACGGTGACGGGTATGATTTGTACTTCCGGCTCACCGCCTTCGCAGACCCGATCGACCAGCATCTTGAGCATTTCAGAATGCTTGCGGGTGGACTTGCGCTGAATCATCAGTCCTTCCCGGCGCTGCATGGCGCAATACGATCGGGGTAACTGACCACTTTGCAATGGCAGTGGCAGCAATGGCCGGGGCAAACCCAGCTTGCGGCAGCTGTGGTCGAGTATCAGGATATTCGACAGGGAATAAACATCAACGGCATAGCAAACCGGATGTTCTTTGCTGATGCCAATATCGCTGACCGGGTCCGGCAGGCTACGCGCCTTCACCCAACTATGCAGTACCCGCTCCAGCAGCTCGAGATAGCGAAGCTTGAAGTAGGCAAAGGGGCCAATCTTGGGAGATTGATTACTCATACGGTCGGGGGACAGTCCTCTGTTTGGGACTAAAGAGCGCTCATTCTAGCTGTGAAGTACACAATTTTCGATGTTTGCCTGCGCGAATGGCGGAATGGGTGAATGGGCTCATAGTAAATGCCGGTGCTTGCCTGAAGCTGAAGAGCGCGCAAAAAAAAATCCGGGCTGGCACGAAGGCAAGCCCGGAAATCCGGCAGAGCCGGAGAGGATCGTTGACATTATTGTTTGGGCTTGACTCTGCAGTCCACCGCTTTGTTTATTAGTTATTTGAATCAGTTACGGCTGTATCGTAATGTTGAATATTAAGACTGTCAAGCCCCTTGGGGTATTTCCCCTATTTGTCTGATTGAAGCAGGTGTTGAATTATTTTGTTG
>JBBKVS010000144.1:0-11125 GCA_037968555.1 Lysobacterales bacterium | reverse complement strand
GACGTAATCGAGGGTCCTGGTCAGCCGTATTTCGTCGGCCTCCGGACTGAGCTGTGCGGCAAGCATGGCGGCAGGAACGCTGGACTTGACACTGCTCCCGGTGCAAGCGTCACTGTCTCCTACCCAGTAGATAGCCGCATGAGCGCTGGTCGACAGCAGCAGGGTTAGCCCAAGGCAAATCAGTGATGGTAACAATCTCATATTCAATTCCCTGTCCCTAGATCCAAATAGCGCAGGCTGCGCTTGCTTCCTGAAAAAATCCGTTCGGCCAGGCTTTGCGGGCCAGGCGGCACCAATGGTTTTTCAGCACAAAAAGAATCTCTCAATTAGTTATACGGAAAGCAGCCGCAGTTTCTGCCATGCAGTTTTGGCGATGACTAAGAATTGGTCTTAGTAGAGGGTGGGAACAAACGATCAAAGGGGCCAGAGTGAGCTAACCCGGTTTGGTTAAATCAAAGACCCTTATGAATTCAGTATCGCCAACAGTTCGAGACAGTCATACCCAAAGACGCGCAATTTACCCGGAGCGTTCCTGCAAGGCACAGTCGTCGTCAGCATTAATCACAGTTTCAATTTTTGTCCACCAACCTTCCTTGGGATAAGCGCGATCAATGAAATCGATGAATGCGCGAACCCGGGCCGGTAAATACCGGTTTCGTGGATAGACCAGCATGACGGGCAAGGACTTTGCCACCAGCTCGGTCAGCAAGGGTTTCAGGCGCCGCTCCATCACCAGGTGGCACACCAGCACATCCGGCACCTGCACAATTCCGATACCCGCCAAGGCTGCTGCAGCTGCGGCATCCAGGGATGTCAGAGCAAGATTTCCAGTGGGTACATGGCGCGTGATCCTGCCGTGCTGATTGAAAAACCATTCCCGACTTCGACCTGTAGAAGGTGAAATAAAACGCACACAATTGTGTTCTTCGAGCTCATTAACTGAACCCGGCGTGCCATGTTTCGCCAGGTAGGAAGGAGAAGCACAAGTTAACCAGCGGGATTTCATCACCTTGCGCGCGACCAGCAGGGCATCAGCGGGAATCTCCGTTCCACGCATAGCACAGTCTATGCCTTCTTCAACCAGGTTTACTGCCCGGTCAGTCACAATAACCTCAACGCTTAAGCCAGGATGCAGGCGCATGAATTCATTCAACAGTGGGAAGAAAGACATGGCTTCAAAGGATTGCGCGATGGACAAGCGCAAGCGCCCACTCGGAGAACGTTGTGCGTCAGCAATGTGTTCTTGAGACTCATCAATCTGCCCGAGAATTCGAACGCAATCGTGATAGTAGGCGCGCCCTTCTTCGGTCAGGCTCAAGCGCCGGGTCGTGCGGTTGAGCAGGCGTACACCGAGTTGCCTTTCCAGTTGGGAAACTGCGGTGGTCACTGAAGCACGTGAAATTGCCAGGTCATCTGCGGCGCGAACGAATGCGCCGTGCTCAACTACCCGGACGAAAACCCGCATGCAATGTAGCTGGTCCATTCGATTATTCCGTTTTTCTGAACAATCAATTCAATCCGATGCTGTTTTTCTTCGTGCCAATGAGGACTACATTGCGCCTTTACGGGCCGTTGCGTCAATACGATTTGGCGCGGTGGCAACAGGTGGCGCTAAAATGGGCCCAAGCATTCCTTGCACACCTGGAAACACAAAACTGCGGGCGAAAAGAATGAACAATATTTTCATCGCTATCGGTTTCTTGCTCAGCGTAGCCGGACACTCCGGCGCGGACGTTTTGCCTGATCGGCTTAGCGAAACCGGTCTTTACTCTGTGCAGACCGTGCAAATAGCCGACGACGTTATTGCGTTTTCGCCCCAGTACCCCTTGTGGTCGGATGGCGCCAAGAAGCGACGTTGGCTTTACTTGCCCCCTGGCGAGAGCATTGATGCCAGCGATGTCGACGCATGGGTTTTTCCGCCAGGGACCAAAGCCTGGAAAGAATTCGGCTTCGGTAGCCCGGTGGAAACGCGCCTGATCGAAAAACTGCAGGACGGTAGCTGGCGCTTCTCAAGCTATGTCTGGACCGAAGATGGCAGCGATGCAATGCTGGCCCCTGCGGAGGGTATCTCTCGTCATCGAGTCGAGGACGCCCCGGGACAGCGCTATCCCATTCCATCGCGTGAAGATTGCCTCGCCTGCCACGACGGCGGAGCCGGGCCCTTACTCGGCGTCACGGCATTGCAGTTATCGCCCGATCGAGACCCGCTGGCCCCACACGGAGAAATACTCCAGCCGGACCAGGCCGATATGTTGGTCCTGCACGAACGGGGCCTGCTGCGAAATCTGCCAGACGAATTCCTGCAGCACCCCCCACGCATAGCGGCGGCGACGCCTGTCGGCCGGGCGGCCCTGGGTTACTTACATGGCAACTGTGGAACCTGCCACAACGACGCAGGCACCCTCGACACCCTCGACCTGGTGCTTTTACAAAAGGCCAGCAACAGTGCTGGCAGCCTGGCACGCACTCTGGAAACCACTCTCCACTATCCGGGTGAGACCGTGTCACCCGGCGTGAGCACGCGAATCAAACCCGGTGACGCCGCAGCCAGCGCCCTGTTCTTTCGGCTGCATTCACGCAACCCGGTAACCCGAATGCCACCTCTGGGACGTCGCGTGCCTGACCAGGAAGCCATCGCGCTGCTGCAAAACTGGATTGACCTTGACCTAACTACTGATGAGGAACATCAATAATGAACACCCTAAAACTTGGTGCTTCAGGACTGATTCTGATGCTGGCCCCACTCTTTTTGTGGACCTTGGAACCCGCACTGGCGAGTGACTCAAACACTTCGGTGGTGATTCAGTCTACTGCGACTGGCGCTTCACTTGAGCGCGGCAAATACCTGGTTAACACTTCGGGCTGCCATGATTGTCATACGCCATTCCAGCCCGGACCCAATGGCCCCGAGCCGGACATGAGCCGGATGTTATCTGGGCATCCGGAAGAACTGGTCATGCCACCGGTTCCCAGCCTGCCGGAGGGCCCATGGCAAATCGTTGTCTCCGGCACCGCAACGGCACATGCCGGGCCCTGGGGTACCAGCTATACGGCCAACCTGACACCTGACCTCGAAACCGGGCTGGGAAAATGGACGACGCGAGATTTCGTCGACACCATCCGAACTGGCAGGCACCTTGGCCGTGGTCGGGTGATTTTGCCGCCCATGCCAATCCCGGTTTACAAGCAGATGACAGATGCAGACCTGGAATCCATTTTCATCTATTTGCAATCCATTCCGGCCATCAGCAATCAAGTGCCCGACCCGGTGGTGGCTGAAGAGGGCTAGCGCTTAAGCAGGATCAAAGGGGTCAAAACAACTTGATTTGACCCCTTTGATAATATCGGCAGCGGCAAAAACCTAAAGGTAGGAGCTCGAGTCTTAGGTGTCGTTTGAACGCACCATTTGACGAAAAAAAGCCTTTTTTGTCACCCAATGACAGAAGTCGTCAAGCCCGCTCCCTGGATGAGCGTGCCGTTGGCCAGCAGTGGCGCCAGTTCCTGCTCGCCTCGGTGATGGCACGTAACTTGCTTAAACAAACTGTATGTGCCAATGGATGGCGCACGGGCAATTTTTCAAACCGTGACAAAAGGGAAATTTGATCTGTGGATATTCGTTCGCTTCTGAGTGAGATGATTCAACGCGGAGGTTCTGACCTCTACATTACCCGTAACAGCCCTCCCCTGATTCGCGCCGAAGGCGTAAACCATCCGGTCGGCGACAAAGACCTGGAAGCACCCGATACCTTGGCGCTGGCTGAGGCATTGATGAACGACGCCGAGAAAGCCAAATTCCAGGAACTAATGGAAATGAACCTGGCGATTGAGTTCGAAGACATTGGACGCTTTCGGGTCAACATCCACCGCCAGCGCGACAGTGTGGGCCTGGTGATTCGTCACATCAAAACGGTCATCCCCAGTCTGGCAGAATTGCGTCTACCGGACGACCTGAAAGAAATCATCATGCGCAAGCGCGGCCTGGTGCTGATCACCGGAGCTACCGGCTCTGGTAAGTCAACGTCGCTGGCCGCCATGCTGGATCACCGCAACGATCATGCTGCTGGGCATGTGGTCACGGTTGAAGATCCTATTGAATTTATTCACCCCAACAAGAAGTGTATTTTTACCCAGCGCGAGGTTGGGATGGACACTTTGTCTTTCAATCACGCACTCAAGAATGCCTTGCGCCAGGCCCCTGACGTCATCCTGATCGGCGAGATTCGTGACCGGGAAACCATGGAAGCAGCCATCACCTTCGCCGACACCGGACATCTGTGCCTGGGAACCTTGCATTCGAGCAATGCCTATCAGACTCTGCACCGGGTACTGAACTTTTTCCCGGGCGAGAGGCATACCGATATTTGCCTGCAGCTTTCCATGAATCTGCGCGCGATTATCTCGCAACGCCTGATCCCCTCGATGGATGGCAAGCGTGTGGCGGCCGTGGAAATCATGCGCGATACCGCATACGTGAAAGAGCTGATCCGCAACGGAGAAGTAGACAATATTCGGGAAGGAATGCTGCGCGGTGTCACCGGAGGCTGCAAGACTTTCGACCAGTCCTTGCTGAATCTCTATGCGGGCGGTCTTATCAGCAAAGAAGAAGCCATGGCCAACGCCGACTATCCCAATGACTTGCGTCTGCAAGTGCAAATGGTTACTCCTGAAGTCAAGGCAGGCTCGCCACCCGCTGCGATAACTTCATCAGTTCACACACTCAGCGCGCTGGAGCTGGCTCCCGCCTGGACGGAAGAGGAGGAAGTCTTTTCCAAAATAGCCTGATGCCTTCAACCCCTTTGCCTGCCCGGAATATTCACGGTCAGGGCTTTGAGATGAAAGTGGTTTTGCGACCAAGACAAGCGATCGAGCATCTTCAGCGCTATCATGGCTGCAATCAGGAACACCGAAACTGCGGTCACTGCGCGGTGGTTAGGCCTGGCACCGGATTGAGGTAATTCCCTCGCCGGACGAATCTACGTTTGAAGGGACGGTGGTCGTTTTGAACAAGCGCAAACAAGATCAGGTCTTTGCCTATCCCCGCCTGTCGAAGACCGACTTGCTGTTCGTTCGCATCGGCGGCAGCGGTCTGGGCAACCTCTTATTTATCTGGGCACGTTGTCTGTCCCGCTCGAAACGTGAAGGCTGGCAGCCGGTTTGGCCTACCTGGCAATCATTCAAACCGAAGAACTGGCGGGTCAATCCCTACGATCATCGGACTTATGGGGGTCTTTTCCAGCCCACTGCGGTTTACATCAGCGGCTGGCGCAAACCCTTGACGTTGGCACGACACCGCTGGGTAAAAGAATCAGATATCGGCTCTGCTCCACCCCCGCCCGGAACCGTGGTCGAATTCCGCGGCATGGAAGGCAAGTTTGCACCCTTCCTGCACGACCATGCTCTGGTGCATCGCGAATTGCTGCGCATCACGCGGCCGCAACACCTGGCCGGATACGAGGCGATCGAAGCGGCACCGATCGGCATCCATGTGAGGCGCGGCGATTTCGTCCAGCAGGACAGCTACGAGAAAATGCTGAACATCGATAACAGCCTTCTGCCGCTGTCCTGGTATGTCGATGCCTTGCAAGCCGTTCGCGTCAGAGTGGGAGCAGATGTTCCGGCATGTATTATTTCTGACGGCACGGACCAAGACCTGGCCCCCCTGTTGATCCTCCCAAACGTAATTCGGGTGGAATTTGGTTCAGCCCTGGCCGACCTGCTGGCCTTGTCGCGCAGCCGCTTGCTGATTGCCTCGGGTTCGACCCTCGGCATGTGGGCCAGCTACCTGGGACAAATGCCCACCATCTGGCACCCTCGCAAGCTGCTGCAGAATGTGTTGCTGGGCGAAGCCGGTTTTGAATTCGAGTGGGCTCCTGGCGATGCGATGCCGGAGTGGCTGGCCGGTTGGCTGGCTGCGAATGATCCGATGACCTGAAGGTCGATCCGGCCAGAACCCGCATACTAAACATCGCTCATTTAATGCTGGTTACCGGCACCGAAAGGAACTTGTTCATTGTAATGAGGTTCTATTGACCTGATTACGAAGCGCTGGAAGGCAAATGGATGGCACCACCCTTGCAGATTGTTTATTGAGTACTTGAAGATATAAGTGTTATCCTTGAAACGTGAATAAGTACCTGACATTACTATTGATTCTGGCCATGACCATACAGCCTCTGCAAGCGGTTGGCTGTGATATGGCCAAGGATCAGGCTGTGGATCAGGTCACGCAATCTCAGAATGTCGACCCGGACAAAAAACCTTGCGCCGACAACATGCCGAATCACGACGACATGTCGGATTGCTGCGGAACTTCAATCACTGATGATCAACCGGTTTGCGACCACGCTTTGAGTTGTGGCAGTTGTTATCTCGGCACTCCGCTATTCTCCAGCCTGGCCAAAGTCTCATCAAACCCGTCCGTTCATCATCGCCGAATTATCACCAGCGGCGAAATCCTGCCCAGCCACGACTACCCCTTACTCCGACCCCCTATCTCCTGACCTGCCCGCTTTTTTTGCGGCATTGCCGCACCGTTCATTTTAAAAAGCTTTGAAAGCGCCACCGGGCGCTGGTAGTTCTGGAGATCATTATGTGCACTATGCGCACCCCAAAGGGCGTTCACCTCGTGAGCTTGCTGTTTATTGTGCTGGCCGTTGTGTTGACAGGCTCAACCGCGCTGGCCAGCGGCCTGAGCCTGGCTGAGGCGGAACGCCAGGCTCTGACCAACGATCCTGGCCTGCACGCTGTGGAATCACGCAGCATGGCATTGGAAAACATGGCGGTGGCTGCAGCCCAGTTGCCTGACCCCATGCTCAAGCTGGGTGTGATGTCCTTGCCTGTCGACAGTTTCGATTTCGGCCAGGAACCCATGACCCAGGCAGTGGTAGGACTGGTGCAGAAATTTCCCAGGGGTGACAGCCGTGAGTTGCGGTCGACACAGTTTAGCCAGCAAGTCGAAATGCTGGGCGAGTCGCTGCAGGATCAGAAACTGCAGATCACGCTGACAGTGCGCGAACTGTATCTGGAAGTTGTCAGACAGAAACAACGCGCTGCCATTAATGATGAAGCGATTCGCATATTCACCGACTTTTCGGATATCACCCGCGACTACTACGCCACCGGCCGGGTGAACCAGCAGGATGTGCTGCAAACCGTTGTGGAGTTGGCTAAGGCGGAAGAACGTGCGCGGCAAATCAGCGAGGCAGAAGCACGTGCGAGGGCAAAACTTTCAGCCTGGCTGGGAGAGGCATCCCAGCTGGAATTGGCAACAGACTGGCCAAGCCTGCAAGCGCCACTGGCCTTGGCAGAAATTCACCAGCGCTTGCAAACCCATCCACGCATCCTGGCATTGCAGAAAAAAGTGAATTACGCCGATACCGGTGTTGAACTGGCGCGTCAGCAATACAAGCCTGAATTCTCGGTTGATGTGGCCTACGGCGCACGCAGCGGCAGCGATGCCAGTGGCATGTCCCGGCCGGACCTGTTTTCGGTGATGGTGACCATGGATTTACCCCTGTTTCACGAGCACCGCCAGGACCGGGTAACGGCGTCCATGATTGCCGAGTCCTCTGCTGCACTATTTGATCGTGATGATCTCTACCGACGCATGAAAAGTGAAGCCGACATGCAGGGCGCAACTTATGAAAAACAGCAGGAAAGCATCGCCTTTTTTACCAGTAACATATTGCCCGAAGCACGTTTCAGTGCGGAATCGTCCTTTGATGCTTATCAGTCATCGGTGGGCGATCTGAGCAGCCTGCTGCGAGCCCAGATCACCGAAATCGATCTACGCCTCGAGTTTGTTCGCATCCAGGCCGAAGCACTCAAAACCCAGGCACGTCTGTTGTATTTCCAGGGAGAAGCATCATGAACAAGAAAGCCGGCTTGGCGATACTGATGACATTGGCCCTCGCAGGCACCTATTGGCTGGGTATGCAGCGCAACGGTGATGCTTCCGGAGTTGACAGCAATAGCGGTTCAGCGGAGAGAAAGCCACTTTACTGGGTAGCCCCCATGGATCCCAATTTCCGCCGTGACAAACCCGGTAAATCACCCATGGGCATGGACCTGTTGCCGGTCTACTCGGAGCCATCATCCGATACGGATGCAATAGAAATCAGCTCCGCAGTTGAGAACAATCTGGGTGTGCGCACCGAGGCGGTAAAGGTGGGTCCCTTGTGGCGCCGCGTTGAAGCCACGGCCTATGTAGGCCTGGACGAAACACTGATCAGCAACATCAGTACGCGTACCCAGGGTTGGATTTCAAGCCTGTCCATCAATGCCGAGGGAGAACGCGTACACAAGAACGATCTGTTGTTTGAGATTTATTCACCCGAACTGGTTAATGCGCAGAAGGAATATCTGCAAGCGAAGAAACGTGGCGAAGAACGATTGATCAGCGGTTCGATTCAGAAATTACAGGCACTGGGCATTGCGGATTCCGAGATTGCTGCCCTGGAAAAGTCCGGCAAGGTTTCGGAGAACATCCGTGTAGTTGCACCCCAGGACGGAATTGTCAGCACATTGAATGTGCGTGAAGGCACTTATGTTCAACCCAACACCACCATCATGAGCCTGGCCGGTCTGTCCAGCGTCTGGTTGCAGGCCGAAGTATATGAATCCCAGTCCGAATGGGTAGCCGCCGGCCAAGCCGCCAAAGCCACACTGGACTATCTGCCCGGACAGGAATTCAACGGCCAGGTGGACTATGTCTATCCGATGCTGGATCCCAAAACCCGCACTCTGCGTGTACGTTTGCGATTTGAAAATCCGGGTGAGTTGCTGAAACCGAATATGTATGCACGGGTCTCGGTGTACGGCAAGCTGCACCCGAATGCCCTGAGCATTCCGCGCGAAGCACTGATTCGCTCAAAAGACAGCAATCGGGTGGTGATTTCCCTGGGTGAAGGAAGCTTCCGTGTGCATGAAGTACTCGCCGGCATGGAAAGTGGTGATTCAGTCGAAATCCTGGCTGGGCTGGATGAAGGGGACCAGGTGGTCACCTCAGCTCAGTTCCTGCTGGATTCAGAAGCCAGTGTGAATGGCGGTATCCGCCGGCTCAGCGCCAATACCCAGCCGCAGCAACGATCGGCTCTCGATAGCGTTTTGGCCAGTGGCCGGGTAGATGCTGTTTACCCCGAGCGGCGCCGTATCCGTATTACTCACGGACCCATTGATGCCCTGGCCTGGCCCGCCATGACCATGGAATTCGATGTGCTGGGTACTGCCGCGCTGGATACCATTGCTACCGATCAGAACATTCGCTTCCGGCTTGAACAGCAACAGGCAGGGGATTATGCCATTACTGAAATTGATGCCGAGGCCGAACTCCCAACAGAAAGCTCGCCTTCTGTAGACCCGGACAAAGATGCAGGAGCGCATCAGCATGATTGAGAAAATCATCCGCTGGTCAGTCGCCAACCGCGTTATGGTGCTGTTGCTGAGCATGGGACTGGCGGCCTGGGGTATCAGAACCGTAATGGTGATGCCGGTTGATGCATTGCCCGACCTGTCCGATGTGCAGGTGATTATCAAGACCTCCTTTCCCGGTCAAGCGCCCCAGGTGGTTGAGGATCAGGTCACTTTTCCTCTGACCACGGCCATGCTGTCCGTGCCCAAGGCATCCACTGTGCGCGCCTATTCGTTTTTTGGCGATTCCTACGTCTATGTCATTTTTGAAGACGGCACGGACCTGTATTGGGCACGCTCACGGGTACTGGAATACCTGAACCAGGTAACCGGGCAACTACCGCCTTCGGCCAAACCCGCCATTGGCCCGGATGCCACTGGCGTGGGCTGGGTCTACGAATACGCTTTGCAGGACAAAACAGGCCAGCATGACCTGGCTCAGCTTCGTTCCATCCAGGACTGGTTTCTGAAATACGAGTTGCAAACCGTAGATGGTGTAGCCGAAGTGGCGACCATAGGCGGAATGGTGAAGCAATATCAGGTGGTCATCAACCCGGATGCCATACGCGCTTACGGCCTGACTTTGTCGACTATTCGCAATGCCGTACAGAGCGGCAATCGTGAAGTAGGCGGTTCAGTCATTGAAATGGGCGAGGCTGAATACATGGTACGAGCCACCGGTTATTTGAAGTCCATAGAAGATTTGGCTGCAATACCCTTGGGCATCAACGAAACCGGCACCCCCATACGCCTGGGTGATGTAGCCGAGATTCGCCTCGGCCCACAGTTACGGCGGGGTATAGCCGAACTCAACGGTGAAGGTGAGGTGGTAGGTGGTGTAATTGTCATGCGTTTTGGTGAGAACGCACTGGCCACCATCGAAGCGGTGAAACAGCGTATCGGCGAATTGCAAGCCAGCTTGCCCGAAGGTGTCGAGATTGTGCCTGTTTATGATCGATCAACGCTGATCAAGCGTGCCGTGAAAACATTGCAGGTCAAGCTGTTGGAAGAGTTCATCATGGTGGTGCTGGTCTGCCTGCTGTTCCTGTTTCACCTGCGCTCCTCGCTGGTCATTATTATCAGCCTGCCACTGGGCATATTGGGCGCATTTGCCATCATGCATGCGCAGGGCCTCAACGCCAATATCATGTCGCTGGGCGGTATTGCCATTGCCATTGGCGCCATGGTGGACGCGGCTATTGTGATGGTCGAAACCGTACACAAGAAAATGGAGCAGGCTGATTACAATGTGAAAAATCACTGGGCGGTAGTGACCGACGCTGCCGTAGCTGTGGGGCCACCGCTGTTCTTTTCGCTGCTGGTCATCACTGTCAGCTTCCTGCCGGTGTTCACCCTGCAGGCGCAGGAAGGTCGTATGTTCGCACCGCTGGCCTTTACAAAAACCTATGCCATGGCTGTGGCTGCCGGTCTGTCCATTACCCTGGTACCGGTATTGATGGGCTATTTCATACGCGGGCGCATCATGCCCGAACACCGCAACCCGCTCAATCGTGCATTGGTAGTCATGTACCGCCCGGTAATTGCATTGGTCACACGCCATCCGGGCAATGTACTGCTGTTCAGTGCCTTGCTGGTCATCGTGGGCTTTTGGCCAGCCAATAAACTGGGTTCCGAATTCATGCCGGATCTGAACGAAGGCGACCTGATGTACATGCCCACCACCTTTCCGGGACTATCCATAGGTAAGGCGCAGCAA
>JBBKVS010000143.1:0-3734 GCA_037968555.1 Lysobacterales bacterium | reverse complement strand
GCCCACTGGGCGACTGAACTTGAAATGCGATCTCGCTGCGCGAGCCTATGCCACTTTCCAGGGCCACTTTTCAGGATCACTATGCACGCCACACTTCCTTTGCTAGTCGCTACCCGATTTCCCCGCATACGCCGCCGGAAACTCACCACACTCCAGGTAAACCTGGGTTACCTCTGTAACCAATCGTGTTTGCACTGCCACGTCAATGCCGGGCCCACTCGCACCGAAATGATGGATGACGACACTCTGGATCTGATTCCCGACGTATTGGAAGCCCGCAACATCAGTACTCTGGACCTCACCGGCGGCGCGCCTGAAATGCATGATGGATTCCGCAGATTGACCAGCAAGGCCCATGCCATGGGGGTCAAAGTGATTGACCGCTGCAACCTGACCATCCTGTTCGAACCAGGCCAGCATGATCTGGCAGAGTTTCTGGCCAGCCATCGCGTCGAGGTGGTGGCTTCATTGCCTTGTTACTCCATGGAGAATGTTGACAAACAACGTGGCACTGGCGTGTTCGACAAAAGCATCGCAGCGTTGCAAAAGCTGAACGAACTGGGTTACGGCAGGCCCGGGTCCGGTTTGACACTGAACCTGGTTTATAACCCACAGGGTGCCGTTTTACCGCCCCCACAGGCCCCTCTACAAGCAGATTACAAGCGTGAATTACTCGCTCATTTCGGCATTGAATTCAATGAACTGTTCACGATCACCAATATGCCCATCAAGCGCTTTGGCTCCACCTTGATTTCAAAAGGTAAATTTCACGACTACATGCGCCTGCTTAAGGAAAATTATGCCAGCGCGAATCTGGAAAGTGTCATGTGCAAGGACATGATCAGCGTTGATTGGAAGGGCTTTCTGTATGACTGTGACTTCAATCAACTACTGAATTTGCCCCTGGGCACCCATGCGAATGAGTCCGAGGTTTTTTCAAGGCAACCGCATTTAAGCGACCTGCTGGTTGAGGACCCCAGTGGTCGGGCAATCCATGTGGCGGATCATTGCTATGGATGCACCGCAGGACAAGGCAGCAGTTGCGGCGGTGCGCTGGTCTCCGAAGAGTTATCCGCGTGAAAAAGATCCTGTTATTGCTGCTGGTCGCAGTCGCGATCGTGATGTTTTTCTCAATGGGCTGGCACCATCAACTCACTATCGAAGCGCTTAAAGAAAGCATTGCGCATTTTCAGACCTGGCAAGCCAACTCGCCCATATTGGTCGCCAGCCTGTTTTTCGCTTTTTACGTGCTAGTTGCTGCCTTGTCCCTGCCAGGTGCTGCGGTAATGACTCTGGCTGCAGGTGCCCTGTTCGGCCTCGTGGAAGGCACCATCATTGTGTCGTTTGCCTCCAGCATAGGCGCAACTCTTGCCTTCCTGGTTTCCCGTTATCTGTTGCGCGACTTCGTTCAAACACGTTTTTCCAAACGCATAGAGACGATCAATACAGGCGTACAAAAGGAAGGCGCTTTCTATTTGTTTACCTTGCGCATGGTGCCTTTGTTTCCGTTTTTCGTGATTAATCTGCTGATGGGCCTGACCCGGATGCCAGCCCGGACTTTCTACTGGGTCAGCCAGGTCGGAATGCTGGCCGGAACCCTGGTGTACGTGAATGCCGGAACACAGTTGGTACAAATATCCAGGACTTCGGATATCGTCGCACCCGGCATGCTGCTGTCTTTTGCGTTGTTAGGCGTATTTCCCTTGCTGGCAAAACGCCTGGTGCAGTTCCTCCAGGCACGCAAGGTATATGCGAACTGGAAACGCCCACGGAAGTTTGATCGCAACCTGGTTGTGATCGGCGCAGGCGCCGCCGGTCTGGTCACGGCTTACATTGCGGCAACCGTAAAAGCGAAAGTAACGCTTGTTGAAGCCCACAAAATGGGTGGCGACTGCCTGAACTACGGCTGCGTGCCCAGCAAGGCCCTGATCAAATCAGCGCGCGTCGCCCACGCCATGCGACATGGCGAGAAGTACGGACTGGCCAACACTACGCCAGAATTCAGCTTCAGCAAGGTCATGGAACGAATACACCATGTGATCCGGCAAGTGGAACCGCATGACAGTGTCGAACGCTATACCGATCTGGGCGTGGATGTGGTGCAGGGATATGCCCGCATCATCGACCCTTGGACCGTTGATATCGAACTGAAGGAAGGCGGCAAGCAGCGCCTGACCACCCGTAGCATTGTCATCGCTGCGGGCGCACAACCGGCCGTGCCTCCTTTACCCGGTCTCGATGAATCAGGCTATGTCACCAGCGATACGCTGTGGGATGAATTTGCCGGTCGCGACCGCCCTCCAGGCCGCCTGGTGGTATTGGGCGGCGGTCCTATCGGTTGTGAACTGGCCCAGAGTTTCGCCCGTCTGGGCTCTGCCGTTACCCAGGTAGAAATGGGCCCACGAATCATGATTCGTGAAGATGAGGAAGTCTCTACCATGGCCCTGGAATCCCTGCAGCGCGACGGCGTCAACGTACTCATCGACCACAAGGCTGTGCGTTGCGGGCGCGAAGGAGAGCGCAAATTCCTGGTTGTTGAGAACGCCGGCGAAGAACAGGAAATTGAATTCGATGATTTGCTGGTAGCGGTTGGGCGCAGCGCACGGTTAACAGGTTATGGCCTGGAGGAACTTGGCATCACTACGCAGCGCACCGTGGATACCAACGATTATCTGGAAACACTTTATCCCAATATTTACGCTGCTGGTGACGCGGCAGGCCCCTATCAGTTCACGCATGTGGCTGCGCACCAGGCCTGGTATGCCGCCGTCAACGCTTTGTTTGGGACCTTCAAGAAATTCAAGGTTGACTACTCCGTAGTTCCATGGACCACCTTCATTGACCCGGAAGTCGCGCAGGTAGGATTGAATGAACAGGAAGCAAAGGAAAAAGGCATAGCGTATGAAGTCAGCCGTTACGGGCTGGACGACCTGGATCGAGCCATTGCCGATAGCGCTACCGAGGGCTTCGTCAAAGTGCTGACCGTCCCCGGAAAGGACCGCATATTGGGCGTCACCATCGTGGGTGCAAGCGCCGGTGATCTACTCGCCGAGTTCGTGCTCGCCATGAAAAACGGCCTCGGGCTGAACAAGATTCTGGACACCATTCACACCTACCCAACCATGGCCGAAGCGAACAAGTACGTGGCCGGAGTGTGGAAGCGTGCGCATTCTCCCGACCGCGTACTGGCCTGGCTAGGTCGTTACCACAGCTGGAGACGGGGCTGAGTTCATGCGACGAGGGGACAAACAATTGCCCTTAGATGTGCGGGTGGATCCGATGATGAAAGTTTCCATCATTGTTCCGGTTCTTAACGAAATTGCCACGCTGCCGGCTTTGCTGGAACGGCTCAGGCTGCTGGCGCTGCACGGCTGCGAGGTCATCCTGGTGGACGGTGGCAGCGATGATGGCTCACCCAGCCTGGCGCGATGCGCCGGTTTTAACGTCCTGCAGGCACCGCGTTCACGCGCCAGGCAAATGAACGTGGGTGCGGCACAGGCCCAAGGTGACCTGCTGCTGTTCTTACATGCCGATACATTGTTGCCATTCGGCGCAGACATGCTCATCACACAATCCCTGCATACAGATCAACGTCAATGGGGCCGGTTTGACGTGCGCATCGCCGGCAAACCGCCTGTATTGCGCCTGGTCGCATGGTTTATGAACTATCGCTCCCACCTGAGCGGTATCGCCACCGGGGACCAGGCCATTTTCGTGACACGCTCAGCTTTCGA
>JBBKVS010000142.1:0-3660 GCA_037968555.1 Lysobacterales bacterium | reverse complement strand
TATTACTTCGCCAATTACTTTCAGTCACCACACCGCGGAATGATAGGTGGAGTGGTGAATGCCGAAAAGACCTTGCTGGCCGGATTCACTTCCATACGCAATGTAGGCGCACCGGATTTTCAGGATGTAGCTTTGCGTGATGCCATTGAAGCAGGTGAAATTCCTGGCCCACGCATGGCAGTTTCTGGCCCCAGCCTGGGCATTACCGGCGGACATGCGGATAACAACTCGCTCAATCACAGTTTTAACGAGCGCTCGGATGGCGTGGCAGACGGCCCCTGGGCAGTTCGGTACCAGGTTCGCAAGAACGTCAAGTACGGTGCTGACCTGATCAAGTTTACGGCCACGGGCGGAGTGTTCTCCAAGGGCACCATTCCGGGCCAAACGCAGTACACGCTTGAAGAAATGCAGGCGATGACTGAAGAGGCTCATACCCACAATCGCAAGATTGCAGCCCACGCCCACGGTACCGATGGCATCAAGCGCGCTATTGCCGCGGGAGTCGATTCAGTCGAACATGCCAGTTACCTGGATGAGGAAGCTATCGATATGGCGAAGGAACACGGCACCTACTTCGCCATGGATATTTACAACACCGAGTACACCCTGGCAGAGGGAGAGGCCAACGGCATCCCCGAGGAAAACATCAACAAGGACCGGGAAGTGGGCATTCGCCAGCGCGAGAGTTTCAGCATGGCGGTCAAGGCCGGCGCCAAAATGGTTTACGCCACGGATTCAGGTGTTTACCCGCATGGTGACAACGCCAAACAATTTTCCCGCATGGTGCAATTCGGCATGACGCCGTTGCAAGCCATCCAATCCGCGACCATCAACTCCGCAGACTTGCTGGGCTGGCAGGATAAAGTGGGCCAGATCGCGCCCGGCTTTTTTGCCGATATCATCGCCGTGGATACCAATCCGCTGGAGGATGTTTCGGTACTGGAGCATGTGGACTTCGTAATGAAGGGTGGGGTGGTTTACAAGGCGCCTTGAAGCCGGAACTGAATTTCGGTTTCACTTTCGGACACTTTATTTAAGCTTGAACGTTCTGCTAATTCTCCCGGCTACGAGCCGGGATAGTCCACCCTGACCTTCCTGGTCCAGAGCAGAACCGCATATAAACGCAACCGAAAGCGAAAACGAAAATGCACTTCAAGTTTTACAGAATGATAATCGCCACGGCTGGCCTCGCCCTGCAGAATCACTGTGTTGAAGGACGACTCGAATGGCTAACGAACGACGAACCCATCACGACTACAGTGCTTATTCCGATAAGCCCTGTAGCGGCGGCGAGCAGCCGGAGAGCCTGGATGAGTGCAAGGGTCACAGCACTGAAGCCTACGGATACCACTACCACGCCAACCGTGCGGAGAAGAATCAGATCCTGCAATGCCTGTAGGGTCAGACTGTTGCAGGCGCCGAAGGCGTTCAAGCACGGAATGCCCTTCCCTATTGTGGATGGCAAAGCCGTTTTCACCACACACTGGCGTTACATGGTACCACAGTGGTACCATAAACTATGCCACCAAAACTCAGGGAACTTGTCAATCAGTTGCTTTCGGCGGGTTTCCTCGATCGGGGAGGCAAAGGCAGCCATCGCAATTTTCGCCATCCCACCGGTGTCAATATTACGATTAGCGGAAAGCCGGGCGATGATGCCAAACATTATCAGCTGCGGGATGTAAAACAGGCGATTGAATGGGTGCAGCATGAAAAGTAACAGGCAGTACGTAAAGCTGGTTGAATGGTCCGATGCTGATCAGTGTTACATCGGCCGGGTGCCGGGGCTGGCACTGGGCGGAGTGCATGGCAAAAATGAGAAGAAAGTTTACGAAACTCTCTGTGACCTGGTAGACGAGTGGATTGCCATACACGATGAGGACCAGGCTCCACTCCCGCCGCCAACAGCGGGTAAAACTTATTCAGGTAAATTCAACCTCAGAGTGGGTGAAGAACTGCACGAGAAACTTACCCTTGAGTCTTTGAAAGTGGGAGAGAGCCTGAACAGCTACGTGGTAAAAGTACTGCGCGAGGAAGTGGGTTGATAACCTTTGGGGGCTGCTTGCAAACAGCTTCCAGAAGACTTTTGGGGACAGAGTCCAGGGACAGGGAAATGCTGCAGTATCTGTCCCTGCCCCATGGCTCTGACGTCATTGCTACTCGCTCAGGTCACTCCGCCTTCGCTAGGTGGAGCGTTACGGCATGCGGCAGGTAAGTGCGCATCTTCGCCTGCAGAGGAGTAGCAACGCCAGGCGATACGGCCGGCTCCTGAATCCGAATCCGGGCTGATGATCTGCACCACCGGTTGGTACAGGAGGTTGGTCGTCAGGTAAAGCACGGGGTCGACGCTTGCACCGGTGTTCTGCGTAACCACCCGCACCACCAGGTCGCCGCTGGAACAGATGGCCCGGACTTCGATGCTGGCCACATAACTGTCCGGATCATTGTTGGCTGTGAAGGCGTAGCCGGCATCGTTGTTTGAATTCACCGTCGCTGTGGCATCGGATTGACAGGTTTCCGTCACCGCCAGCTTGGCGGAGGCGGCCAGACTGAAACCTTCGGCCACTTTGGCGCGGATGGTGTAGTCCTGGTATGCAGGCAGCGCGAGGGCCAACAAAATGGCGATGATGGCCACCACGATCATCAGTTCGATCAAGGTGAACCCGGATTGTGGGGAGCGCAGCCTGTTCATTTCGGTCTCTCTCTGTAGATGGTCCTCGGCAACTGCCGGGACTCGAGGCATTCATTACTGCCCCTTATCAGCTGTGATATTGCAAGAAGCGCACCAACTGAACAAATTGAATTATTTCCCCTGAATATCAATTGGATAGAAATGCTCATCGACTCCAGCCCGCCGCAGCTGCCGCTGCTGCTTTGTCACAAGGGGGCAGATTCTGTCATCTCCTTACCATTCTGATGTGATGGAGGGTTTCACTAACGGCAATCAACAAAGCCATCCGGATGGAAGCATATCGGAGGCAGAATTCAACGGGCTGACCCAGCAAGCCTGAATTAAAACGGCCGCTGGTCAAAATAAATTCTCCGCCCATTGACTATACTCAGGAGGCGCGGCTTGCGCGCGCTACATTTGCCTGAATAGGCCAGGAGTAATTCATGAGGTACTTTATGTGGTTGTGGTTATTGGTGGCGCTGTCCATGTCCACCCCATTGCTGGCAAAGAATGCGGTCAACTTCAAGGCTGAGCTTTCGGGTGACAACGAAGTGCCCCCGGTGATTACGGAAACTTCAGGATCTGTTTTATTGCATGTCAATCAGAAACTTACGGAAATTACCGTCAAGCTGGACATCAAAAACGCAGACAATGTTCTAGGCGCTGCCGGGGCACATCTGCATTGTGCGCCGGAGGGGTCAAACGGCCCGGTCGTCGCCTTTATCGCCGGTGCTTTCAGTCCGGGTTATGACGGTACTGTGCAGTTACGTGCCACGCTCAATGACGGCAACATCACGAACGCCGCCTGTGGTGCAACGATTGCGGATTTGGTTGGATCGATGCTGGACGGGGGGGTGTATCTGAATGTTCACAGTACGGCCTGGCCGGGTGGTGTGGTGCGAGGCCAGGTCCAATAAATCAGAATGATCTGGGTACTTAATAAAATTTTGATGCAGACGGGGCAGATCAAATTTAATTTGCCCCGTCCC
>JBBKVS010000141.1:0-3569 GCA_037968555.1 Lysobacterales bacterium | reverse complement strand
TTGGTATGGGCCCGGCCCGTGCGTGCGGTGACGCGCCAGTCCATATTGCGAATATCATCACCGGGTTGGTAGTTGCGTGATTCGAGAAAGTCCACACCGCGGCCCCGGAAACGCGAGCGGTAAGCACCCGCCAGCGCCGATGCTGCCGCCTGCCGCATGGGTAAACGCAGCGAGTGGCAGCGCGGCCGCAAGGCAATCAATTCGGCGGCGGTGAGGTGTATGCCATCGCCACTATCCCTGGCGCTATCTCTGCCAATGCTGCCCATGGAAGCTTGCGTGCGAATCACGGCACCGGAACCAGATCCAGCAGGCGGTCGACTAATTGATCGACAGTGACGCCATCAGCTTCGGCTTCATAAGACAGAAGTACACGGTGACGCATCACATCGTGAATCATCGCATGCACATCATCCGGCGAGACAAATGCACGATTATCCAGCCAGGCACGAGCGCGGGCGCAGCGGTCAAGGCCTATGGTGGCGCGCGGACTGGCACCGTAACTGACCAGCGCAGCCAGCTGCGGATCCCAGCGACCAGGATCACGGGTGGCCAGTACCAGCTGCACAATGTATTCCTCCAGTGCCGGTGCCAGGTGGAGATCCAGCACCCCATTCTGGGCAGTGAATACCTGCTGTTGGGTCACCAGTACCGGTGCAGAATTCTGTTTAACCAGTTCATCCCGAGCCTGCTGTCGGGCCAGGTGCAGAATCTTCTGTTCCGCCTGCGCGTCCGGGTAAGTGATGGACACATGCATCAGGAAGCGATCGAGCTGCGCTTCCGGCAAAGGATAAGTGCCTTCCTGCTCGATGGGATTCTGCGTCGCCATCACCAGGAATAAGGGTGGCAGGCGGTAGGTCACGCGTCCCACTGTTACCTGGTGTTCACCCATGGCTTCCAGCAAGGCCGATTGCACTTTAGCCGGGGCGCGATTGACCTCGTCAGCCAGGATCAGGTTATGGAATATCGGCCCCTGCTGGAAACTGAAAGTGCCTTCCTGCGGGCGATAGATTTCCGTACCGGTTAGATCGGCGGGCAACAGATCAGGAGTGAACTGAATGCGATGAAAATCACCTTCAATGCGGTCCGCAATAACCTTGATGGCGGTGGTTTTGGCCAGGCCAGGCGCACCTTCAACCAGCAGATGGCCATTGCTCAGCAAGGCGATCAGCAGGCGTTCCATCAGGCGTTGTTGCCCAATGATCAGTTCATTGGCAACTTTACTCAAGTCCATGAATGCGGCATGCGCATCCAACTGGGCCGGGTCTTGCAGGTGGGTATTTTCGACGGCCGGATTAGCCGCAGTTTCCGAATGCTCCATAAAATCCTCTGGGGGCATGTCTCAAAGTGAACGGGGAGTATACCGATTCAGGATAGACAGGCCAGTACCCAGCGGGTTCCGGGGCTGAACTTTTTCAGTCAACCCGCCCTAAACCTCTCATCCAAACGCAGACAATGTCACTGATCAGGCTGCAAAGTGCGCGTGTCAAAGGTCATGAATTTCACGCTCAGGTATTTTTATTTAATCAGGCTCTGAATAGTTCATCCATGTACCGCAGAAGCCCTGAATAAATCGGAGTTACTCTTGGGTTCTTGCAATTCTCGTAAATTCCAGTACGATAGACTTCGTATATTGATTCAAGCCCACACCGGAGAGCCAATACATGAACACCAAACTGATTGCGGGTCTGTCACTACTGTTGTTAACCCTGTCAGCTTGTGCTGCTGCTCCAGCACCGCAAAGCAATAACGAAGTCACCACCATGAGTAACGCGGAACGCTATCGAGCCGCCGTGAATTCTCAGGCCAAAGCAAAAAATATTGACGTTCATTGGGTCAATCCGCCGGATGAAGATGATCTTGATGAATACACCAACGAACCAGCCAAAAACCTGAACGGCGGAGCCGATACCCGCTAATGTTTTGACCAGGCAAGCCCAGGCGGATTGAAAATGCCGCCTGGGCGGAAAAGACCTACCACATCAAAAATAGAGATTTTTCGTCCAGGCTAGGCTCGAGCGTTGCGAAAAGCGCAGTGTACACACCAGTACATGAGCATTTGAGCGACGCGAGTACACCGCCTGGGCGGAAAAGATCATTTTTGGCTACATTTCCTGAGGGTCTACATCCACAGCCCACCTCACCTTACGCCCACCCGGCAGCCGTTTTAATTTTTCCATCCAGCCATCCAGCTGACGGTGCAGCTCAGCCCGGTTGGTGCCCTGCACCAACAGGTACAGGCGATAGCGCCCAGCCACTTTCTCCATCAATGCCGGTATCGGCCCCCACAGCTGGCTACGGCCTGGCGGAAAACTGTCGGCTGCTGCCTTGAGGAAGCTCACCACATCTTCACGCGCCACGGCTTCGGCTTTGAGCTGCGCCTGGTAACTCAAGGGCGGCAGCCCAGCCAGGCGCCGGTCTTCCAGCAACCAGTCCGAATAGGCTTGGTAGCCTTCAGTAATCAGCAATTGCAAAGCCTGGCTATCCGGCTCGTATGTTTGCAGCAAGACACTGCCCGCTTTTTCGGCCCGACCGGCACGTCCTGCGACCTGCAACAGAGTCTGCCCCAGACGCTCCAGGGCACGATAATCCGCGCTGTACAGTGCCTGGTCCACGTTGACTACAACCACCAAAGTCACCGCGGGGAAATGATGGCCCTTGGCCAGCATCTGTGTACCCACCATGATGCAGGGCTCACCACTGCGCACTTGCTCGATCTGATCTTCCAACACACCCTTGCCACGTGTGCTGTCCCTGTCGAAGCGCCAGATCATGGCATCGGGGAATCGCTCACGCAGCCCGGATTCCAATTGCTGGGTTCCTTCACCGATGCCGACCAGGTCGTCGGCCCGGCAGTCGGGACAAAAGCGCGGCACCGGCTTTTCACTGCCGCAATGATGACAACTCAGGCGCCGCTGGCCTCTATGCCAGGTCATGTTGGCTTCACAGCGCTGACAGCGGCCATGCCAGCCACATTGGCCACACATCAATACCGGCGCATAGCCGCGACGATTGAGGAAAACCATGGCTTGCTCACCGCGATCCAGGGTGTCTGCGATGGCCGTCACCGCCGCTGCAGCCAGGCCATTGACTGTCACTTGCTGGCGCATATCCAGCACCCGCCAACTGGGCATGGCAGCCTTGGTCGCCCGCTGGCGCAATCGATGCTGCTGGTATCGACCCGTAGCAGCATTATTGATGGACTCCAGCGAGGGCGTGGCACTGCCCAGCACCACCGGGATGCCCAGGTCCAACGCTCGCTTGACCGCCACGTCACGCGCCGAGTACCGAAAACCGTCCTGCTGTTTGAAGGAGGCATCGTGTTCTTCGTCCAGAATGATCAGGCCTAAATTGGGCATGGGTGTGAACAGGGCCGAACGGGTTCCGATCAACAAACGGGCGCGGCCCGAACGCACCGCTTCCCAGGCGGCCAATCGCTCGCCTGCAGACAAAGCCGAGTGCAGGACAGTGGGTGGCAAACCCAGGCGCCGGTGAAAGCGGCGTATCAGTTGCGGCGTCAGGCCGATTTCCGGCACCAGCACCAGCGCTTGCTGACCGGCCTGCAATACCGG
>JBBKVS010000140.1:0-12085 GCA_037968555.1 Lysobacterales bacterium | reverse complement strand
GCTGCTACCGCCCGGGCTACCGTCTCGTCATTGAAGGCTTGCAGATCTTCCAGCGAGCCGCCACCGCGGGCCATGATCAGCACTTCTGCCCAGGCCTCCCGGTTGGCCAGTTGCAAGGCTGAGCACAATGCTGCGGGAGCTTCCGCACCTTGCACCGGCGAGGCGTAGAGTCGTACCTCGGCTACCGGCCAGCGACGTTGCAATACCTGCAGGATGTCGCGTATCACGGCACCGCTGGGCGATGAAATCACGCCTATCTTCATGGGAAAGCCGGGTAAGGCGCGCTTGCGTTCTGCTGCAAACAGACCTTCCGCTTCGAGTTTCTGTTTCAGCTGCTCAAAGCGTTGCTGCAACAGCCCGACTCCGGCCTCTTGCAGGCTTTCAACGATGAACTGGTAATCGCCACGCGGCTCATACAGACTGATGCGGCCACGGGCCAGCACCTGCATGCCATTGGCCGGACGGATGCTGGTGCGCAGTGCAGCGCTGCGAAACATGGCGCAGCGTATTTGTGCACCGGCATCTTTAAGGCTGAAATACAAATGCCCCGATGCCGGTTTTGCCAGGTTGGAAATCTCACCTTCCAGGCTGATGCGCGAGAACCCGGCTTCGAGGTGTATGCGCACCTCGCGGTTGAGCTCGGTGGGCGTATAAACTGTGTCATTAGAATCTAAATTAAAATCGGACATAAGCAGATGATAAACCGCTCAACTTCATTACTACACCGCTTTGCGGGTTTTATTTCCCTGTTGGTGATGGCACTCGTGTTAGTGGCTTGTGATCAGCCTGTGCCTCTGGAGGAGGAGGTGGCAACACAGGCGCCAGAAATCCAGCTGGTGTACAACGCCCGGATTTATACCTTTAACCCGGGCAACACTGTGGTGGAGGGTGGTGCCATGGCGATGTCAGCTGATGGTGAGATTCTGGCCATTGGTCAGGACGAGCCCATGCTGGCGGCTTTTCCGCAGGCGACTCAACATAATATACAGGGTCGTGTGATATTCCCCGGCCTGATTGATGCGCATGCGCATTTTGTGGGCTTCGCCAGTTCCTTGACCCGCGCCAACCTGGTGGGTACGCAAAGTATTGCGGAAGTCATACAGCGCTTGCAGGCTTTTGAGGCCACACTGGCTGAAGATGATTGGTTGGTGGGCAGAGGCTGGGACCAGAACGACTGGCCGGGTCAACAGTTTCCCGACAAGTCTGACCTGGATCAGGCCTTCCCCGACCGGGTGGTTTGGGTCGAGCGTATCGATGGTCATGCAGCCTGGGGCAATTCGGCTGCTTTGGCTGCCGCCGACCAGGATCTTGCAGGCGACTGGCAACCCAAGGGTGGGGAAATTCACCGAGACGCCACGGGCGAGGCCACCGGCATATTTATCGACAACGCCACGGCTATGCTGGACAAGTTGGTGCCCCCTATTTCAGAGGAACGGCTGCAAGCTGCCCTCGATGAAGCCACGGAAACGCTGCTCAGTTTGGGGCTGACTGGCGTACACGACGCCGGACTGAGCTGGGATTACATCCAGCTGTTGCGAGAGCGGGCCGACCAGGGTCGACTGGGCCTGCGGATTTACGCCATGACGGATGGCGTTGGTGAGGCGACGGAACAATTGTGCGCCAATGGTTATCTTCAGCACCCTTCAGGTCGCCTGACCGCGCGAGCCATAAAATTATATGCCGATGGCGCTTTGGGCAGTCGGGGTGCCGCGCTGCTGGAAGATTACAGTGATAATCCCGGCTCAAAGGGTTTGTTGTTTGTCAGTGATGAAGAAATGCACGAGGCCGTACAGCGCGCATTGGCCTGCAATCTGCAAGTCGGCGTGCATGCCATTGGTGATGGCGGCAACCGCCAGGTGCTGGATGCCTATGCCGCCGCAATCCCCGCATTCCCGAACAATCCGGGACGGCATCGCATGGAACATGCCCAGATCATTGCCCTGGATGATATCCAGCGCTTTGCGGATTTGCAGATTATTGCTTCCATGCAACCCATCCATGCCACCAGTGATATGTATTGGGCTGAGGACAGGGTAGGCGCAGAACGCATACAGGGCGCTTACGCCTGGCGTGCATTGCTCAATGCCGGTGTGCGTCTGGCGTTGGGTTCAGATTTCCCGGTAGAGCAGGCCAACCCCATGCTGGGTATTTATGCAGCGGTCAGTCGGCAGGACCTGGAAGGCAGCCCTGCCGGTGGTTGGTATCCGGAACAGGCGCTCACGCGCGAAGAAGCGATACGCGGCTTTACCCTGGACGCGGCCTGGGCTGCATTTATGGAGTCTGAAGTGGGCTCGCTGGAAGCCGGCAAGCGCGCCGATTTTATCGTACTGGACCGTGATCTGATGACGGTAGATGCAGATGAAATCCCCGCAACCCAGGTGCTGGAAACCTGGCTGGATGGAGAAAAAGTGTGGCAAAAGCCGGATTGAAGCTTAAGCTGGCCTCAATTTACAGGCCGCTCCGGGTTTTGACTTTCACCTCGGGTAGCACATCGCGTTATAATTGCCGTATCAGCAACAGCGCCCGGGTATTCCCGGGCGTTGTTGCAACTAAGGAAGCTCTGAATAATTCGGGGTTTCCTTAAACATATCCGCTAAGTACAACAAAACCCTGGCCGGGAGGAGAATTACCGTCATGCAACTGATCGGTGAAGCCCTGACATTTGACGACGTTAGCCTGGTGCCGGCGTATTCCAGCATTCTGCCCCGGGATGTGGATCTCAAAACCCGCATTACTCGTGATCTTCCCCTCAATGCGCCATTGGTATCGGCCGCCATGGACACCGTTACGGAAGCCCGTCTGGCCATTGCCATGGCACAGGAAGGTGGTATCGGTGTGGTGCATAAGAACATGAGCCTGGATCAACAGGCCCAACACGTGCGCATCGTCAAAAAATATGAAGCCGGTGTAATCAAGGACCCGGTGACCGTAACCCCTCAAACCACCATACGCCAGGTGTTTGAAATCACCCAGCGACACAATATTTCCGGGGTGCCGGTGGTGGATGGTAATGAGTTGGTAGGCATCGTCACCAGTCGCGATATGCGCTTTGAGAAAAAGCTGGATGATCCAGTGCGTAACATCATGACGCGCAAAGAAAAGCTGATCACTGTTCAGGAAGACGCCAGCCAGGACGAAGTGCTGGAATTGCTGCATCGCCATCGCATTGAAAAAGTGCTGGTGGTGAATAAGAACTTCGAGCTACGCGGCCTGATTACCGTCAAGGATATCCAGAAATCCAGTGATTTCCCCAATGCTGCCAAAGACTCGCAGGAGCGTCTGCTGGTTGCTGCTGCCGTCGGTGTGGGTGGCGATACTGAAGAGCGGATTACCGCATTGGTAGAGGCCGGTGTAGATGTGGTTGTGGTTGATACGGCGCATGGCCATACCCTGGGCGTGATCGAGCGCGTGCGCTGGGTCAAAGAGCATTTCCCGGATGTGCAGGTTATAGGCGGAAATGTCACCACGGCTGAAGGTGCTTTGGCACTGGTGGAAGCCGGAGCGGATGGAGTTAAAGTCGGGCAGGGCCCCGGTTCAATCTGCACCACGCGGGTGGTGGCCGGTGTGGGTGTGCCGCAAATCACCGCAGTGGCCAATGTCGCAGCAGCGCTTAAAGGCACGGGTGTGCCGGTGATTGCCGATGGTGGTATACGTTTTTCCGGAGACATGGCCAAGGCCATTGCCTCGGGTGCATGGTCTGTGATGATAGGTGGCCTGTTCGCCGGTACTGAAGAAGCGCCTGGGGATGTGGAGTTGTTCCAGGGGCGTTCTTACAAATCCTACCGCGGCATGGGTTCCTTGGGCGCCATGCAGCAAGGTTCGAAAGACCGCTACTTCCAGCACGATATCAGTGCCGACAAGCTGGTGCCCGAGGGCATCGAAGGCCGTGTGCCATACAAGGGTTCCTTGTCTGGTGTAGTACACCAGTTACTGGGCGGCTTGCGCTCCTCCATGGGCTACCTGGGCAGTAGCACCCTGGAACAATTCCATGCTGAAGCCCGCTTTGTTCGTATTACCAATGCCGGAATACGCGAGAGTCATGCCCACGATGTGCAGATCACCAAGGAAGCACCCAATTACAAGATGTCCTGACCGGAATTAACGCCCGGGATAAAGTTTTCTGACAGGAATGCATTCAGACATGAGCCCAGAACGGCGCAGTACCAGCGACAGTAGTTTCTCCAGCGACAGCCAGGCGGGCGATATCCATCACGACCGTATCCTGATACTGGACTTCGGCTCGCAATACACCCAGTTGATCGCCCGTCGCATTCGTGAGATTGGTGTCTATTGTGAAATATGGCCCTGGGACTGCGATGCCGAAGCGATTCCTGGCTTTGCGCCGCGCGGAATCATACTCAGCGGTGGCCCGGAATCCGTTCATGCTGAAAATGGCCCCACGGCACCGGAAGTGGTTTATGCACTGGATGTGCCGGTTTTCGGTATCTGTTATGGCTTGCACACCATGGCCAGCCAACTGGGCGGAATGGTGGTTCCTTCCGAGCAGAAAGAATTCGGTTATGCCCGGGTGGACCAGGTCGCCGAATCCCGATTATTGCAGGGCATACAGGACGCAGTAGGTAAACAAGGCCAAGCCCAGCTCGATGTGTGGATGAGCCATGGCGATAAGGTCAGTGAATTACCCGCGGGCTTTGAGGTGATAGCCGCCACTGGATCGGCTCCGATTGCAGCCATCGCCGATGAAGCGCGCAGCTTTTATGGCGTGCAGTTCCATCCTGAAGTCACCCATACCGCCCAAGGACAAGCCATACTCAGCCGCTTTGTGCTGGAGATCTGCGGCTGTGCAGCCCAATGGACAGCGGCCAACATCATTGAAGATGCCATGCAGCGCTGCCGTGAGCAGGTGGGCGAGGACGAAGTCATACTCGGTTTATCCGGAGGGGTGGATTCCAGCGTTGTGGCGGCTTTATTGCACCAGGCCATCGGTAAGCAACTGACCTGTATCTTTGTAGATACCGGCATGCTGCGCTTGGGGGAATCCGACCAGGTGATGGCCACTTTCAAACAACATATGGGCTTGAAGGTAGTCCGCGTTGATGCGAGGGAACGCTTCCTCGGTGCGCTTAAGGGTGTGTCGGATCCAGAGGCCAAGCGAAAAGTCATAGGCAAATCGTTTATTGAAGTTTTCGAGCAACAGGCGCGTAAATTTGGCAATGCCCGTTGGTTGGCGCAAGGGACCATTTATCCGGATGTTATTGAATCGGCCGGCAGCAAAACCGGCAAAGCGCATGTGATCAAATCACACCATAATGTGGGCGGATTACCCGCTGATATGAATATGTCGCTGGTTGAACCTTTGCGTGAATTGTTCAAGGATGAGGTCAGGCGAATCGGCATGGAGCTGGGCTTGCCACGTGAAATGGTATTCCGTCATCCTTTTCCCGGACCTGGACTGGGTGTGCGTGTGTTGGGTGAAGTACGGGAAGAGTATTTGCAGGTGCTGGCACAGGCCGATCATATTTTTATTGAAGAATTGCGCAAAGAAGGTTTGTACGACGAGGTCAGCCAGGCCTTTGCCGTATACCTGCCGGTTAAATCCGTTGGCGTTACCGGTGACCAGCGTCGTTACGAACACGTGATTGCCTTGCGTGCCGTTCAGACCATCGATTTCATGACGGCCCGCTGGGCGCGTTTGCCTTACGAGTTCCTGGAGCGCGTGTCATTGCGCATCGCTAACGAGATCAAAGGTGTTTCGCGCACGGTCTATGATATTTCCGGTAAGCCGCCGGCGACCATTGAGTGGGAGTAGGGCAGTGACTGAGGCTAAGGATTTCCGGTCTGTGCTAAACCCTGCAGTCCTTGCAGCGGTCGATCATCTACATGCCGAATTTATCTCGGCCCTGCCATTCCAGCATGTAGCGATTGATCATTTTTTTGACGAAACATTTTGTCAGCGCCTGTTTGACGAGTTTCCCGATTTCGATACGCATACGGCCCTGAATGAAAGTGGTGAGGTGGGCGGCAAGGCGACGCAGGAAAATGTCCATAAGCTGGGGGCTGGTTTTCGTGTGCTGGATGAGTTGGTGCAAAGCCAGTCATTCCGCGATTTGATTGGTGAAATTACCGGCATTCCGAATCTGCAATACGATCCGCATTATTTTGGTGGTGGTACGCATGAGAACCGTCAGGGCCAGGACCTGGACCCGCATGTGGATTTCAATTTTCATCCCATTACCCGTCAACACCGGCGTTTGAACCTGATCGTTTACCTGAACCCGGAGTGGCAGGATGGGTGGGGTGGGTCTTTGCAATTGCACAAAAATCCACACCTGGACCCTGCTGAAGATGAAATGGTCACCCTGACTCCGCTGATGAATCGTTGCGTAATATTTGAAACCACCGAGTCATCCTGGCATGGTTTTGAGCGCATCAAGCTGCCGCCGGCGCAGCGGGGCCTGAGCCGCAAATCATTTGCCCTGTACTACTACACGGATACCCGTCCGGCTGCAGAAACCGCTGAAGAACATTCAACCGTTTATGTGGAGCGGCATTTGCCGCAGCGCTTTCAGGCTGGAGCTACGCTCAGCGCTGATGACCTGCAAGAGCTACGGGTATTGTTAGCCAGGCGCGATCAGCATATGAGTCGGCTGTACCGCAACATCCAGAATCTATATGGTGAAAACAATCGTTTGAGGCAGCAGATGAATAGCCTCTCCTCCGGTTTACCAGGCTCAACTGATTTATCCGGATTGGGCGATGATCAGGTGCAACATCTGATCAATCAGTTACGCAACAGAATCCATGAAATGGAGCATTCCACTTCGTGGCGACTTACTGCACCCTTGCGGGCTCTCAAGCGCTTGATACTGGGTAGTTCATGACATGAACAGCCAGAGCTTGAATTGGCCCGTTGCATGAACAGTGAATCCGGGCCCGGCGACGAATACTGGATGCAGCAGGCTTTGCAGCTGGCTGCGCGGGCCGAATCCGAGGGTGAAGTACCGGTAGGAGCTGTGTTGGTTCGTGATGGCGAAGTGCTCGGTGAAGGCTGGAACCGCACCATAGGTCTGAACGACGCCACTGCCCATGCCGAGATTCAGACTTTGCGCCAGGCCGGAGAAAAGTGCGGCAATTACCGTCTGCCCGGCGCGGTACTTTATGTCACGCTGGAACCCTGCGTGATGTGTGCCGGTGCCATGATTCACGCCCGCATTGCACGCGTGGTTTTTGGCGCTACCGACCCGAAAACCGGCGCAGCTGGCAGCGTGTTCGATACCCTGACCGATCCACGACACAATCATCGGCCGGAATTGACTGGTCCTTGCCTGGGCGAAGAATGCGGTGCAGTATTGCAGGCGTTTTTTCGCTCCCGGCGGTGAAGCTGTGATTCCAGATCTGGCCATTGTTATTCCCTGTTATCGCGTCAGCGACAGCATCATTGATGTCGTGCGCAGTGCCTTGCCTTTTGCCGGTGCCATTTATTGTGTCGATGATGCTTGTCCGGAGGAGAGTGGCAAGCGGGTCGAAAATGAAATTTCGGATGAGCGCGTACGCGTGCTGTACAACGAGCACAACCTGGGTGTGGGTGGCGCGGTTAAGGCTGGCTATCAGGCAGCCTTGGCCGATGGCTTCGGTATCATCGTCAAACTGGATGGTGATGGGCAAATGGATCCCGATCGGATTCTGGACCTGGTGCACCCGATCCGCGAACAATTCAGTGATTACTGCAAAGGCAACCGCTTCTTTGAACTGGAATATTTGCGGGGCATGCCGGCCTTCCGACTGCTGGGTAACAGTCTGCTATCGGTGCTCAGTAAATTGTCCAGTGGATACTGGCAGGTGGTCGACCCGACCAATGGCTTCACGGCCATTTCAGCTGCAGCGCTTAAGCTGATTCCTCTGGAGAAAGTCAGCGATGGCTATTTTTTTGAAAGCGATCTCTTGTTCCGGCTGAATGTTGCTCGCGCCGTTGTCACCGATATTCCCATGCCTGCCCGTTACGGCAACGAAATGTCCAACCTGCGTATAGGCAAGATCATTTTCCCTTTTCTTCTCGGACATCTGCGCAATTTGGCAAAGCGGATTTTTTATTCCTATTTTTTGCGTGACTTCAGCATCGCCAGCATCCAGCTGGTGACCGGAACTTTATTGTTTGGCTTCGGGCTCGTTGTCGGCATCGAAGCCTGGAATGCAAGTCTGCGATCAGGCGTTACTGCAACAGCGGGGACGGTCATGCTGGCGGGTTTGCCCATCATTCTGGGCTTCCAGTTGTTATTGTCCTTTTTGAATTACGATATTCAGAACCAGCCGCGCTTGTCATTGACGCGCCTGAGCCGACGCGCTCAAAGGAAATGATGCGTCAGCCCTTGTTGTTCCTGTTGGTGGGCGGCATGCAATACCTTTTAGACGCCAGCCTGTTCGCCATTCTGTTGGGATCGGGGGTGGCTGTGGTCCCGGCTAATGTGCTGGCACGCGGATCGGCTGCGGCACTGGGGTTCCTGGCTAATCGTTATTTCACCTTCAGTAAAAAATCGGACACCTTCACCAGTTTCTCTGGCAGCCTGTTACGCTTTCTGGCGATGTGGCTAACGCTAACTGCCATCAGCACCGGCTTGATGCTGGCGGTGTCCCATACCTGGGCTGGGGATTTTAATATCCAGATCATCGCTAAATTGCTGGTTGAGGCCGCATTGGCCATAGTCAGTTTTCTGTTCAGCAAGTACTGGGTGTTTCGCGACTGATCATGTTTGAACTTCTGTTATTGCTGCTGGCTCAATACGCCTGGTTAGGTCTATGGCTGTCCAGCGCGTTGATTATCGGTTTAGCTCTGCAAACTGTTCTGGTAGCCAATTCGCCCGCCGGGCAATTTGGACCGAATGTCGAATTGCTGGTGTTTTTCGGAATTTGTATCGGCCTCGCGATACAGATCATTTTCCTCATCGTACTGGCGGCCAGCCACCAGTTACATCCGCTGGCCATCTTCTTGGCCAATGGTGCATTGCTGGCTGCCAGTGCCTGGCTGCTGTGGCGGCGGCCCGGCAATCTGCTGACGCTGCTTGCGGTATTCCGCCAACCATTGGGTGTGTGGCTAAGCATACTTCCGGTATTGCTGATTATTGCGGCCTGGCTGGTGCGACCGCTGGGTCCGGCGGCCGGATCAGACCCCCTCACTTATCATCTCCCTTATGCGCGCTTCTATCTGGAACAGGGTGGCCTGGCAATAAACGACACGCTGCGTTTTCCATTGCACACACATAATGTCAACTTGCTGTATGCCGTGGCTCTTTTGCGACCTGGGCCGGCTCTGGCACAAATGCTGCACGCCAGCATGGGATGGTTGAGTTTGCTGGGCATCTATGGTGCCGCCCGCCACTGGCGTGGCTGGCCAACGGCTGTTTTGGCCGCTTCGGCTGTGCTGTTGCTGGACGAATTCATCTTTTCTTTTTCTGCCGCATTTGTTGATAACGGGCTGATGTTGTTTGCCACGGCTGCCTTCCTGGCGATGACGCGTTGGCAGGAAGGGCAAGGTAAAAACTGGCTGTGGCTGGCTGCTTTGTTCGTTGGCACAGCCATGGGAACCAAGTACCTGGGAACATGGTTCACCTTGCCGCTGGGTTTGTGGGTGCTATGGCAAAGCCGCAGCCTGGCTTTGAGCATGCGCTTTGCACTGCTGGTCTCGGCAGTTGGGTTGTTCTGGTATTTGCGTTCCTGGTGGCTGGTGGGCAATCCCTTGCATCCTTTCGCGGGGGAATTGTTTGGCTACTCCATCTGGACTGCTGAGGATCTGCAGGGCCAGATGCTTGAATTGGGCAGCCATGGTTTGGAGAGAACCTGGCAGAACCTGCTCTTACTACCCATGAAGTTGTTTACCGAGTGGCAATCGTTTAACGGTGCCAGCGGAAATGTGGGCTGGTTGATTGGTTTGTTTATGGCCAGCTGCCTGTTCTTACCTTTGCAACGAGCCGTGCTGAAGCCGGTACATATGGTTTGCCTGGCTTATTTGGTGTTCTGGTTCTGGACTTCGCAGGTTATACGTTACCTGATGATCATCCTGCCTTTAATGAGTCTGTGCACCCTGGTTGCCTGGGCTGAGTTGTTCAGCCTCTTGCGCGTAGTTGTCGCAGGCAAATTGGGGTGGGGCGGTCAAAAATCTCTGCCTGCATACGGGAAAGCACTGGGCCTGGGTCTGGCATTAGTTTTCATGAGTTATTTTTCCGCGCAGCGATTTTACCGAGACTTGCTATGGATACCCTTAAGTCAGCAAGGTCAACATCAGGCCTTGCTGATTTCACAGCCTGCTTACGCACCGGCTTTGGCTGCATTGGCCGATAAGCGCATTGCGCAGGGGCCTATACTGCAATTCCAATTGGCAGAGTTCCGTTGGTTCTTTCCGGGTGAGGTTTATGGCGATTGGATGGGTAAATATCCTTTTTACCAATTTGGCCATGTTGGGGAGTCAAATCATTGGGAGATCAACAGTGGGGAAGTATTGCACAAGCAGCTCAAATCCATAGGAGTCTCCGCTGTTGTGTTCCGCAAGGACCCAACGATTCAGTTCAGCCCCCAAGCCCTGGACAGCTACCGACAGCACTTTGAGGTGGTTTTTGAAAGCGAATCAGTCGTTTTGATGGTTACTCGATAATGAAACCCGGCGTTCGTGGGCTGTAACCCTTACGAACTTTGACTGGGGTGCTGTTGTTCACAGTGCCAGCTGTAGCAGCTTGCAAACTACTCGCTGTCCGGCTTCTCAGAAATGATGCCCACAGCTTTGTTGAAGCTGATCACAGCAATGTCTCCCACATCAGCCTGTCGCAGCTTATCCGGGTTTTTTGCCACAAACTCTTCAACAGAATTATCCGGCCACTGCAGTTTGATGGTACTCGCTTCGAGGTCGATATCAGCAACCCGTGCTGTGATGAGCTCGGAACCTATGGCCAATGCATCGGGATTATCGCCTGCTTCGCCGCGACCTGCAGCAGTCAGTGCTCCGGCTTCCGACTCTCCGCCATCGTCAGCAAAAACCTGGATGTCCAATTCACGCACAAACTCGGCGGTAACCTGATCACCCGGCTCTATTTGCCCCAGGTTTCTGGAGTCTTCGGCCACAGTTATGGTTTGGGTTTCACCATTGTCTCCAAGCAAAGAAACTTCACGGGTTTGCATTTTGATGGCAACAACCGTGGCTGACAACTGCACCGATTGAGTGGCAGAAAAGGACGGCTTTTCAGCGTCCTGCTGTGCAGTCAGGCTCGAAGAAAACAGAACTGCAGCAAGAGCCAGAGAAAAGGTAAGCTGGATGAATTTGGGGTTCATTAATATGATGCTCCAGGGAAAGGGGTTGAATGCGGCCATTATGACCATTTATCCGAATTTTGTCGTTTTACGCTTTATAAGGCGCTTTATAAGAAGAGTACTGTAAAGAAATGTCGACTGATTGTAATTTTCCTTGTAGAATCAGTAGTACGACTACAATTTTCACAATAATCGCGAGAACCAAAATTATGAAGTACATGGAACGTGTCTTATTTGGTTGCCTGGTATCGTTGCTGCCCATAAGTGGTTTTGCCTGCAGTATGGCGCAGTGGGATACGCCTACGGGTGTCGGTGCTGTGATTGTGGGCTCTCCAATAACCAGCCCAGCCGTCCCCCGTTTTTCTGAAGCCTGTGGCTTGCAGGTAACTGCACCGAGTTCTGGCCATGTTCAGGACAACAGCCCGGATGGCCATACCAAGTTTATTGCACGGTTTTATGTGCGCCCCAATTTGACGGGCGGAGTCCAGCAGGCAGACCTGTTTGTAGCTTACGGCGATGAAGCCGGTGGTTCGCAACGGGTAAAAGTCAGTTACGACGGAGCCAACCTTGATTTTCATGCTGGCAGCACACCTGTAGCGACAGTGGCGGCTGCAGCCAATCTGTGGCATCTGGTTGAAATCGAATACAACTCGGCGGGCAACACCCGTTATTGGGTTAATGCTGATGCCGGAGTTGCTGCACCTACCGGAACGTATGTGTCTGCAACTGGAGCGGTTGAATCGGTTCGCCTGGGTCTGCCAAATGGCGCGACCGGCTATGCCGGCGCAGCCCAATTTGATGCTTACGAATCCCATAGCACCACTCCGGTGGG
>JBBKVS010000139.1:0-5140 GCA_037968555.1 Lysobacterales bacterium | reverse complement strand
ACTCTGACCCCTGGTTATCAGCCTTTGTAGGCAGAACGCTGATAGTGGTCAATGATAACCTGCGCTACGCAGCTGGTCAGCTTGCGGGCAAAAGGCACATGCAGGAATTCATTCGGGCCATGGGCATTGGAGTTGGGGCCGAGCACACCGGTGATCATGAACTGCGCCTCGGGAAATGCATCACCCAGCATGGCCATAAAAGGGATGGTGCCGCCTTCGCCCATGTACAGCACGCCACGTTGATAAGCGGCCTGCGAAGCGTTTTCCAGTGACGCATGCAGCCAGGGCGCAACCGCAGGCGCATTCCAGCCGGAAGCAGCCTGGTCGGAAGTGAATTCAACTTTGGCCCCGTAAGGTGGATCAGTTTCCAGTGTCTTTTTCATCTGCGCTGTGGCTTCGTCACCATCCACGGTGGGCGGCAGGCGCATGGATAGCTTCAGCGAAGTATGTGGTCGCAGCACATTGCCTGCTGAACCCAGTGACGGCATGCCATCTACTCCGGTAACCGACAAAGCGGGACGCCAGGTCCGGTTCAGCAAGCGATCAATATTGTTATCGGCCATGGGCCCGGTTTTGCCAATGAAGGGGTAAGCCTGAAACACTTTGTCGCCCAGTTCTTCTGCCATCCTGCGGGTTTGTTCCATGCGCTGTTCGGGAATTTCGGCATGTAAATAATCGGGTAAAACGCGGCCAGTTTCCGGGTCTTCCAGCCGATTCAGTAATTGTCGCAATACCCGGAAACTGGAAGGCACCACACCTGAGGCATAGCCCGAATGCACGCCTTCTTTCAGCACGTCGGCACGCAAAGTACCCGCAGCCATACCGCGCAGCGAAACCGTTAACCAAAGTTGATCATAATTGCCCGCGCCGGAATCCAGGCAAACCACCAATGAGGGCGTGCCGATCCGATCCTGCAGGTGCTCAATATAAGGAGGCAGGTCGTAGCTGCCGGATTCTTCGCAAGCCTCGATGATCACCACGCAACGCGCGTGAGCATGTTGCTCGCGCTGCACTGCCAAAATTGCCGTCAGTGAACCGTAAGCCGCATAGCCATCATCGGCCCCACCACGACCATAGAGTTTTTCGTCCTTGATCACAGGGATCCACGGGCCCAGGCCATCGGCCCAGCCGGTCATTTCCGGTTGCTTATCGAGATGGCCGTACAAAAGAATGGTGTCGTCATTGTCGGCGTCGGTACCGGGGATTTCCATAAAGATCAGCGGCGTGCGGCCGGGCAGCCGCACGATTTCGGCGCTCATGCCCGGAATATCCTGGGCCTTGCACCAGCCGAAAATGTGCTGCACTGCATCTTCCATGTAGCCGTGTTCATCCCACTTGGGGTCGAAATGCGGCGACTTGTTGGGAATCTTGATGTATTCAACGAGAGCGGGAACGATTTCATCATTCCACTTTTCGTCTACAAATTTTTGCCGCGCTTGATGATCCATACGGTGTGTTCCTGAGTGTCTGAAATTTCGAGTCGACAATTATGTCACGCTGAAACCAGCCATGCAGAGAGCACGAGTTTCTTTCGCGAGTAGCTGCACCTGTGGTCTGAATGACCACAGGTGCAGTTCACACTCAGTGCTACAGCCCGCTGGCTAGAACTTCCATCTCAGGATTGCACCGATGGTGCGCGGTTGGGCTGCGATGATGGCCATCGGATCCTGGAAAGTCGATATGCCGTCGAATACGGCCAACTCGTCAGTAACATTGCGCATATACAATCCAGCCGTGAAGTTTTCCGACAGTTGCATATTGGCGTACAAATTAACCAGGGAGTAAGAGTCCAGGGGAATATTGAACAGGCTGTTGGTGCGGAACTCGGTATTGGTATCGTCGCGATAAGTTAAATCACCGATAAACTGGAATGGTTTGCCGACCAGCTCAGTCTCGTAAGTTCCCGAAACATACCATTGCCACTCGGGAACGTTGGGAATGTCATCACCAGCAAGGCCCGTAATGATGAAGGAAGACGAGCCCGGCAGCGTCGGCTGGTCGGTGGTCAGCTGTGCATCCATAAAGTAGGTGCCGGTAAAGTCGATTCGCAAAGAATCAGTCGCCAGGAAACGCAACGCCCACTCAATACCGTTGACCTCGGCTGCACCGCCGTTGGTGGTGAAAGGAATATTGCCAACCGGGTCACGCGGTTCCACCTGGATATCCTTCCAGTCGATCATGAAAACGGTGGCGTTGAACAACACCCGGTCGTTGAGCAAGTTGGACTTGATACCGATCTCAAAATTGTCCAATTCGTCAGATGTGAACGTTGCAGGAATACCCGGCGCGAAGGGCTGGTTGGCATTGTTCACCCCACCGACACGGAAGCCTTCAGAATAAAGCGCATAGAACATCACGTCCTCGCTGGCCTGAAAAGCAATGGATGCTTTTGGACGCACCGTATCATCGCTGATTTTAATACGACCGATGCCGTTTCCTTGTGCATTGGTGCCAATCTGCTCGCCAGCCACCGGCCCGGAAGCGCCGCCAAAATTGTGGGTGGTCTGCTGAATCGATGATTGATCCACGCTGAATGAACGGGCACCGAGTAACAGTTGCCACTTCTCCGCGAAGTCAAAGGTCACTTCGCCAAACAGGGCGGTTTGCTCAATTTCGTCTTCACGGATGCGGCCAAAAAAGGCTGTGCCGCCGGCAAAGGCATCATTCGAGTTAGAAGGATTCCACGCGCCGGCGGGGTTTCCATTGCCGTCAGTAGTAGGTACCTGAACCTCAAAGTAGTTGTCATCATTCTGGTAGTAGCCACCGCCTACAAAATTGAATGGGCCATCGAAGCTGGAAGCGAATCTGGCTTCAAACATCGTGGTTTCGTAAGACTGGGGCTGCACGGTGTTGGCCGGGATTGGTACACCAAAAAACAGCAGGATGGGTGTGCTATCGAAACGAAACTCGACATCGTGTTCATATCTGCTGCCGGAAATCGTAGCTGTGCCTGCATCGAATTCGAAAGCGAATGTGCCGCCCAGCAAGTCGACCTGGTCATCGCGAGGATCATGGGTAATATCAACATTGACGAAGTCACGACTGGGAGTAAACGACCCCAGGCCTGGTAGTGGTGCCGGCGGACCAGCATCCGGGGCGTCGATTGCCGCTTGTAACAGTGCGGGTGGCAAGTCTGGCCAGGCTGGGGTGCCGGCTGCCGTAAAGCGCGGCGAGCCGCCGGTTTTGAGATCCTGCGACAGGTACAGGAAGTCAGCGGTAATTCGGTCGCTTGGAGTCCAGCGCAGCTGAACACGGCCGCCGTTGGTTTCTTCGTCGTTGATGTTTTTGGCGTTACCGGTGAAGCTTTCGGGGCCATTCTGCAGCCGGGGCTGGTCGATCCAGCCGTCATTGTCAGTGCGCCAACCGACCACGCGGACGGCGAATTGCTCGCCCAATGGGATATTCACCATGCCGCTGACCGTATAGTTGAAGCCGCCTTCCTTGGTGGAAGAAAGATCTGCATCCGCGAATGCGTCAAAACTCTCAGCATTGGGCTTACGTGCGATGTAGCGGATGTTACCCGCCATGGAATTGGCACCGTAGAGAGTACCCTGCGGGCCGTTCAAAACCTCGACCCGATCCAGGTCGATCAATTTGATAGGTGCGTTTTTACCACCACCATCCTGCTGGTCAGTAGCCGTAATCACGTACTCATCAAAGTACGCACCTACAACCGACGGGCCATTGCCGTTGATGCCGCGGATAATGAATTCTTTGTCGCCTGGCCCGAGGTCCTGGAAACTCAGGCCCGGAATCTGTCCGGCGAAACCCTGAAAATCAGTGATGCCGCGAACTTCCAGGGAATCACCGTCCAGTGCGTGTATGCCGCCAGCAATGGTTTGGACATCAATATTGCCGCGCTTGGTGGCGGTAACAATGACTTCCTCCAAAACCATATCGGCGAAAATGGGTGATGCAGCTGCGGACAAAGCCAGCAGTGTGATGCTCAAAGATAACTTTTGTGCCATGACGCGCTCCATTATGCTAATTAATTTGAAATTCCAGAGCTATATTGCAGCACCCGAAAAGCCATTGGCCGTTAGCATGGCTGTCAAACTGATCAGGCACAGGTGTTAAGTCTACTCCGCTTCAGATAGGTTTACCCGGTGCTAACCTGAAACAAAAAACCGGGTTGGAATTCTGCACTTTAATATTGTGATTACAGCCAGGCAAATACCTTTTTAGGGTCTAAAGTACAATCGACATCTGTCAGCAAGCTATGAATGACGTTCCGGCTTTTCTTTAGGGCATTCGGTCGCAACCCCCCGAATCCGGGTTCAGACGCTGCCATAATTGCCAGCATGAACAGCCAGCGAATGAAAATTCTGTGCTTGATCGTGTTTTGGCTCTCCTGCGGCATGGCTGTGGCAGACGATCCCTTGCAGTTACAGTTCAGCGAATTGGCATCGGGTGTCTGGCTGGGCAATCGGCCCGATAGCACCCGATTGCCGGTCACTCCCAATACCACCTTTGTGGTCAGTAATGAGGGCGTGGTGGTTTTCGATGGCGGCAATCTGCCGCTGGTGGCGGACCGGGTCATAACGAAAATCCGCAGCATCACGGAACAGCCCGTAACCCACGTGATCATCAGCCACTGGCATATGGATCACGTGCTCGGCGTGTCGCAATATATTGAGGCTTTCCCCAATGTGCAGGTGCTGGCGCATCCTTATACCCGCGAGCTGATCTTCCGTTACCAGGCCGTGCATGAACAGGACATGCGCAATACCGTGTCAGACAATGTGCCGGGCATTGAAGCCATGCTCGGCTCCGAGAATGCAGCAACAGCCATCGACCCAGCCACCGCAGCCTGGTTCAAACAATTCGTAGCGGCGGCCGAACTGCTGGAAGGGCAGTACCGTAATTTTGTGCCCACCTACCCCAATCTGGTTTTCAGCGATGCGTTGACCATCTACTCGGGCCAAAGGGAAATTCAGTTGCTGCACCCCGGTACCGGCAACACGCCCGGCGATCTGGTGATGTGGTTGCCGCAAGAGAAAATCCTCGCCAGTGGCGATATCGTGGTGTGGCCCACACCCTACGGCCACGGCGGGCGAGCCGCAGAATGGGCAGAAACTTTAAGAGCCTTAGCCACCATGGATTTCCAGCAGCTCATCCCCGGCCATGGCGATGTGCAAAC
>JBBKVS010000138.1:0-6282 GCA_037968555.1 Lysobacterales bacterium | reverse complement strand
TCGCAGGACGTGGTGCTGGGGTTGTATTACATGACCCGCGATCGCGTGAACGCCAAGGGCGAGGGCATGGTGTTCGCCAATCTTAACGAAGTGCATCGCGCCTACGACAATCGCGTGGTCGAGCTCCATGCGCATGTCAAAGTACGGATTCTCGAGCGAGCCTATGACGAGAATGGCGTAATGCAGGAGCAGGTCAAGCGTGTCGATACGACGGTTGGTCGTGCGCTGCTGTTTGAAATTCTGCCTGCCGGTCTGCCCTTCGAGCTGGTCAATCGCGATATGACCAAGAAGGCCATTTCCGGATTGATCAACGCCTGCTACCGCCGCGTCGGTTTGAAAGAAACCGTGATCTTTGCCGATCAGCTGATGTACACCGGTTTTGCCTATGCGACCCGCTCTGCGGTGTCATTTGGCGTAAACGACATGGTGATACCGGACGAGAAGGCGCCGATTTTGGCGCGTGCCGAGACCGAAGTGAAAGAGATCGAGAATCAATATGTCTCGGGTCTGGTCACCAATGGTGAGCGTTACAATAAAGTAGTGGACATCTGGTCGCGTACTAACGATCAGGTAGCCAAGGCGATGATGGAAAAGCTCGGTACCGATCTGGTCAAGGATCGCGACGGCAAGATGGTGAAGCAGCCGTCCTTCAACTCCATTTATATGATGGCCGACTCCGGTGCGCGTGGTAGTGCGGCGCAGATTCGGCAACTGGCCGGTATGCGTGGTTTGATGGCCAAGCCGGATGGTTCCATTATTGAGACACCTATTACCGCAAACTTCCGCGAAGGTCTGGACGTGTTGCAGTACTTCATCTCGACGCACGGTGCTCGTAAGGGTTTGGCCGACACCGCCTTGAAGACCGCCAACTCCGGTTACCTGACACGTCGTCTGGTCGACGTTGCGCAGGATCTGGTGGTCACGGAAGTAGATTGCGGTACCGAACGGGGCCTGCTGATGACGCCGGTTGTCGAAGGCGGCGACGTGGTCGAGCCGTTGCGCGAACGTGTATTGGGTCGTGTGGTTTCGCGCGATGCTTATTTGCCGGGCACAGAAACGCTTGCGATTGAGGCTGGAACGCTGCTCGACGAGAAGATGGTGGATATGCTTGAGGCAGCCGGCGTGGACGAAATCTGGGTGCGCTCTCCGATTAACTGCGCCACCCGTTACGGTGTCTGTGCGCAGTGTTACGGTCGTGATCTGGCGCGTGGTCATCGCGTCAACATCGGTGAGGCGGTGGGCGTTATCGCCGCCCAATCGATTGGTGAGCCTGGTACCCAGCTGACCATGCGTACCTTCCATATCGGTGGTGCCGCATCTCGTGCTGCAGCGGTAGACCATATTCAGGCCAAATCAGGTGGCGCTATACGTTTGCACAACATGAAGACTGTTGAAAATGCCAACAGTAAGTTGGTAGCTGTTTCCCGTTCAGGTGAAATTTCGGTTATCGATGAGCATGGTCGCGAGCGTGAACGATATAAAGTTCCTTATGGAGCCATTATTTCCAAGCGTGATAGAGATACTGTGGTCGCTGGAGATGTAGTGGCCAATTGGGATCCGCATACTCATCCAATTGTTACTGAAGTGGCTGGCCGCGTTAAGTTTCACGAATTCACCGATGGCGTTACGGTTAACGAACAGGTGGATGACATTACCGGGCTGACCAGTCTGGTGGTATCAGATCCGAAACAGCGTGGCAGTCTGGGCAAGGATTTAAGGCCCATGATCAGCCTGCTTGATAAAAAAGGCAAAGATCTCTGCCTGGTCGGTACAGACATTCCCGCTCACTACTTCCTGCAATCTGGCTCTATCGTTCAGATGCACGATGGTCAGGATGTGTTGGTCGGTGACGTGGTTGCGCGTATTCCTCAGGAATCTTCCAAGACCCGTGACATTACCGGTGGTCTGCCACGTGTTGCCGATCTGTTTGAAGCGCGAAAACCCAAAGAGCCAGCCATTCTGGCGGAAGTCTCCGGTATCGTCAGCTTCGGCAAAGACACCAAGGGTAAACAGCGGCTTGTGATCACAATGAGCGATGGCGAAACCCATGAAGAGCTGATTCCCAAATGGCGCCACGTCATCGTGTTTGAAGGTGAGCATGTAGAAAAGGGTGAAACCATTGTTGATGGCGAGCCTAATCCACATGACATACTTCGTCTATTGGGCGTTGAGGCTTTGGATGGTTATCTGGTTAAGGAAATCCAGGATGTTTACCGCTTGCAGGGTGTAAAAATCAACGATAAGCACATCGAAGTTATTGTTCGGCAGATGCTGCGCAAAGCTGAAATCTCCGATGTAGGGGATACTCGCTTGTTACGAGGTGAACAACTGGATGTCGCCCGAGTTCTGGATGAGAATCAACTCGCGATCAAGGACGATCGACGTCCGGCAGAATATACGCGGGTGTTGTTGGGGATCACAAAAGCTTCTTTGGCAACCGAGTCGTTTATTTCTGCGGCATCTTTCCAGGAAACCACACGAGTGCTTACCGAGGCTGCCGTACGTGGCACCACGGATCACCTGCGTGGCTTGAAGGAAAATGTGATTGTTGGTCGTTTGATTCCAGCAGGTACGGGCATGGCCTATCACAACTCTCGGAAGCGCGCGCCCAAGGAGGAGCAGGAAATTGACCTGGTAGCTCTGCAAACGGCTGTCGCTGCTGAGGAGTTAGCAAACCTGGAAGCGGGGATGGATAAAGAGTAGAGAAGTAGTTTTTCTTGAACTTGATAAAAAATGTCGGCTGTTGAGCTGGCATAGTTTGTAACTCCAGAGAATTCGTTGATTGCAGGCTTGCGCAAGTAATACAATGCTGTCATAATTCTCCGGCTAACTACTTGAGAAACTCCTCCTGAAGAGGAGCGCGCAGAATAAAGATCTGTGCGTAAGGCCAATGTCGCCGGCGCGTGGGCCGGACTCAACGGCGCCCAATCCTGAATTTTCATCAATCAGGGCTGGGCGTTTGATTTTTTTACGATTGAATGTACGGATTTTGTACATCAGGCAAATTGGCAGGCTGGTTGGAATAGGCTCAATCGGCTGAATTAATTTTGTAAGGGTCGAATTGTTTCGGCCGGATAGAACCAGGAAAATTTATGGCAACGATCAATCAGCTCGTACGCAAGCCTCGCAAGGACAAGGTCTTCAAAAGCGGTGTCCCAGCGCTGGAAGGCTGCCCACAAAAACGTGGGGTATGCACTCGTGTTTATACCACTACACCTAAAAAGCCTAACTCTGCTTTGCGTAAAGTGGCGCGTGTGCGTTTGACGAATGGTTTTGAAGTTACAAGTTATATCGGTGGCGAAGGCCACAACTTGCAGGAGCACAGTGTTGTCCTGATTCGTGGCGGTCGTGTAAAGGACCTGCCGGGTGTGCGTTATCACACCGTACGTGGAAGTCTTGATACTGCCGGTGTAAGTGACCGTCGTAAAGGGCGTTCAAAGTATGGCGCCAAGCGTCCCAAGAACTGATCAAAGCACATTTGACCGATTAATTACGGAACACTATCGATGTCCAGAAAGCATACAAATTTCACCAGAGAAATCCTGCCGGATCCAAAATTCCATAATGAAATGATCGCTCGTTTCATCAACATGGTGATGGAAAGTGGCAAGAAGTCAGTTGCGGAAAAAATTGTCTATGGTGCTATCGATACCATCGGCGACAAGAACAAGAGCGCGGAAGCGGTTGATTTGGTGGAAAAGGCGCTGGAAAACGTCAGTCCCATGGTTGAGGTTAAGTCTCGCCGGGTCGGCGGCGCCACGTACCAGGTGCCTGTTGAAGTTCGCCCCAAGCGACGCCAGACCCTGGCCATGCGCTGGGTAATTGATGCAGCGCGTAAGCGTGGCGAAAAGAATATGCCGGCCCGACTGGCTGGCGAGTTGCTTGACGCGGTTGAGCAACGTGGCGCTGCAGTGAAAAAGCGCGAAGAAGTACATCGGATGGCTGAAGCCAACAAGGCATTCGCCCACTATCGCTGGTAAACACCAGTACCGGTTATCAGGAATTTTGAGGAAAACATTGTGTCCAGAAAGACGCCCATAGACCGCTATCGCAATATTGGCATTATGGCCCATATTGATGCTGGCAAAACTACAACTACTGAGCGGGTTCTGTTCTATACCGGTGTTTCACACAAGATCGGTGAAGTTCATGACGGCAACGCCACCATGGATTGGATGGAGCAAGAGCAGGAGCGTGGTATAACCATTACTTCAGCTGCTACCACCTGTTTCTGGTCTGGCATGGACAAGCAGTTCCCGGAGCATCGTGTCAATATCATTGATACGCCAGGACACGTTGACTTCACCATTGAAGTAGAGCGTTCTCTGCGCGTGCTTGACGGTGCTGTCTGTTTGTTTTGTGCAGTAGGTGGTGTTCAGCCGCAGTCCGAAACAGTTTGGCGCCAGGCTACCCGTTATAAAGTTCCCCGGGTTGCTTTTGTCAACAAGATGGATCGTACCGGCGCCAACTTTGATCGTGTAGTCAGGCAGATTCGCGAACGTTTGGGTGCCCGAGCTGTACCCATCCAGGTTCCGATCGGTGCTGAAGAAGGCTTTGAAGGTATCGTTGATCTGGTAAGAATGAAGGCCATTTACTGGAATTTAGAAAATCAGGGTATGACCTTTGATGCGCGTGAAATTCCTGCTGAATTGAAGGAAGAATGTGCAGCAGCTCGCGAATTCATGATTGAAAATGCAGCCGAAGCCACAGACGAGTTGATGGAAGCTTATCTGGAATCTGGAACGCTCAGTAATGAGCAGATTCTACAAGGATTGCGTGCCGGCACCATAGCCAATGTGCTGGTACCAGTATTGTGTGGTACGGCCTTTAAGAATAAAGGTGTTCAGGCATTGCTGGATACCGTAATTGAATTGATGCCCTCACCCGTCGACGTTCCTGCCATTACAGGCATCAACGAAGATGAGACCGCCGGCGTGCGCAAAAGCTCAGACGAAGAGCCTTTTGCGGCTTTGGCATTCAAGATTGCCACTGACCCATTTGTGGGCACTTTGACTTTCTTTCGGGTTTACTCCGGCGTGCTCAAATCTGGCGACTTCTTGTACAACCCTGTCAAAGGCAAGAAAGAGCGTATTGGCCGTATTTTGCAGATGCACGCCAATTCTCGTGAAGAAATCAAGGAAGTGTTCGCAGGCGATATTGCTGCAGCGGTTGGTCTGAAAGATGTGACCACCGGCGATACGCTATCTGATCTCAATAAGATCATTACGCTGGAGCGCATGGTATTCCCGGACCCGGTAATTTCAGTTGCGGTTGAGCCGAAAACCAAAGTTGACCAGGAAAAGATGGGTATGGCGCTGTCAAAGTTGGCGCAGGAAGATCCTTCATTCCGCGTACACACTGATGAAGAATCTGGCCAGACCATTATTTCTGGCATGGGCGAGTTGCATCTGGACATCATCGTTGATCGCATGAAGCGCGAGTTCAAGGTTGAAGCCAACGTGGGTAAGCCACAGGTGGCCTATCGCGAAACCATTCGCAAAGTAGTCGAGGCGGACGGCAAGTTTGTACGCCAGTCGGGCGGTCGTGGCCAGTACGGACATGTGAAAATACGCCTGTCCCCAACGGAAAAAGGCGAAGGCTACTCGTTTGAGAATGCCATTGTCGGTGGTTCAGTTCCGAAGGAATACATCGGCGCTGTAGACAAGGGTATTAAAGAGGCCATGGTCAACGGCGTAATTGCCGGCTACCCGATGGTAGATTGTAAGGTCACGCTGTTTGACGGTTCATATCATGAAGTGGACTCCAGCGAAATGGCATTCAAGATTGCCGGTTCCATGGCATTCAAGAATGCAGCAAACATCGCTTCACCGGTATTGTTGGAACCTATCATGAATGTCGAGGTTGTAACCCCGGAAGATTACATGGGCGACGTCATGGGTGACCTTAATCGCCGACGCGGAATTGTGCAGGGTATGGAAGACAGCCCCTCAGGGAAGTTGGTTAATGCGCATGTTCCACTTTCAGAAATGTTTGGATATGCCACGGACTTAAGATCTCAATCTCAAGGTCGTGCGACTTATTCAATGGAGTTCGGTCACTACGCTGAAGCTCCGAACAGCATTTCCGAAGAAATTATCAAGAAGACCGCCTGATCTCGGGCGGATTGAATACCAGTAAACAGAATAATTGACGAGGTTTGATTCATGTCAAAAGCAAAATTCGAACGTAACAAGCCCCATGTAAATGTGGGAACGATTGGCCATGTTGACCACGGCAAGACGACGCTGACGGCGGCCTTGACCAAGGTATGCGCAGAAGCGC
>JBBKVS010000137.1:0-3108 GCA_037968555.1 Lysobacterales bacterium | reverse complement strand
GGTTCAAGAAATTTCTCTACATCCATAGCTGAATATTGTTCTAAAAGAGATTCCTCTAATTGTTTAACGAGATTTTGAAATCTTATAGGATCCTGCAGGTTTTCTGGATGACTTCTATGAGTAGTCATGTAAAGTGAAAGACAGGGAGTATGTCTTACAGACAGGAGTTCCTCAATCAATTCTCGAGTAAGTATTTCCATAATATTTTTTCCTTTTTATGCAGGAGAGCCGATTACAAAGGCCGGGACGACCCGGATAACATGCAATAGCTGGTGATGCTTGTATTTCGGCTACAAGGCGGAACGAATAGAGCAGCTTTGCTGACGCACGCTGCCTTGGGGCATCAAGCCCGATTCATCAAAATGCAAATCCTGAGGGTTGATACTACCTTCGCAACATTGGCTCTTCAGTGCATTAGCGAACAGTGGGCAGGGGCAAACACGCGTTTCGGGTGATTGCCGCCGAACTGATCTGATGCGGTAAGGGAGAAACTAAACACCCAAATCCTTTGCTCCCGAATATTTCAGATTCATTTCCACATTACGTTAGCGTCTGCCTTTGCTGCCGCAGTAAGAAGATCAACGAACGGCAACGCTCGATGTGCCATGCTTATCGCGGGCTCTTGCTCATCAGTGTCGGTGACTGGCGCCACAGCTTTATTCTGCATCAATAGCCGCCGTCAATCGACCGAGAGTCGCAGGAACATCTGCCGCCAAAATCGCCCCAGGCACGGTCGTGCTATGCCCCATCATTTTCAGCAGGGCAAGCGCGATATCTCCAAACTTAGTGATGTCGGCATAGGTCTTCGTGGTAAACGTTACAAGCATCGTATCGAAATTATCCGTTGTCCGCGCACTGACGTCTGTACGCTGGCGTACTTTGGTCAGTTTTCAGGCCGGAGTATCCTTCTGTCGCGTTGCCGTGACCCCATGGACGATGGCGGCCCCAACCAGGCAGAGAATGCCAACGCCAATCCATTTGGGCAGCGAGGATCGGTCGCAGGTCGCCCATGCCTCGGCGGCCGGGCGCATGCCGTGTCGTACCGGCGTGGCAGCGAGCTTTCGTCACTGAACCCACACGTGTCCCAAGACTTCAGAGGAGAAGCCCATGAAAATCCAACTCAACAAGTACATGTTGATGAGCAATGAACAGCACGGCAAGGTATGAGAACCAGATGAGACCACGCTTTGTTCGATAGCGCCCAGACAGTTCACACCCGTCATGCTTAAATGAGCGTCGAACCTCCTTTATTAAAGGAGACTCTCATGTTAATCGGCGGAGGCATTCTCGGTACCCTTCTAATCATCGCACTTATCGTGTGGCTAGTTCGCAGGGCCTAGACAATCCAGGCTGGTCACGGCTGGAACCGTACTGACGGTCAGCAGCGTGTTGAAGGAAGGATAAAAATCATTTTATCCGTACACCGGATGAAGGCAAATAATCCTTCTAAGTTCAAGGAGAAAGACATATGTTACGCAGCATCAACGACCTGGATGACTGCGCCATCCACGCAACTGACGGCAGCATTGGACAGGTTAAAGATTTCTATTTCGATGACACAGCGTGGGTCATCCGCTATCTCGTGGTCGACACTGGCACCTGGCTCTCAAGTCGTGAGGTATTGATCTCGCCTATCGCAATCGACCATCCGGACTGGACAGAAAAGCTACTGCCTGTCTCGATCACGAAAGAGCAGGTGAAAAACAGCCCCTCCATCGACACAAACAAGCCGGTATCACGGCAGCACGAGTCAACCTACCTTGGGTATTACGGCTACCCCTATTATTGGGACGGCGGAGGGCTCTGGGGCGGTGGCATGTACCCAGGCACGCTGGTAACAGGTTACGCCGGCATTGGTGCGTCGCCGCCCGTCGTCAGGCCGGAAATGAAGGAGGGCGTAGCACGGGCTAAAGAGGCGCGACACCGGGATGACGACTCCCACCTGCGAAGTAGCAAAGCGGTGACGGGCTACCACATCCACGCGAGCGATGGCGACATCGGTCACCTACAGGGCTTTCTAGTCGACGAGGAGACCTGGGCCATTCGATACATCATCGTGGACACCAGCAACTGGTGGTTCGGCCACCAGGTGCTGATCGCGCCGCAATGGATCCAGGACGTGAGCTGGGCCGACGAGAAGGTCTCGGTCAATCTCACCCGGCAAGCAGTGAAAGACGCGCCTCCCTACGACGCAGCGACACAACTGGATCGCAATCTGGAATCACATATCTACAAACACTACGGCCGTCCCGGCTATTGGGAGAACCGGGAGTAGTGCGAAGTATCAATATCACATCATTAGTTCCGCGTCAGAACCTATACCGGTAACTGGAAGATGAATGAGATGGCTCGGCAGCTTGGCGAGATCGAAGCCATTGCCGCCTTGGTGAAGGCTGCGCCGCCATTTGCCGACGTTCTGATCTGCCCGCCGGCACTGCTGCCCGCCGGCGGCTTCGACAATTGTTTCAAGCTGGAGTGAACATTGTTACGTAATGCGAAACAGTCAAACTGGTGGCGCACCATCAAGCTGGCTTGGGCGCGCTGGTCGGAAGAGGATGGCGACCAGCGCGCCGCCGCCTTTGCCTATTACCTGCTGCTGTCGCTCCTGCCTTTGACCATTCTTCTCGCGGCTGCGGGGTCGCTGTTCGTAGAGCGCGAAGTGGTGACGCAGGCGGTCGTTAAGTTAGTCAATCACTACACGCCGCTGACCAGCGAACAGGAGCGCACCGCCGTGGCGGGCATTCACGAATGGCTGCAAGCGCGTGGCCAGATCAGTCTGGTGGCGATTCCGCTGTTGCTTTGGGGAGCGCTGAAGTTCCTACGCACCCTGATTCGGACCACCAACCGCATCTGGCATTCGCAGCCTTACAACTGGTGGCGCTTGCCGTTGAAAAGCCTTGGCTTGCTTGGCATCACCACTAGTGCGTTGTTGATCGGCATTCTGCTGCCCGGGTTGGCGCGACTGGTCCGACAGTGGCTCACCACCCAGCTCGCATTTCCCCAGTGGGCGTTTGTCCTGTTGTTCCATCTCATTCCGTGGCTCGTGCTGTTCTACGGATTGATCATGATTTACAAGCTGACACCGAGTCGGCCCACAAAATTTTCCGA
>JBBKVS010000136.1:0-31993 GCA_037968555.1 Lysobacterales bacterium | reverse complement strand
CGCACGGCAATCAGGGTCCAGAGGCTGCTGGTGATGGCGGCGACCAGGCTGCAGCTGGCCACGGCGAGGCCGCCGATGATGAGGATGCGGTGTACCGGCAAGCGGTCTGCCAAAATGCCGATGGGCAAGATGGAAATGGCGATGCCCAGCACCACGGCCGATACCGTCAGTGATACACGCGTCGGGTCGGCTGCGAATTCGATGCTGAGTATAGGTAATACAGGCTGGGTGATGTAAACCGTGCTGAAGGCTGCTGCTGCGAGGAAGAACACGACAAACTGCAGGGGCAGTTTGTTGATCAGCGCGGTCAGGTTTTGCATGGTTCGAATCTACGAGAGCTGCAGGATTCGTTCACTGCGCCAAATCCTGACCACAGATATCAAGGATTTTTCTCTCAGGTAAACCACGCGGAAGGGTGGGTGAATCAGCTCACGTATATTGTCGTTGGAAAACTCGGGCACCACTCTGCCAATGTCTGGATGATCGGCAAGCGTTTCGGTACGGACAAGTATTTCGGCAACCATTTGCAGCCCTACATCGGTCGCCAGCTGTGATTCATACCAGTTGAGAATGTTCTGCAGGTCTTCAACTGCAGAAAGTGAAATCTGCACCTTCATTTTTTAAGACCCAGCATCCTCCTGGCTTCAGACAGAGGAATACTTTTGCCTTCTTTTACTTCCAGCAGACCTTGCGCCACGGCCTGCATGAACTGCAATTTTTCTTCGCGGATTTCATACTCTTCCAAGCCTTGCACAACAGCAACACCGCGGCCACGACTGGTAACCAGAATCGGGCGCTTGGTGTCATTGGCCTGGGTGACGATCTTCCCGGGGTTAATTTTCAAGTCAGCCAAAGGAACTACATCTTCCGAAAATTTGGTGGACATGATTAACTCCCGACCGCTGTTAACAGACCTGAGTATAGCACCTGTTAACGGCTACTAATCACTAGTTTTTCCCCGCTGCAACCAGGCGCCTGGCCAGCGCATCCGCCACCATATTCGTGGGCTGGCCGGTTTCTGCTGCTTCACGGTAGATGCTCAACAGCCTCTCGGGTATCTGCGCGATACTCTGGCGGGTCTTCTCATCGGAGTCTGCACCAAAATACTCAAAACAGCAGCTGGTGATGCCACCGCTGTTGATCACGTAATCGGGTGCATAGAGGATGTCGCGATCGGCTACAGCCTGGCCATCGGCATCGGTTTCCAGCTGGTTGTTGGCAGCGCCGGCAATCACTTTGGCGCGGATGGTGGGAATGCTGCGGGCATTGAGAATTTTGCCCAGGGCGCAGGGAGCCAGCACATCCACATCGGCGGCGATGATGTCATCTGGCGACAGAATGGTTACCGGCAAAGCAGTGCTGATGTCCTGCAGAGTCTGCGGATTCACATCGGCGATAAAAATCTCCGCACCTTCTTTGGCCAGGTAATGGCACAGGCCACCGCCCACGCTGCCCACGCCCTGCACCGCCACACGCACGCCTTTAAGGTTGTCCACACCCAGTTTGTGCTGTGCAGTGGCTTTCAGACCCAGATAAATGCCCAATGCAGTCCACGGGCCGGGATCACCACCTGCTTTGGAACCTTCTTGCGGCAAGCCGGAAACATAAGGGGTTTGCTGCTGCACGATGCGCATATCGTCTTCGGTCATGCCCACATCTTCGGCGGTCACATAAGCACCACCCAGTGCATTGATGGCTCGGCCCAAAGCCGCCAGCAGTTGCGGGGTTTTGGGCGCAGAGTCACTGGCCATGATGACGGCCTTGCCACCACCAAAATTAAGCCCTGCGATGGCGCTTTTGTAGGTCATACCCCGCGATAAACGTAATACGTCCGTGACAGCATCGGCTTCGCTAGCGTAGGCCCAGTGTCGGCAACCGCCACCGGCCGGGCCTAACGCTGTGGAATGAACTGCAATGATGACCTTCAAACCGGTCTCGGCATCGCTGAAGAAACTTACAGATTCATGCTGGTCGAATTCGGGGTGATCAAAGATATTCATGTTGGACTGGGCCTGGGGATTCCGGGGCGCGCATTATAACGGTTTGTGCCTTTGTTGGCGCAATCGAGGGTAACACTGGATTGCATTTAACAAGCCGCAATGAGACAGTGTTCAGCCTTGCCGGAGAGCTGCTTGCTGCAATGTCCGGATGATTGGAAATGTTCTGAATCAACCATCCATTAATTAGCAGAGCCGGCCAGATAGAAAGCCGGCCTGAATGAGGTTATTTCAGTTTAGTTTCATATTTAATGGTTTATAGTCTTTGAAAATCGCGGTACATCCCAGTACCGCAGAAATTCTGAATAAGCCAGAATTTCTCAACCATTAACTGCAGAGTCGAAACATGTATAAAGCCAACTATCATCTACTGATCGCATTACTTTGCTGCCTTCTACTCAGCGCCTGCGCCACCAGCCCCACCGGCCGTCGCCAGCTGATGCTGGTGTCCGAAGACACGGCCATCAGCTCTTCGGCCCAGGCCTATACACAGGAAATGGGTAAAATCCAGAAAGAGGGCAAGCTCTCCACCGACCGCGCCCTGATCCAGCGGGTCAATACCATCACGCAGAAACTGGTAGCTCAGGCGGTGGCGGTGCGACCGGATTCCGCCGACTGGAAATGGAGCGTGGCGGTGATCGACGATCCAAAGAACGTTAACGCCTGGTGCATGGCCGGTGGCCGCATGGCCATTTACACCGGGTTGATTGAGCAGCTCAATCCCACCGATGATGAAATCGCCCAGGTTATGGGGCATGAGATCAGCCACGCCCTGGCCAATCACACGGCTGAGAAAATGTCGGTGGCCATGGCCAGCAGCATCGGTGTACTGGCTGTGGGTGTGGCTACAGACAATCAAGGTGCTGCCACAGCAGGTGCAGCTGCAGCCGCACTGGCAGTGACGCTGCCCAATAGTCGCGCAGCAGAATCCGAGGCCGATGAAATCGGTATTGAACTGGCCGCCAGGGCCGGTTACGACCCGGCAGCAGCGGTGACGCTGTGGCGCAAGATGAACAATCTGCCCGGTGGTAAGCCACCGCAGTTCCTCAGCACCCACCCCGATCCAGCCAACCGGGAAAAAACCCTGGCCGCACTGGTGCCCAAAATGGACCCATATTACAAAGCCGGTGGCGTACGACCTAGTCGTCCGGTCCAGATGGTGAATGAAGCACGCTGAGTCAGGGCCTGTTAACACTATTTGAATCATCGCTGCCGGAGGTCATTTTTTCACCTGGCAAGGCGGAAGGAGAGAAGTATAGTGAATCTATATGAGCGACTGACAACGCAGCCAGGGGGAAAAATGGCCCCGGCCCTGCGGGTTGCGCCTGAAAAAGCCCCACTCGGCGTTACTCGTCGCTTATTTGGTGGTACCAAACTGCACTCCTCGTGCCTTGATTGGGGCTTTTTCAGGCACAACAGCGACGGTTCAAATAGTGTTACCAGGCCCTATCTGATTCCATGACTTCAGGCAATACGGACCAGCACAACGAAAGTACTGAAAGCCCGGGGCTGAAACGCATACTCGGCGGTGGATTTGCCATAGCTGCGGGGGTTGGCACCATGATAGGCCTGGGCATCATGCGCACGCCGGGCGAGATTGTTGCCGTTATTCCCAATCCCGTGCTGTACGTACTGCTGTGGCTGGGCGTTGGCCTGTTTGCGCTGCTGAGTACGGTGGTGGTTACCGAGCTGGTAGGCATGACGCCGCGCTCTGGTGGTTATTACGTGTTGTTGAAACGTTCACTGGGGCCTTATTACGGTTTCCTGATGGGCTGGGTAGACTGGATCAGTTATCCAGCCGTAATCGCACTCAAATCCATCGTTTTGGCAGAATACCTGGCATTGTTGTTTCCGGCACTACAGGGTTGGAAATCGCCATTGGCGCTGGCCATTACCACGGTGTTTGCTGCCTTGCAGATTCGCGGCGTGGTGCTGGCTTCGCGGGTACAACAGGTGGCAGCCACTGGCATGGGTCTGATTGTGATTGCCATGGCCTTCGCGCTGTTTCTGTCAGGCTCCGTAACCGAAAGCAATGTAGTCAACATGGTGATCGCCGAACCCGGCCTGAAAGAGCTGGGCCTGGTGATTGCAGCAGTGGTGTTTACCTATGACGGCTGGCTGATACCGGCTTATTTCGGCGGCGAGATTCGCGGTGGTGGCAAGGCATTGGCACAGGCCTGCATACGCGGCGTCTTTCTGGTGCTGGTGCTTTACGTATTCCTGAACGCTGCGCTGGCCTTCAGTGTGCCGCTGGCGGCTTTGGCCGGCCACGAATTGGCCCTGTCGGGGGCGCTGGACCTGGCCTGGGGCAATGGCAGCGGCATGCTGGTCATTGTTGCAGCTATCCTGTTTTTACTGGCTCACCAGAACATCAATTATATGTCCGCACCACGCATACTCTATGCCATGGCTCAGGATGGTTTTTCGACCCGCCGGGCACAGACCATAGGCAAGCACGGCAATCCGGTGTTTGCGGTAATGCTGACCTGGGGCGCAACCTGCGGCCTGATCCTGGCGGGTGGTTTCGAGTTCCTGCTCAACCTCTGTTCGCTGTTCTTTGTGGTGCTGTATTCCGCCTTGTTGATTGGCGTGTTGGTGCTGCGTCACCGTGAGCCGGAGGCTGAACGACCCCATCGCGCCTGGGGCCATCCCTGGACCACGGTGTTCTGCCTGTTGGGCTGGCTGGCCATTGCTGTGGTCATGGCGGCGGCCGCTCCAAACAGCGCAATGAGCGCCGCGCTGATGACTGCAGTATCCATTCCGATTTACCTGGGCGTGCTGTACTGGCGCAGGAACAACAGCTGACCTTATGCGCTGCCTGGTTTTGTTGATTTTGTTGCTTCTGCCCTGCCAACTATTGGCCGGGGGCGGGGTGGTGATGGAAGGCGAACGCTGCACCATGCACATCGATTTTTACAGCGCACGATTCACCGCCTACCAACCCAATACCCAGGGCAACCAGGAATACTGCGAGGACTTGCCCGATATCGGCCTGACGCTGTTTGTGCTGGATTATCTGCACCCCAGCCTGAAAGAAGTGCCAGTGGATTTCCGCATCATCAAAAATACCACCGACCAGGGGCGATTCGCCGTGTGGGAGGATGTGGCGAAGCTGGGAGGTCTGCAGCCTTTAACCCTGTTCTATCAGGCGCCCTCCATAGAGGGCGATGCTTCGCTGCAAATCGAATATCAATTTACCGAGCCGGGTGAATACATCGGCATTGTCACCGCCGGCCACCCCAGCAGCGAGCAAGTCTATCGTTCCGTATTTCCATTTGCAGTGGGCCGCCCCCGCTACCAGGCCGCGCTGCTGGCGCTGGCTATACTGGGCATACTGGCGCTGTATGGCTGGCGGCGCCAGGTCGCCAGCAAGCGCAACTCAGGAGTATCTTCATGAAGCGCAGTTTGTGGTGGATTGTGGCTATCGTTTTGGCACTGTTGTGTTACCCACCGCAGTGGTACCCGCAGTCCGTCAAGCGGCTACAGACCAGCCTGTTTGGCGCACCTGCTGATCGCGCCCTGCCCGCTTCCATGTCCCATGACATGCACGTAGCCACCGAACCACCCGAAGTGTTCTGCCCGCCCGATCCGGAAAACTGGCGCGCGGCGCATGAAATTGAAGGGGTGCAGATCGAAGCATCCGAGCCCTGTGTGGCGGATAACCCCTGGCTGGTGGCTGCCTCGGTGAAAGGTACCAACAACGTTTCTGCCGACACCCTGATGCGCAGCGGCCTGACCGCCGATGCGGTGGAAATCGGCCGCGATCTGGATGGTGATGGTGATCCGGATGAAATCCACATCCGGCTGGAAGTGGCGGAACTGAACGGCGGCTCGGCTATTAGTGATGCGCCAGTCACCCGCTACGCCATAGCCCCGGGCGTAGAACCCGGCCTGTGGGTATTCGTACCCAAGCTGACCGGTATGGCGGTGGAGAATTTCGAATCGCAGCAGGCACGGCCCGAACTGCGTCTGCCCTCGCCCGCCCTCCGCATAGAGCAGGGCGATGTGGTGCGGATCACGCTGGAAAACAGCCACTACATGCCGCATACCATCCATCTGCACGGCGCTGATCATCCTTTCGTGGACGTTACCGGTGAAGGCAATGATGGCGTGCCACTGGTCAGTGAAGTTCCGGTGCTGCCCGGTTCAGCACGCACCTACGAACTGTCGCCACGCCATTCCGGCACCATGTTCTATCACTGCCATGTGCATGCTCATATTCACATGCAAATGGGCCTGCAGGGCCTGTTCATCATCGAAGAAAACCGCCCCAACAACTGGCTGCAAACGCTGAATGTGGGAGCCGGCCAGGTGCGGGTACGTTCGGTGGCTTCACGCGAGACGCACGACAGCGAATACGATTTGCACTACCTGGATCTGGATCGTCAGTTGGGCGAGCGCATACGCCAAAGCAATGACCCGCGCATCATTACCAGGTCCATGCACAACGATTACGATATTACCGATGCCACACAGGATTATTTCACCATCAACGGCCGCTCTTTCCCCTACGCCTTTCGCGAATCGCTGGTGGTGGGCAGCGAGGGCGATCACATCAAGCTGCGGGTGGTGAATGGCGGTGAGGACGGCCTGGCTTTGCACACACACGGCCACAAGTTCACCGTCACGCATCGCGACGGCGTAGAAATACCGGAAGTGGCGCGTGCGCCGCAGGATGTGGCGTGGATGGCCAACGCGCAGCGGCTGGACCTGGATCTGGATCTGGTCAATGACGGACTGCATGCTTACGGCCCCGGCATCTGGATGTTTCATGATCACCAGGCCAAAGGTATGACCACCGATGGCATTGGTCCTGGCGGCAACAAGAGCGCCATCGTCTACCGCGAATTCATGAACGAAAACGGCTGGCCGAAAATCCAGGGCATTCCCTGGGATGCCTTTTTCACCGCCGCTTATTACCGCAAGGAAATTTCCATCTGGCACAACTACCTGCCTGGCTTGCTGGATGATCCCGGCGATGACTACTGGCTGCTGTGGCGCTTGTTGGGCCTGGCGCTCGCGCTGGGCTTGCTGGCGGCCTTGTTGTTGAAAGCCTTGGTCCGTTGGCTCATGGCCGGTTGATGCGCAGCTGGTATGGGCTAATAGTCATTTGCTGTGCCCTGTCTGCGCAGGCGCAGGATCAGGCCGGCGTTGATCACAGCGCTCATCATGGCCACCACAACATGACTGTGGATACGCAGGGTGCAGTGATGAATGAGAACCTCAGCACGCTGCCACGCGATTGCAGCGCCATCAGCCGCGATTACCAGTTCACCATTCGTGCTGGCCGCGCCTATGCCAAAGACGAACCTGGCATGATTTTCGGCATGAACGAACCTGAAATCATGGTTGAGCCTTGCAGTCGTATCGAATTGACCTTTATCAACGAAGATGAAGTGCGCCATCAGTGGATGGTGCATGGCCTGCCCAAATACCTGTACCCAGCTGGCATGTTTCATATCGAGGTGGTTGGCGGTGCGCAGAAAACCGGCACATTCATTGTACCGGGCGACGACAAGACCTATTTACTCCATTGTGATTTGGCACAACACATGGAAAAAGGCATGCGCGGGCAGTTGGTTGTAGGCCAGGGAAGCGGTAACCTGTGGGCCATCAATGGCATCAGTGATGATTTTTTCCGCTCCTCCTACCTGCCCCGCAACACCGCCTGGTGGCTGGCTGCAGTGCTGTTGGGCAGTTTTATCCTGGCGTTGAAACTGCACAAATTCAGGTAAAAAAGCCCCGGATTCCCGCTGCATGGCAGGTTTATGGCAGCAAAATAATTGAGGATTTATGCGCAAGTCAGTACGAAAGTTGCATCACGACCTGGCCCAGGCCAGTAATTACCAGGAATGGCTGGAAGCCGCCAAGGCAGTGGACAAACAGGATGGTCAACAGCAATGGCGCCAGGAAGCAGAGTCAGAAGACTATGATTTCAGCCTGATCAAATCGCGTGTTGAAGTACTCAAAAAATTGCGACGGCGCAAGGATTACGAGCAGCTGGTGTTCCGCCTGCGTGAAGAACTGCACGGCAACCTGGGCAATATGGCCAATCCGGTGTTGTACCAAAAGGCCCGAGCCGGCACCAAACAGCTGATCAATCAATACCTGGATGAAGTGACAGCCTCACTGAACCTGCTTTGCGACAGTGATGTGAAGTCCTTACCACCATCCCGCAAGCGTCGCTTTTTCAATCGGGCCGCCCGCAGCTTCGGCCGTTCCGCCATCCTGCTCAGCGGCGGCGCCTCTTATGGCCTGTTCCACATTGGTGTGATTGAAGAACTACTCGAACAGAAACTGATGCCGCAGGTGATTACCGGCTCCAGCGCCGGCTCGATTGTGGCCGGCTTCGTGGCCACACACACCGACGAAGAGCTGGAGCATGCCATGCTGCCCGATGTGCTGAAATATCAGTGGGTAAGCACCATAGGCATACGCAAATTATTCAAGGGTGAAGGCATGCTGGATGCCGCGCAGTTGCGTAAAGCCATAAACCGCAATATTCCCGACCTGACTTTCCTTGAGGCCTACGAAAAAACCGGGCGCATTCTGAACATTTCAGTATCACCCTCTGAACCCAATCAGTTCTCGCGCCTGCTGAATTATCTGACCTCGCCGAACGTCCTGATACGCCAGGCTGCGCTGGCCTCCAGCGCGGTACCGGGCTTGTTTCCACCGGTGCAATTGCGCGCCCGGAATTACGCCGGCAAATCCGTTCCTTACATGCCCCAAAGTCGCTGGCTGGATGGCTCGGTGCATGAAGACATACCCAAGGAAAAAGTGAATCGGTTGCACAATGTGAATCATTACATCGTCAGCCAGACCAATCCTCTGGTACTGCCCTTCATGACCGGCAGCCTGGAAAAGACCGGTGTGTTGCCCTTTCTGCAGGAGGTAGTCGTACGCGGGCCAATAGTGCAGATTGAACACATACTCGAACTGGTCAACCGACACTTCGACATGCCCGGTATGGGTCCCATGTTGAAAACAGCGCATGCGCTGGTCAGGCAAACCTATAGTGGTGACATCACCGTCCTGCCCGACTTGCAAGCCATTGATGTCAGCAAGCTGCTGTCAAACGCATCAGAAAAGGAAGCCAAAGCCCTGATTGAAGCAGGCAGAAGGGCCACCTGGCCCAAGATCGAACGCATCCGCAATACCACGCAGATCAGCCGTTGCTTTACCGGCTGCCTGGACAGGTTGGGTGAGCGTTATCTCTACGTGAAACGCTGAACCGCTGGTCTTAATCAACGGTTCAGCCATATTGAAACATTCAGACTTCAGTCAGAACCAAAAAACTCTTCCCGCCAGCTTATGTTCTCGCGCCAGCTGGCAATGATCATTTCATCCGGACCTGCCTGATATGGAGTCGGTGGCGCGGTATCGCACTCGGGGCTCCACAGGCCCTGACCCGCAACATTGAGCAAATCATGGGCGGCCCACAATGAGCCGCAATCGAAGTTGTATTCAGCGGTACCACCACCGGTATTACCGAAAGTGGCAGGTCCAAATTGGCCACCAATTGCACCCAGGTTATTCAGCAGCACCACAGTACCACCATGATCTCCACCCGTTCCGCCACCATCTTTCGTCCCCTCCATATCTTCACGAATCAGTTAGTTACAGCGAAATTCTTTGACATATGAGGTAGTGAAGGGTCTAATTTGCAGGTCCAGAGGTTGCGCTATCCTCTGAAAAGCGGATTTGAAAGGAAAAACTGAATGAAATGGATTTCATCAGCCAGCATGTTGATTTTATTGTCTGCGCTGTTCTGTCCGCTGCATGCGCAGGAACAGGACATACTGGGCAAAAAGATTCCCCCACTTGAGTCACTGACGGCATTTGCTGCCGAAGATGCGGGCTTGGCATCCGGCGCGGTTGCCATCAGTCATCAGGAAAGCCTGTCGCTGAGCAAAGCCCGCCTGGGTGAGCGCATCAGCCTCCCCAGCCTGGACCAACACATAAGTCAAGGCTCGGAAGCACTGCAATTCCGGCGTATCGACTTGTACGCTCCTGGCGCACGTATCATGGTGCTGGATGCTGACGGCGCGGTTGAGTGGGCGCAGGATGCCAGGCAGTTTTTCATAGCCAGCAATCGCACTACGGGCGTTGGGTTGGCAGTCGATATAAACAGTGGCCAGATCAGTGGTTTCGCGGTCAAAGGCAACTCGAAATTGAACCTGGATGGCCAGCTGGATGTGGGCATAGCCTTGCAGGCACTTGAACCGGATAGCGATGAAATCAACAGTTGCTCCACCCAACTGGACGAACAGCCGCCACAATCCATGAATTACCTGACCCAGCCCATCCCCGAAAGCCACAGTGCGGCCCCAAGCGGCTCCACCATCAGCTTTCAGGCCGTGGTGGCGGTAGATACCGACAATGAATGGATGGCAGGCAAGGGCAATAACCCCAGCACCGCCATGACCTGGATTGAAAATGCCTTTCTGGCGATGAATGTTTTTTACGAACGCGATGTTGAAACCCGGCTGCTGATTGGCGATGTCATATTACGCACCACAACTGACCCTTACTCCATTGCCAGCGGCCCTTCAGGCCAGATGAACGAGTTCGCCACCTATTGGCGCAATAACCTGGCATCCATAGACCGCGATTTCGCCACCCTGTTCAGCGGTCGCGATATCTGCTCAGGTTGTTTTTCCGGTATCGCCTGGATTAACAGCTACTGCAATAAGGGCTCAAGCCAGGGCTCGAACACAGTTGGCAGTTACAGTTTTAACGCGATAGGAAGCAATCGTTCAGCTTCCAGCACAGCCCTCTATATAGGTCACGAAATCGGTCACAACCTGGGTTCCCCACATACCCATTGTTACAGCCCGGCGGTGGACCAGTGTTATAACAATGAAAACGGTTGCTACAGCGGCAGTAACGTTTCCTGCCCGGCAGGAGGCAAAGGCACGATCATGAGTTATTGCCACGTATCGGGAGCCAATGCCGCGGGCTGCGGCACCAGTAAATCTGAATTTCATCCCCGGGTCCAGACCCTGCTCGAAAGCCGCCTGGCGGCCAACAGCCCAAGCTGCATAGCGCCATACCAGGAGCCACCACCGCCTGATGGTGAAATCATTTTCAGGCACAGCTTCGAAATACCCTGAAGTTCGGCACGGCCTGCGTTTCGGGCATCCAGAATCAGCCTTCCAGACCGGATACTAGCCAGAATTACTGACACCGGTTTTACTGCGCCTGGCCAGAAAATACATGACCGTTCCAAAGGCCATGAACACGCCGGTAAACAGCCAGGAATCGGCGGCGGCCTGGGTAATCAGCCACAGGCTGATGATCAGTGCCAATATGGGAATAAGATATCCACCTGGTAAATCAAAGGGCTGTTGCCCGGGCAGCAACGCGGTGTGTAAGCGAGGCAAGGAAAGTATGCAGGCCGCATATACTATCAAGCGCACCACGGTACTCATGGCTGCCAACCAGACAAAGCCACCACTGATTGCCAGCAAAATACTCAACAGACCGACAAAGGCAATGGCATTTGCCGGTGTACCGAATCCACCATTAACCACACCGAACCAGGCGGGCAGAACCTGAGTCCTGCTCATGGCATAAACCATGCGCGGTCCCGACACCATCATGGAAGATACATTTCCGATAATCGAGAAAACCGCGCCCACGCCGATCAGTACAGCTCCCCAGGGGCCCATCAGGATTTGCGAAACCTCGATCAATGGCGTCTTGCTGGAACCGATATCAGGCGCGACTGAAATCGCCACCCATTGCACCAGCACATAAATGATGGCAACCACGGCCACGCTCTGCACCAGAGCCCGGGGTATGTCCCGCCTGGGATTGCGTGCCTCACCGGCGGCCACACTGGTACTTTCGAAACCCACAAAGGCATACATCAGTACCAGTATGGTTTCGCCCAGTCCATCAAAGGTGGGCAGCCCGGCAGCTGAGAATACTTCCGGATTCAGCTTGGTCAAGCCCAGCAAAACCAACAGTGCGATGGGAATCAACTTCAACAGGGTAAAGGCGTAGATCGCCAGCATGGCGTGCTTGATGCCGAGTATATTGATCACAGTCATCAGCGTCAGGATCAACGCGACCATCAACTGCCGGAAAAATCCGTCGCCCAGCGGTTCCCAGAAAAAAGCCGCATAAGTCACCATCAGGTTGGTGTTGGCTGCAGCAGCAGCCACGCGTGACAGGGTGAATAGCCAGCCCACCTGGAAACCGGCAAAAGGGCCGAATGCATGGCCCACATAAATAAGCGCACCACCCGTGGCAGTAAAAAAGCTGGCGGCCCGCGCAAAAGACAAAACCACCGGCATGATCAACAATCCGCAGATCAGGATCAGCCAGGGGCTGAACAAACCGGTGGCCGCAGCGGCCACGGCAGGCAAGGCAAATATTCCTGCGCCAATAACGCCGTTCAAGGAAATCGTAGCAAAACCCAGCTGGCTGATTTCGCGCCGCAGACCGGCTTCAGTTTCAATCTGGGTTTCTTCTTGTTCTGGATTCATGCCTGAATCATCGCACGATTGAATGACAGTTGCTGACAGGCTTGCTTGCCTTGCAGCTTCAATCCAGCAGCGCCTGGTCGGCCATCAACTGATCTTCAAAAACCAGCAGGCGGCTGTCTTTCAGGCGATCCACGTAAAGCTTGCCATCGAGGTGGTCGAATTCATGCTGAAACACTGTGGCGAGGAAACCCTGCAACTCCAGCTCGAACGATTCGCCCTGCAGATCCAGAGCACGCACCCGCACAAGCTGCGGACGCTCCACATAGCCGCGCAATCCGGGTACGGATAAACAGCCCTCCCAATAACCAGCGGTGGCTGGATTCAGCACTTCAATCTCGGGGTTAATGAAGACAGTCAATGGCATGGCTTCGATGTCACCATAGCGCGACAAACCGCCGTCGACTTCGATAATGGCAAGTCGCACCCCTACATTAACTTGCGGTGCAGCCAGGCCAATGCCCCCGGCAGCTGGCAGGGTTTCCTTCATGTCCTCAACCAACTCATGCAGCCAGGGCTCGCCCAGCTCTGTGTTCAGGAGGGGGCGTGCTACTTGCCGCAGCGTCGGATGCCCCATGCGGATGATTTCGCGTATGGCCATTCAGTTGTACCTCTGATCAGAATCCAGCAATGCGCTCTAAGGTCCAGAATGCAGCCATCTCGATCAGGATTTCAGAGTAAGCATGCGAGGTTCAGGCAATGTGTGAGGCTCAGCCTTTCAGGGATTCAGCTACGCGCCGTAATCTCGTTTCAGCTTCCGATCCAACTTCAGCCAGGACCGGGTCACCCGCCAGACCTCCGGCTTGCATCATGGCAACGGGATCAATAATTCTCACCAGCGTTTGCTGCTTGCCTGCATCTCCGGGTAAAGCTTCCACGATAACATTGCACGGCAACATCAGCCCTGCGTCCGGGCGGGCGCTCAGGGCTTTGTAAGCCAACGGCGGATTACAGGCACCGAGGATGCTGTACGGGCGAAATTCAACACCCAGTTTTTCCTTGAATGCATCGTGTATATCAATTCGTGTCAATACCCCAAAACCCTCAGACTTCAAGCTGTCGATGACCAGGGGAATCGCCTGCTCATAGGGTTTGTCCAGCAGAATTTCGAATGCCAATTCGCTCATTGTCTCACCTGTAATTTTTCACCAGCATTCATTCTACAGCTTCTACTTTCAGCGCCAGTGTAACTTCTCCATTGTCTCCAGCGTTCGCTGCCTCAGCAGGCAGGCGTGTCAGCGACAGCGTGCGGTCACCACCATCACCCGAGAGAATTGCCACGACTGCATCTGCGCGCGCCTCGGCCAATGCCTGCAAGGCTGCTTCTGTCACGGTCTCTGCTTCAATGAGTTGTTTTCGCAATGCTTCGAGGTAAGCCGTTTCATCCAGCACCGGGGTGGCTTTCGTCGCATCTTCGCCGGCTGGAATACTGCTGAATTGCTGCTGCAAGGCAAGCAGATCCACACCCGCTGATGAAGACGTCAGCAATCGCTCCATCACCTCACGACGTTGCTCTGTAATCAGAGCTTCACTATCCTGCAACGCACTGATGCCCTGCTCTATACGCTCGTCCAGCTGCTGTGTTTTCAATGCTGGCCGGTCAAGTTGGTCCACATAACTGCCGGTGACTTCAAGTCGAAGCTCGGGCTTTTGCAACATCGCCTGAGCCAGTTTTACCAGCTGTTCACGATCCGGCGGGGATACTTCAGAACGGCCAGCGGCGAAATGCAGGGTTCCAAATTCTTCCGAATCCACGCCTACCAGCGAACCCAGGAAACGGAAGGGCGCAGTCACCACTTTCAGCAACAGGTTACCTATGGCCTTCCAGACGATGCCGCCGATTTGAAAGGACGGATCGTTCACATTGCCTTCAATCGGCAGATCCACGTCGATGACGCCATTGCTGTCTTTCAGCAATGCCACGGCAAACTTCAGCGGCAGACTGGCGCCCGAGGGATTGTCCACCTTGTCGCCCACTGTCAGCTCGCGGATCACGACAGCGTTGGCACCATTGAGCTGGCCTTTATTGATCTTGTAATCCAGGTCCAGATCCATACGCCCTGCATCGATTTCCCAACCGGCGAACTCAATGATGTAAGGCGTCATGCGCTCCATTTCGAGATTGCGGAAGGTCATCTGTATGTCGGTAAATCTTTCCGGTGACCAGACATAGATACTGCCGGCTATGCGCGCCAGACCAAACTCGTTGACTTGCCCCTCCAGGTTCACGCGCGCGGGCTCATCACTGTTGGTGGCCAGGGTGGAAATAGTCCCATCCATGGAGCGAATGGCGGCAGCAAATGGCAGAGGTAAACTCAGATCAGAAAAATCCAGGCTGGCGTCGTCAATTTTGAATCCGGCAATGGTAATAGCCAGTTCAGCTGTTTCACTTTCCGGGTTGGCGGCCGCAGCATCGGTCGCTGATTCGATCATCAAGCCATCAAGGTTGGTAGTCCGGTCCGCGGCAATTTGCAGCCGCCCGTAGGGCTGCTGAATATCCAGCTCTGAAGTCTTGACCTTATTCGCTGCCAGGTCCACTTCCACCCGATCTAGCTTCAGCTGCTTCCAGCCGGTTAATTTTTCCTGATGCAGGATATCACTGACGTCCATTTCACTGATCAACACCGAACCCTGGAATGAGCCAGGTTGTTGCGGATTCATCGCGACCTTGCCATTGAGAGACACACTGCCGGAGTTCAAGGTGACACGGGCAATGTCATTCACCCAGGGTTGTGCCACTTGCAGCTGCAAGGCATCCAGCAGCAATTCTCCACTGGCTGAAAACTCAGGCAGCACCACAATCTGGCCATCGAAATTTCCCGAGCCACCACTGGCTAGCGCGAATGTGGCCTGCACCGGCAGGCTGGCGCCGTCCTGGTTGCTGATGTCGTTGACCACCACCTTGATATCCTGCAAGCCCAACTGGGCGGGTGGCTCGGTTCTGAGGTCATCTATCTGCACGGAAGCCTGCTCAATGCCGAAGCTGGCCACGCCCACTTGCCAGGGTTTACCCTCACTGCCACTGGCGGATTCGGCACCCGCGTCATCACCGGCCAAATCAGCCAACAGCTTATCCAGATTGAGACTGCCATCAGCAGCCATGACCAGCCTCAGACCAGGCTGTTGCAAGCTCACGCTGGCCAAATTCAGCGTTTGTTGCGGCCAATGCAAACTGCCACCGGAGACTTGTAATTGCGGCAAGCTGACAAAGGCTTCAGGCTCATCAGGCAGGAACAGCTGCCACTGATCCATCTGGGCACTGAGGTCTTCAATGGCAACCGTCAGAGATTGATCAGCAGCCCATTTCACAGCAAAGTCAAAATCGGCAACCACTCCCTCACCTCGCAGTGTCGCTGAGGTGAACTGGGCCAGATAGTGATCCAGACCTTCAAATACTTTGCCTTTGATACTGACCTTGCCGGCGGACTGCACAGGCGACAATTGCACACTGCCTTGCCAGGCAATTTCCCCATCTGCTTGTGTCTTGATGTGAGCCCGCTGTTGGCCAGACTGATTCGGCAAGCTGCTCAGATCGGTCACCTGGATCTCAATGGGCCCAACATCGGTGCTGAATTTACCATTTGCCAGGTGGTCGATCACATGTATGTGGGCGCCGTTGATCTGCAGTTGGTAGATGGTCAACCTTGGCAGCCCCTCTGCAGAAACTTCGGCCTCTGGTTCTCCTTCAGTGGGAATAGAATCGATCAGGCGGCCGAATCGGTCATCGCCTGGAGCAAAACGTTCCCAGTTCACCAGCAGACCGGACAAACGAATTTCCTTGAAGGTCAAGGCCCAACGAAACAGGCTGCTGGTCTGCAAATTGATGGATAAATCGTCAAATGACGCCAGCATTGCACCATCGCTGTCGTGCAGCTGCGTGTCCAGCATCTGCAAGGTCAACAGAAAAGGATTGATTTTGATGTCACCAAAGCTGAGCCTGCGATCCAGCTCAGCCACTTTTTTGGAAGCTGCGCGCTCCAACAACCACGGTGCACCGAAAAAGCCAGCCAAGGTATAAGCCAGCAAACCCAGAATAATCCAGACTCGCCAGCGACGTGGACTGATCCACTTTTTCCATGCTGCACTTCCGACAGATGTGCTTTCCGGATCATTCATTCAATCACCTCAAATTTCCAGGGATCCTGGTCTACCCCCTGTTCAGCTGCATCTTTGCGCAGCTTGGCTATCTTAAAACAACTGGGGTGAGCTTTTTCCAAAGTGATTCACCACGTATTGAGGGCAGCCCTGGCAGCCAGATTATGAGCATTGTAGTTCGAAATATCGGACCACAGTTTGACCGTCACAGAGACTTTGGTCTGCACATTTTCCAAGGCTGATCTAATTTTGAGCAAATGAATCGCTTCATCGCAAAATTATTTTTTGCAGAAAATTGATGATCGGATTTTTTTCAGTGACTTGGATATTTTTCCTGATCAAAAGAATCAGAAACCAATTCTAAGTGACATTTTTATACCGTTGACAGCTTTCCATTGCAGTCGTAGTCTGACCATCCCGTTCGAAGAAGTCCGAACCGCCAGAAGGCCGACCCGCCGGAAGGCAAGCAGGGCAACCGAATAACGGAATAAAGTCCAGGTGGTACTGGACATGTCGCCCCGACCGAGCTCTGTCAGTAACGGTCGTACCATTTGGGGTGACTCGAAAGGGACACGCGGTCCCTGGAGATAGACGCACAGACTGAAAGGTCAGAGCGTCGATAAAAAAGAACGGACGTAGAAGGTCCGTGACCGGAGTCGAGCGACAGAGCAAAGCGAAACCGGACGAAGATGGAAAGGCCTAGGAGGATCTGCAGTCCACTGTTAGCGGAGTTCCAACACTTCTACACGAGAGAGGAGGCGCAAGCCTCCTCTCTTTTTTTTGCCCCACCGAAAGTTCATTGCCGTCAATTCCGCGTGAAATAGCTCATTTCATAATACAATGGCACTTCCGTATGAGGGAGAACAGCTGCGCAGCCGCATAAGCGCTGGTAGAGGAATAGTCTTTGGTGTCTGAAAACAACAACAAATCCAAGCCACAAGCTAACCAGGAACCGATTATCTCGGTCAAAAACCTGGTGTTTAGCTATGGTCGGCACACCATCCTGGACGACATCAGTTTTGATATTGCCAGGGGCTCCATCGTTGCTTTCATGGGCCCCAGTGGCGCGGGAAAAACCACCGTACTTCGACTGATCTCAGGCCAGCTGCGCCCCGATGCCGGCAGCATTCAGGTAAATGGCCTTGAGATCAGCAGCATGTCGGAAAAAGAGCTGTTTCAATATCGCCGCAATATTGGAGTGCTGTTGCAAAACGGAGCTTTATTCACCGACCTAACTGTCTTTGAAAATATTGCCACGCCGTTGCGTGAGCATACCGAATTGCCAGAGGCCCTGATCCGCCGCCTCATTATGATCAAGCTCAACTCAGTGGGCCTGGGCGGTACCGAAGAATTGATGCCGCACGAGCTCTCCGGCGGTATGGCCCGACGTGTGGCGCTGGCACGGGCGGTGGTCCTGGACCCCAGCCTGATGCTTTACGACGAGCCCATGACAGGGCTGGACCCAATCGCTGTTTCCACTGTCCGACACCTGATGCGTGAAACTAACGATGCGTTGGGTATGACCAGCCTGATTGTCACTCACAACGTGGTACAGATGAGCAAACTGGTGGATTACTGCTACATCATTGCCGGCAAGAAAATTGCTGGCGAGGGTACCCCTGCCGAACTGGCCAGCAGCCAGGATCCCGGCGTTGATCAGTTCATCAATGGCAAAGTGGAAGGGCCCATTCCTTTCCATTATCAAGGGGCCGGTCCGGCCTGGAGTCTGGTGGGCTGATATGGCGGGCAACAATTCCAGAATGATGGCCCTGGCAGGGCCCTTACAGTCAGCGGGTCAATGCCTGCTATTTTTGTTCCGTATGCTGGCAGGCATTCGACTGCGCCTCGATCTGCTGCAATCCACACTGCAACAGACCTACCTGATCGGTGCTCGCTCCTTGGTCATCATCATGATCTGTGGCTTTTTTGTGGGCATGGTGCTGTCTTTGCAGGCCATCAATGCATTGGAGCAATTTGGTGCCTCCGACCAGGTTAGCCTGCTGGTAGGAAAATCGCTGTTTCGCGAACTGGGTCCCGTTTTGACCGCCTTGCTGTTCGCCGGGCGGGCAGGAACTTCCATCACGGCTGAAATTGGCCTGATGCGCGCCACCAGCCAGATTGATGCCATGGAGCTGATGGCCATAGACCCAGTACAGCGCGTGGCCTTGCCGCGCTTCCTGGCAGGATTGATTTCCGTGCCCCTGCTAACAGCCATGTTCAACGCTTTGGCCATACTGGGTAGTGTGGTTTTTGCCGTCGGCGTGATGGGACTGGACGGCGGTATTTTCTGGAGCAAGCTGCAGACCAGCATTTATTTTGGCAAAGACTTTATGGGTGGTGTCTGGAAAAGCGTGGTTTTTGGCGGCATTGTCAGCCTGGTCGCGGTATTTTTTGGTTACACCGCCAAACCCACTGGCGCCGGTGTGGGTACAGCCACCACCAATACCGTAGTACTGAGTTCGGTATTGATCCTGATTTTTGATTTCATCATGACATCCTTTTTTGTCTGAGGTAGCCCTATGCGCGCTAACTACAAAGTCGAACTTGCCTCCGGTATTTTCCTGTTACTGGGTATCGCCGCCCTGGTGTGGCTGGCCACACGGGCCACCGATTATGGCCAGGACATCGGCAAGGAGACCTATACAATATCGGCCCGCTTCACAAATATTGGCGATCTGCGTAATCGCGCGCCAGTAAAGATAGGCGGGGTAACCGTGGGGCTGGTGGAATCTATTGAACTGGACGCGGTCACATTTGAAGCCATTGTGCACATGAGCATTGCGCAGCGCTTTGACGAAATCCCCACCGATACCGGGGCATCCATATTGACTTCAGGGGTGCTGGGAGATCGTTATGTCGGCCTCGAGCCGGGCGGTGCACCGGATTTTCTGGCGACTGGTGATGAATTATTCATGACTCAGTCAGCGCTGGTACTGGAACAGATTATTGGCAAGTACTTGTTCAATACAGGCAATGCAGATAAAAGCGACTCAAATGAAGCGGATACAGAATAATGTTCAATAAACCAGTTTTTACCCGATTCAAACTCCTGGGCATCTTGCTGGCTGTAAGCAGCCTGGCATTGCCTATGGCGCTACTGGCCAGTGACGGTGATGACCCGGTAAGCCTGGTCAAGCAAGCGGCCAATGTCATATTGAATGACCTTAACGAGAATCGGCCGGCTTATACCGCAGACCCGGAGCAGCTGCGCAATGTTGTACGCAAGCACCTGTTGCCTTTACTGGACCTGGAATATTCGGCCCGCCTGATCCTGGGTAAATCTTCCAGGACTGCCAGCCAGGAACAGATCATGGCGTTTTCAAATGCCATGAGCAGTGTACTGATCAATCGCTATGCCGATGGATTGTTGGGATTCCGGTCCAGCGATCAACTGGAAGTGATGCCCTTGAAAGGCAGCAATAACGACAAGAACACGGTAGTGCGCACACGCATCAAGCTGGATAACGGCGGTCATGTGCCGGTGGATTACTCCTTTCGCAAAGCCGACCAGGGCTGGAAATCTTTTGATGTGAAAGTGGAGGGCATTTCCTACGTTCTGACTTTTCGGAATCAGATCGGTCCGCGCGTGGAAGCCGATGGCATCGACAAAGTGACGGCCGACATCATCGCCGGCAATGTCGTAGTAAAAGACTAATCAGCCTCAATGAACACAGCCAGCCAAATCCGCAGCAGCGGGAGTGATAGAGCCGAATTATCGGGAGACATGACTTTTGGCAGCGTCCGTTCCTTGTCAGAACAGGCAGAATCACTATTGGGTCCGGGCAGCGATATCCGGCAGATTAATCTTGCCCAGGTAAAGAAAGTGGATAGCGCAGGTTTGGCGCTGTTGCTGGAATGGCAAGCTGCCGCCAAGCGCAACAATGCGTCATTGACCATCACAGATGCACCGGACGATCTGCTCAGCCTGGCACGATTGTGCGAAGCACAGGAGCTGCTGCAGCTGGCAGCGCGCAGCTAGGCTCTGTTGCGGCTTGTTATGAAGAGTTCAGGGTTAACTTTAATGAAAAAATTTGCTCAACACAGGGAGCAAGTCAGCAATTCTGCTAGCGGCGGCCATTCCGGCCTGAGTCGCTGGCGGGTATTCCCACTCCTGTTCGTTGCTCTATTTGCCAGTGCTTGCGCCAGCCAAAACGCCCAAATAAGCAACCCGGACATCGATCCATGGGAGCCGTTCAACCGCAAAGTCCATATTTTTAATGATGGCGTTGACCGGGCAATATTACGCCCGGTGGCTAAAGCCTATGACAAGGCCATGCCGGATGCACCACAACGCGGCGTGCGTAACTTCTTCAACAACCTGTCTTATCCCGTCAATTTTCTCAACCTGCTGGCACAGGGTAAATTCGAGGAGTCGGTGGTCGTTACCGGCCGATTCCTGATGAATACCACCGTTGGCCTGCTGGGATTTTTCGACGTAGCCAGCAAATCTGGCGTGCCCGAATACCATGAAGACCTGGGCCAGACCCTGGCAGTTTGGGGCTGGAAAGACAGTCGCTACCTGGTAGTGCCATTTTTCGGACCATTTACCGTACGCGACCTCGGAGGCCGAGGTCTGTTCGGCTATTTTGATCCTGTCAGCTATGCCATGCGCGAACACAGTCTTTACTGGCCTATGGTGGTTAACCTGATCAGCGCGCGGGCAGCTTTTCTGCCGTTCCAGTCCGACATCGACAGCGCCAATGATCCCTACCTGTTTATGCGCGATGTCTACCTGCAGAACCGTGAATTCAATATTTACGATGGCGAGCCACCTGAACCTGACTACGATGCCTTGCTAGGAGACTAGTGGCCTGTAACAGCTAAAGCGGAAGAGGGATCGCGAAGGAATGGTGGTGGCTGACGCCGGTCTGGAACGAGGTTGATAGCCATAGCTATCGGCCGAGTGAAGAACAAGTCAGGCGCCAGCAGGCCAAGTGAGATGCTTTCGATTTGGCTGTTACAGGCCACGAGCACCAGACTGGCAATTCATTCAGCTTGTTGCCAAAGCAGGCAGGGGCTAAGCTGAATCCCCGTGAGGATAGGGAATTCCAATTTGAGCGCACACCAGGCGCGAGTCATCAGTATGGCCCTGTTGGCAACGCTGCTGCTTGCCTGTAGCCCGCCACAGGAAGAGGGCACTACTTCGGTCAGCGAGCGTGTCTATCGTCATTCCATGGATGGTGCACCTACCAGCCTCGACCCCATCCACGCATCCAGCATCTATGCAAACTTTCTGGTGGTTAACCTCTACGACACCCTGTATCGCTACAGCTACCTGGCCCGTCCTTATCAACTCACATCCAACCTGGCAGAAAGTCTGCCAGAGGTGTCTGCCGATGGCCTGATCTACACCATACGCATCAAGGCAGGCGTGTACTTTGTGGATGATGCCGCCTTTGCGGAAGGCCGCGGTCGATTGCTGCGCGCAGAAGATTTTGTTTATTCCATCAAGCGCCATTTTGATCCTGCCATGCGCTCGCAAGGCAGCTGGATGTGGCAAGGCAAAATCGTCGGGCTCGATGACTGGAAGGAAAATGGTTCAGATTACGCAGCCGAGGTAGCAGGGCTGAGAGCGCTGGATGACCGAACCTTGCAAATCCAGTTGATCTCACCCTTTCCACAACTGCCGCATACCCTGGCGCAAGGTTATGCTGCCGTGGTTCCGCAAGAGGCGGTCAGCCACTATGGCAGCGAGTTTGGCGTTCATCCGGTGGGCTCAGGCCCGTTCAGGCTGCAGAAATTTGACAGCACCCGGGCCGTACTGGAACGTAACCAGGCGTTCCGGACTGAAGCCTTTAACCTGGTTTCAGAGGGTTACGATCCGGACAGTCAGCAAGCCTTTGGCCTGGAAGTATTGGAAGGTGAGACTCCACCCTTTGTTGACCGGGTGGAAGTTGAATTTATTGCCGAAGATGCGGCCCGCTGGAATACCTTCAATTCTGGCCAGTTGGACTTCATCAAGGTGCCGGTCACGCAATTTGACCAGGTGCTGAGCGAGCGCAATCCACCCCGATTACGTGCCGATCTGGAACAACGTTTCCATCTGCTGGCCAACCTCGAATCCGGTTTTGTACACACCGATTTCAACATGGATGATCAGCGCATCGGCCATCACTCCGACCCGGAAAAAAATGAACGTAATCGCGCATTACGCTGCGCCATTACCAAGGCCTTCGATTGGCAGCGCCGTAATGAAATTTTCTACTCCGGCCTGGGCCAGGTGTTTGCCGGTGTGATTCCGCCCATCACTCCCGAATTCGACCCCAAGCAAAATTTGCAGCCGGTTTCGCGCAACCTCGAAGAAGCCCGCAGCCTGCTCAAACGCAATGGCTGGAGTACGAATAATTTACCGATGCTGGAGTATGGTTTTCCCAGCTCGGTGACCGAGCGCCAGATGTTTGAGCAATTCCGCAGTTTCATGACGGATGCAGGCTATCCGGAAGAAAAAATCCGCCCGCTGACCTTCGCCAGTTATGGTGACTATGCCCGCGCCTACCTCAATCGCGAAGTCATGCTGATCACCACCGCCTGGACCATGGATTATCCGGACAGCGAAAACACCATGCAGCTGTATTTCGGGCCCAATGCCTCCCCGGGTGCCAATAATGCCAATTACAGCAACCCGGAATATGATCGCCTGTATCGCGAAGCGGCTGTCATGCCTGAGTCTCCGATGCGCACGGCCTTGTATCGAAAAATGAACCAGATGGTCATTGACGATTGCGTTTCCATCAGCGGGCTGTCACGCACGCTAATTCTGTTATGGGACAAACGCTTCCACATGCTGCCTGACCGTTCATTTGTAGGCGGATACTTCCTGCGGTTTGCCAGCGATGGAGTCGTGACTGCTGCTGAGGAGCACTGAAGCACATGCCCTTCCCGGCCCGTGAATCCAGGCTGCTGCGCAATCTGTTGCAAGCATTGTTGTTGTTACTGGGTGTGACCTTCATCAGTTTTATGTTGATGGTCTACTTCGGGCCGGATCAGACTTATGTACTGATTGGCAAGAACGCCACAGCGCAACAAATTGACGAAGTCCGGCATGAACTGGGCTACGACCAGCCCTTACTGCAGCGCTATGCAGACTACCTCAAGAACCTCTTGACGCTGGACCTCGGCACATCCAATTCCACTGGCGAGCAGGTGAGTTCGATATTGGGTCGCAGCCTGCCCATCAGCCTGGCCCTGGTGATTCCGGGATTCATACTCGGCAACTTGCTGGGCGCCGTATTGGGCATGCTTGCTGCCGCTCATCAAGGACAGTGGCTGGATCGCATCATCACAACTTTGTCCATAGCCGGAATGAGTGTGAGCTTCCTGATCATAGTGATTGCGCTGCAGGTACTGTTGTGCACGCCTTATGGTTTGAATTTGTTTCCGGCTCGTGGCTGGAATGTGATCGGCTGGAGCAGTTATCTCTATTACGTCACGGTGCCGACACTGGCTTTAGTGCTGGCTACGGGTGGTTACAACGCGCGATTCTACCGGGCAATATTTGTTGAAGAATCCAGCCGGGAACATATCCGCGCGGCCCGCGCCTACGGCGCTGGCCCGTTTACCTTGATGGGCGTGCATGTATTGAAAAACAGTATGCTGGCAGTACTGACCCGTATCATGTTCTCACTGCCGCTGGTGCTGGTTTCAGGCAGTCTGTTGCTGGAGACTTATTTTGGAATTCCAGGAATCGGTAAAATTTCATTTGATGCTATTACCAATGGTGATCAACCCCTGCTGCTGGCTGTGGTGAGCCTCACAGCCGTATTGTTTGTGGCGGTTGCTCTGCTGGCTGATGCCAGTTATCGCCTGGTGGATCCGCGTATCCGATGACTGCCTCGCTGACAATGTTTGCGCAGCTGTCGCTAAAGCCAAATAGCCAAACGGACAGCCACTCTGTTGCGCGGCAGGTTGTCTCTAGCCGTTCGGGATTGGCGGGCTTGTTACTCATCGTTTTGTTTGGGTTGCTTTGGGCGGCAGTGGCTCTGGGAATCCTTGGGCAGGACTGGGCTCAGGCCAGCGGTGGTCGTTGGGAACCAGCCAGCCCGGAACACTGGTGGGGCACCAATGTACTTGGACAGGACATTTTCCAGCGTTCAATCTACAGCGTTAAAGTGGCCTTCGAGATCGGTATGTTGGTGACCATAAGCTCCGGTCTGCTGGGTGCCCTGGCCGGCGTAGCAGCGGGTTGGCACAAGAATTCCGCGTTGGACCAGGCCATTGTGCTTGTGATGGGCATATTGGATTCGATTCCCTTTTACCTGTTTGTAGCGGCTGTAACATTTGCCCTGAGTGGCAATGCTTTTGCCATGCAGTTGGCTATGGTCGCCTGCTTCTGGACCACAACTGCCCGCCTGGTCCGGGCTGAAGTATTGCGTTTGCGCGATCAGGAGTTTGTGCAGTCGGCTGTATTGCTCGGCTTACCGATTTGGCGCGTGCTGGCCCGGCATGTGCTGCCCAATACCACTCACGTGCTGCTGGCGCAGTCAGCCATCGTGTTTGCCGCCGCCATCAAGGCCGAAGTAATACTGAGTTTCCTCGGCCTGGGCGTACAGAATGGGGTGAGCTGGGGTTTGATGCTGGCAGAAAGTACCCAGGAAGTTTTGGCCAGCCAATTCAATAATTTCTGGGCTGCTTCTCTGCCGCTGTTTGCCCTGTTGCTGGGTTTTAACCTGCTGGCCGATGCATTGCAGTCTGCTTTGGACCCGCGACAACTGCCCGCATGAACCCCCAGCCTGCCCACAATTTCCCGGCCAAACCCACCGTTTTGTCCTTGCGGCAATTGCACCTGACTATGCCCGTGGCCGGACAAGTGCGCGATCTGATCAAGGGTATAGACCTGGATTTGCGTGCCGGCGAAATGGTGGGCCTGGTCGGCGAGTCCGGCTGTGGTAAATCGTTGACCGGCAACGCCTTGTTGGGGCTCCTGCCCTCGCCACTGGCCAGTGTGCATAGCCAGGTTTTTGTGCTCGGCGATAAGCAGGACCTGGCCGCTGCGGATGAGAAAGCCTGGCGCAAATTGCGCGGTCGTCATCTGGCCATGATTTTCCAGGAGCCACAAACGGCACTGGACCCGGTGTTCACCATAGGCCAGCAGATGGTGCGTGTGATCCGGCGACATGTGCCCGGCAATCGGCAACATGCCCTTGATCTCGCCACAGCCAGTCTGGCTGACTGTGGCTTGGGTGATACCGCACGAATATTGGCTTCCTATCCGCACCAGCTTTCCGGCGGCATGCGCCAGCGGGCGATGATCGCCATGGCCTTGAGCTGTAAACCGGAAGTGCTGATCGCTGACGAACCCACATCGGCCCTGGATATCAGTAGCCGCGACCAGATTCTGACCCTGCTGCGCCAGGCCGCTGATCGTCATAACACCGCCATCTTGTTGATCTCACACGACCTGGCAGCGGTGGCACGGGTATGTGACCGGGCACTGGTGATGTATTCCGGGCGCGTGCTGGAAAGTGGCCCTACAGCCCGCGTGCTCAATCAACCGCAGCACCCTTATACCGCGGCTTTAATGCAGGCAACGCCACGCATCAGCAAGAGTCGCCCACTCGCTGTTCAGCCCATTCAAGGGCGCGTAGAGGCTTTGCATCTGACACTGCCGGGCTGCGCCTATGCCGCTCGCTGCCCGCGTGCTACTGAGCTTTGCAGCCAACGAATTCCGGAGCTGAAAGTAAGCAACGGCAATGGCCGTGCAGTGGCCTGCCACCACCCCCTGCCGGGTGCAGTCAGTTGAATCAGGCCACGCCCATACTGGAAGTACGAGATTTGAGTGTGCAGCACACTGTGGCTGGCGGCACCTCACACGAACACCTGGAAGCAGTGCGACAATTGAGCCTGTCAGTGGCAGCCGGTGAAATTATCGCCGTCGTCGGCGAATCCGGTTGTGGTAAGTCCAGCCTGGCTCGCGCCATGGTGGGTTTACTGCCCGCCAGCAGCGGGGAGATATATTTTCGCGGTGCTGCGGTATCTGGCATGGATGCCCGGGCGCGTAAAGACTGGCGACGGGATACCCAACTGCTGTTTCAGGATCCGCATTCGGCTCTGTCACCTCGAAGGCGTATCGTACAAAGTCTGGCCGAACCCCTGGAAATGCTGGGCGTAAAGGCAGACGGCGAACAACAGCAACGAATTTTGTCCGCCATTGCGGAGGTCAACCTGCCAATCGATATTCTGCAGCGCTACCCACACCAGTTGTCCGGCGGGCAGAAGCAGCGCATTGCACTGGCCCGTGCCCTGTTATGTCAGCCCCGCCTGATTATTGCGGATGAGCCCCTGTCTGCACTGGACGTCTCCGAACAGGCCCGCTTACTGAGCCTGTTCATTGAATTGCGTAAAGAAAAACAGATTGCCTTTGTTTTGATCGCCCACGACCTGGCCGTTGTGCAGCAACTGGCTGACCGGGTGGCTGTCATGTATCTGGGCAGGCTGATTGAGTTGGCACCGGCTGACAGCTTCTTCCAGTCGGCCGCGCATCCGTACAGCCAGGCTTTGTTACAGGCATCGCAAAGCAATTGGCATAATACGCCTGCAAATGAACCGGTTTTGACCGGTGAACCTCCGTCTGCCTTGACTCCGCCTTCCGGCTGTGTGTTTCATACGCGTTGTGCGCAAGTTATGGACCTGTGTAACCGGGTGGTTCCTGAGCAACAAGTGCTGAACCAGTCCGAAACAGCCCGTGGGCTACACCAGGTGCAATGCCACTTATACTCAAGCCAGTAAAGCAGCCGAACAGGTACACAATGTGAAACAGGACAGCTCATGAAACCAGTCAAGTTACTATTCCCACTGATCCTGATCGCTTTTTGCACAGCCTGTGGTCCACACCAGGTAAAGGGCAAGGCTCCCTTGGTATCCATTTCATCCCTGACGGTGGAAAATAAGCAGTTAAGTGCATCTTTCAACATTCGTAATATCAACGATGTGGCCCTGGACATAGATAAAATTGACATTACCATTCGCATCCGCGACGTGGAACTTGCCCGCCATGTCAGTTCCATGGCCCTGTCCATAGACCCCAACACTACCGAAGAATTTGTGGTGCGGAAACTGCCGGATGAATTTGCCCAGGAATTGCTCGCCAATCTGGAGAGTGGAGACACTGGCAATTTGCCGTTTTTCCTCGAAGGCAGCATGCACACCACCCAGGACGGTAAGGTGCCATTTCGCTACGAGGGCTATCTCTATCCGGTGCCTGGCAGGCCCGGGCAATACCGCTCTGCATCCAGCCGTTCACGCGAGCAACGTTGACGGGTAGTGTTCCGCCAATTAGGCTTGGTAATATATAAGCTCTGGATAATTCATCCATGAATTCCCAGAGCACGCCAGGCAAAAAGTGTCATTTTTGCCGGGCTCCATTTTCAATGATCTACAATCATCGAAAATGTTGGCACGTCCGTGTGCCAAAGAAGCTCTGAATAATTCGGAATTTCCTTAACCACACCTGCCCGAGCAAATGAGATCATGAAAATCACCTTTGAATTGAGCGAAACCGACCTGGATCATTTCCGCCAAGTGATGCAGCGTGCTCGTGAGTCTTCCGGTGACCTTGATGAGGCCACCATCATCAACAATGCCCGCAAGATTCTTTTACAGATCTGGAACTCGGATACTTCGGACTTCATTCGTGAGCGTATGCACCGACTGGAATCACTGATCGGCATGGTGGTGGATAAGGCCTGGGGATTGGATGATGAAGATCGCGCCCGGTCGCTGGAAGCCCTGGCTTATTTCTCAGAACCGCAGGACCTGATTCCGGATGATATTCCGGGCCTGGGTTTCCTCGATGATGCCATCATGATCGAGATTGTTACCAATGCGCTGGAACATGAGTTGCAGGCCTATCGTGACTTCTGCGTGTTCCGTGCGGCCGAAGCAACCCGCCTGGGCGATGCTGCCGAAGACCTGGTCCGTTCCGACTGGCTGGAAGAACGACGTCAGCAACTGCATTCCCGTATGCGTCGCCGGCGGCGGCGCTCTGGCAGTGCCAGTGGTGGCAGCTCTTCGTTCTCGCTGTTCTAAGCGAAGCGGTATTGCAGCCTGGCTCAATGCTTCTCTCAGGCAGGCTGCAACTGTTTGCTCATAGGCAGATGCGGTATCCCATCTTCCAGGAATTCCTCACCGTTCACGGCATAGCCCGTGGCCTGGTAGAAAGACAACAAGTAGCTTTGCGCATCCAGCACAATTTCAGCTGAGTCATCCGCGTCACGAACTTTCTGCTCGGCCATCAGCAACATCTCACGCGCCAGGCCTTTACCGCGCATCGACTCATCCACTGCCACCCGTCCAATTCGATAGCGTTTGTTGCTGGCTGGCGGCAGCAATACACGCAAACAAGCCAGCACATGGCCTGATCGCTCTCCCAGCAAATGCCAGGCCAGCTCATCGCGGTCGTCCAGATCCTGATATGGACAAGCCTGCTCTACCACGAAAATGGACTCACGAAATGCCAGCAGTCGATACAGCAGCTGCGGTGACATCTGCGCCAGCTCCAGCCATTGCCAGCTCATCTCACCGGGATGTTGATTGTTCTGCATCAGGGTTATCTCAATCTGTTTTACGTTAAGGTAGGCCTGAATTATGTCTTATATGGCTCTGAATAATTCATCCGTGAATTATCAGAGCACGCCACCCAGAAAGTGTGCCCAAGAAAGTAATTAATGGGTGGCTTCATTTTCAATGATCCAGAATCATCGAAAATGTCGGCACTTCCCTGTGCCTCCGAAACTCTGAATAAATCAGAGTTTCCCTTACAATATTGAAAACACCCAAAAAGGCAAGCGAATCAGGCATGCAAGACTTATCAAGCTATCCATTGCTGGTTGCCATCGAAACCGATGCCACCCGCTATCACGGTGACACAGCCAGCCGGCCTCGCCTGCTGTCGCGGGCGGACGCTGACCAGTTGCTGGCACATCTGTCTGCCGACCTGGCTGAGCTGTTGCCAGGGAGCGGTCGCTGCAGCCTGGCCACCGTTGGGGCGCTATTCGATCAGACCCAGCTGCTAAGACCGGCTTACCCTATTTTTGAATGCCTGAAGAGCGCACTGCAGGAAAGCAGCAAAGGCAAAGGCCCACGCTTGTTGAGCATAGGCGCCAAAGAGGGGCTGATGCCGGTAGCTGAATTGCAGCCCGAAGACGAAATTCCACTGGGCATACTGCAGGTGCTGCCACTGGTGTTGTACGGGCCTGCAGTCGATGTGAAGCCCCTGGGCGAGGAAATGGAGCACAGCTTCATGGAACGCGGACAACTATCGGCCAAGTCGGCGCAATGGCTGGAGAGCGCTTTTGGCATCCGGCTCAATCATGCGCGCTTTATGACCTTGAACGACCTGCGGGCCATGTTCCACCTGCAACTGGAACATTTCGGTTTTCTGCCCTTGTGGCAGCTGATCGACGCAGCCCTGGAACAATCCACTACTGAGCTGCAGGTGCAAACAGATACGGGCCCACTGTTCGTTTGGCGGGACGGAGCAGTTCATATCGAGTATCAGACTTTCGATCATTGGGCCCAACTAGGCCCCGGAAAAACCCTCGAAGCTTACCGTGGCAAGCTGGCGGGGGCTTATGCCGACTGGACCCGCCAGTTGCGCCAATACCTCATCACGCTGCGTGCTCATGCCGTGGATGTAATATTTCATCTGCCTGGCCAACCGGAGCAGGCGCTGGCAGGTCAATACTTTGTGGAACAAGCCACTGGCAAGCCCCTGGAAAGCGATACCAGCGTCACCGAGCACAGCTTTGCAGAGCTGGGAACCATCTGCGTCAGCCATGCCCATGATGGCTGTTTGCAACATTACTATCCACTGGCTGCTCAAGGCATTAATGATATCCATGCTGCGATTCGCAAGAGTGGCCTGGCTGAAGGCACTGTGGCGTTTCCGGGCAGCATTCTTTATGACGAAAATTCACGCTGCCTGCTGGCAGAATCCGTACGCGGGCAAACATGGCATTAGCACCTGACAAAAACAAAACGGATGGGACGGCCAGTAGTGATCGTGTACACGTTGGCTTATCCATCATTCACGGTAAGGGCTTGTTTGCCTCCCGCAGGCTGGGCAGCGGAGAGCTGATCGGCGACTACGATGGCAAAACCGTGACGGAGGATGGCATGCACGTGCTTTGGGTAGAGGAGGACGATGGCCAATGGATTGGTTATGAGGGCAACAACCACATGCGCTACATGAACCACTCCGCTGCCCCCAATGCCGAAATGGATGGTCAGCAGTGCTATGCCAGCCGGGACATCGTCTGCGGTGAAGAGATCACCATCGACTATGGTTGGGACGAGACTTGATACGCCCCCGAATAGCCGCATATTAAGGGAACTCCGATTAATTCGGGGTTTCTGCGGTATATGGATGTGCCGCTGACCGTCCAACTACATCTTGGAGTTTTATTATGAATCTGGATTCAGCCGTGCGTGACCGTATTGATCAGCTGGTCAAAGGCAACCAGGTGGTCTTGTTTATGAAGGGCACACCGCAACAGCCTATGTGTGGCTTTTCAGCCCGCACCATTGCCGCCCTGGACAGCGTGTTGCCGGATTACACTTCCTTCAACGTACTGGAAGATGAACAGGTACGCGAAGGCATCAAGGCTTATGGCAACTGGCCCACCATTCCGCAGTTGTACATCAATGGCGAGCTGGTAGGTGGTTGCGATATCGTCATAGCCATGCTCAATTCTGGCGAATTGCATCAACAGCTGGGCCTGCCTGCGCCAGATCGCAGCCCGCCGGATATCACCTTGACCGATCTGGCCGCCGAGCGAATCCGCCAGGCCATGCAAGGTCATGAAGGTATGGCGCTGCATTTATCCATTGATTCCGGCTGGGACTCCCAATTCAACCTGGGCCCATTGCAGGGTGGCGAAATCGTCACCACTGCCAATGGTGTGGAAATTGCCATGGACATCGCCACCGCACAGCGCGCCCGCGGAGCTGTAATAGACTGGGTCAAGGTAATGACGGGAGAAGGCTTGTCCGTGACTTTGCCTGGCGCTCCTCCTCCGGTAAAGACCCTCAGCGTTACTGAGCTGGCAGAAAAACTGAATACCGGGAATGTGACCCTGATTGACGTACGGCCCGCAGAAGATCGAGCCAAAGCCAGCCTGGCTGCAGCGCTGCCACTGGATGATGAGTTGATGGAAAAACTCGGCAAGCTGCCGCGTGAATCCGAACTGGCCTTTATCTGCCACCACGGCAATTCCAGCCTGGGAGCCGCAGAGCATTTTCGCAAGCAGGGCTTTACCAGCGTCTACAACGTCAAGGGCGGTATGGATGCCTGGTCACAGGAAGTGGACAACAGCATTCCGCGTTATTGATTTGATTGCCAGGTTTGCGGGATACGGTATTAACCTGAGCTTGCGCAATTTCCTGAAAACATAAAAAAAGCGGGCCTGGGCC
>JBBKVS010000135.1:0-4581 GCA_037968555.1 Lysobacterales bacterium | reverse complement strand
TTCTCAATCTCCTCCAATTGACTAAGAGCATCGTCCCCAGTCTTAAAGCGATCACCTTTTTGACGAGATGGGTTCTCCAAATCTGGATTGTCACCCTCTTCATTGTTCATCACCCCTGGACTGGATGTTCCCCGAATCGACTCAAAATCAGCCCCAGGCATGATGTTAGGCGATATGAAATCGGACGCACAATTACTGCCATTGGCGTCACACCCACCCAACCCGGAGCTGTAAATCAGTGCACCGACGCCGATAGTTGCCGGATAAGGCGTCAGACGACCCAAGGCCTTCAACAGTTCTCGCGCCCCCAAAGATTCCGTCATTATGCCAGCCCTGGCTGCAATAGCAGCGCCGGCGCTCACTCCTCCCCCCATTCCAGTTGGGGCAGTTACCGAAATTCTCGGCAGTTCATACGGCTTTTCTACCTGACCCGATGGTGATCCTATATCCTGGTTCTCAACATTTGAGTCCGTGGCAGTTGGTGCGCTCTCTTCGCCGTTATCCCCAGTGTTAAATTGAACAACAAAAGGGCCGCTCCTTGGTCCCATATAGCCGCCGCCAAAAATGTCAGAACACTGCAGACCACTGCTGCCCTTTGGCCCAGGAAAAGAGCACGCATACCCACTTGGATCAGTCCCCGCCATGGGATTGTTCATCAAATAGGAATACGGATTCAGACTCTGGCTATTAGCCGGAAACTGAATAATCGGATCAACACTGAGGAACCTGCCCAGATTGTAATCATACGCCCGCCCGTTCATATGAACGGGGTGAGTTTAATTAAACAGTTTTCTCTTTCGAAGTGTTTCAGTTAATCGAAAATCGAAGGTTTGGAAACAGGAAAACCCGTCATGTCAAACTTCAGATTATCACCACTGCAAATCAATATTCTTCAATACTTAACGAATTGTCAGGCTCACGGACAAAGTCCGCAAACGCTTCAATCCAAGCGATCATCTCTGGGCCTGTTCGTCCGGTGGTGTATCGCCAGAGAAATTACCTGTTGGCAACAAATCGACCCAAGCGTTATCGAGGAGTACCGCCGGGCGGTATATAGCTACTTGCAGCCCATTTGCCTGCTGCATTTAGACCCATCGACCCAGCGCAACCGACTCACCGCCATCAAGACGTGCTTCCAACACTTGTCCAAAATGAGGATTATCGACGCTGATCCAACTGCGGAATTGGAACTTCCCCGCTGCCCACGGCGGTTACCCGGACTGATTCCTGATTTGGCAGAGATTGATCAATTGCTGGAGAGCATACAGCCTGATACTCCCAGAGAGCTGCGAGACCGGGCGATTTGTGAAACATCCTTTGCAACGGGAATTCGCCGGATGGAACTGGCGAGGTTGGACGTCAACAACATCAATTTTCCTGCCAACCTGGTGCAGGTTCAGCGCGGCAAGGGCAACCGGGATCGTGTGATACCCATTGCCAGTAGAGCCTGCACATGGATTTCCCGCTACCTGGCAGAGGCTCGCCCAAGCTGGGTGGGGCATCAATCCGGAGGTTCATTGTTTATTGATCAAAAAGGATTGCGTTTCCGGGGCCATCAATTGAGTCGCCTGGTGGGGAAGCGTTTTCTTACTAATGGACTGCGCGCACGCGGAGCTTGTCATCTGTTTCGGCACGCGGCAGCCACTTTGATGCTGGAACATGGCGCCGACATTCGCTGTATTCAGGAATTCCTGGGCCATGCCGACATATCAACGACACAGATATATACCCATGTAACCATTCTGCGCCTTAGAAAGGTTTACCTCGAAACTCATCCGTCGGCTTGTCGGCAGCCTAAGGCGCTTTGATTCTCAGTGAACCTGTTATTTGCGCGAAGCTCTCAAACCAACCATGGCTGCATCGAATAAATCCAGGGGAATACTGCGTCTGATGCGGCGAAGCAGTCTGGCGCGAATGCGACGCTTGGATTCACGGTGCGCCCGTTTATCCAAAGCCTTGAAACCTTCGGCCAATTGATTGGCTCGTTCCGCCAATTCACCGGGTTCTACCAGTTCATCGAAAAACCCGGCCGCCAGTGCACCATTTACATCGAAGTATTCAGCCAGATTGACGGCCCGCTGGTAGGCCGAGGGATTCAGCCGCTGATGCAGGGTAGCAGCAGCAACCCGTGGCATGGTCATACCGATGGCTACTTCATTGGCAGCAATCTTGAATTCACCGCGGCTGCCGATCACATAGTCGGCTGAAAGCATCAGGAATACACCCATGGCCAAAGAGTGTCCGCTACATGCTGCGATCACCGGATGCGGATAGGACATCACCCGTGCCGTCAAACCATAACCTTTGCGCAGCATACGCAGTGCATCGAGGCCTCCACGCTTCATGACCTTCAGATCGAAGCCCGCGGAAAACACATCTTCCCTGCCGGTAATGATCACGATTGCCTGGTCCGATTCAGCCTGCTTGAACGCGCGGTAAATTTCATCCAGTACCTGTGGCGACAAAGCATTGCGCTTGCCGTCATCGATGCGGATCACGGCGATCTGGTTTTGCATGCTGTAGTGGACAGATTGGCTCATATCGGGATTATACGCACGATCAGACTGGACTTTATAGGCTGGCTGGCTGCTAAAGCTTTTCATGCTAGAGTTCACCGCGGGAAGGGGTTCCAACTCCAAATTTTCCAGCATCAGGAACCCAGGTTTTGCCCTGAAGACAATACCAATCAATGACCAGTCCGGGAATGAAGCCGACGGTCACAAGGGACAGGAGAATACTGATGAAAGCCGAATCTGCAGACGAATCTGTTAACACGCAGGCAGCGCCATCCGGAATACTGGGCGCAGTGGAGCGCCTTGGAAACCGACTGCCTGACCCTGCTGTGTTGTTTATATACCTGTTGCTGGTGGTGTGGTTATTGTCGTGGGCACTGTCCTATCTGCAGTTTGACCTGGTTGACCCACGCAATGGCCAGCAACTGGTCATCAACAACCAGCTGTCCGGCAGCGCCATTACCCAGTTTCTTTCCTCGCTGGTCACCAATTTTTCGCACTTTCATCCCATCGGCGTGGTGCTGGTTTCCATGCTGGGAATTGGTGTGGCCGAGCATACCGGCTTTATCAATACGGGCTTGCGGGCCATGTTGTCAGTCACTGCGAAATGGTTACTCACGCCCATGATCATCCTGGTCGGTATCGTCAGTCACACGGCAGCTGATGCGGGTTATGTGCTGGTTATCCCCTTAGGTGGCGTTATTTTCTACGCGGCAGGCAGGCACCCCCTGGCTGGAATTGCTGCAGCGTTTGCCGGCGTATCCGGCGGCTTCTCGGCTAATTTTGTCCCCTCAGCCATTGACCCTATGTTGCAGGGGCTGACCCAGTCGGGTGCGCAGATCCTGGATCCAAGCGTGACGCTGAATCCGTTGAATAACTATTTCTTCACTGCGGCTTCGTCGCTGTTGATCATTGCATTGGGCTGGCTAATTACGGACCGGTTTATTGAGCCCAAACTGAAAAACCAGCCGCTGCGCGACGATATTGATATTTCACGCTCTATGGACCCTCTGACGGCTTTGGAGAAAAAGAGCCTGCGCATGGCCATGCTGTCCATGCTGATTGGTGTTGCCATTCTGGTCGCCACATCATTGCCGGCGCAGTCCGCCTGGCGCGGAGCAGGGGGATCATTGACCGAATTTGGCGCACCGCTGATGTCCTCGATTGTTGCCTTGATTTTTGCTTTGTTTCTGTTGCCGGGTGTGGTTTACGGCATGTTTGCCGGTACCGTGAAAAGCTCCCGCGATGTGATCGAAGGCATGACCAAGGCCATGAACAGCATGGCTTACTACCTGGTGATCATGTTTTTCATAGCCCAGTTCATCTATGCCTTTGGGCAATCCAACCTGGGTGTTTTATTGGCTTTGGAAGGAGCGGCCATGCTGAAAGCACTGGCCATGCCAGGCGGGCTGACCATCACCGGAATTGTGTTACTGACCGGTATTATCAATTTATTTGTGGGTTCTGCTTCGGCCAAGTGGGCGCTGTTGGCACCGATTTTCGTGCCCATGTTGATGGGCCTGGGCATATCTCCTGACCTGGCCCAGGCAGCCTATCGCGTAGGTGATTCAACCACCAACATCATCACCCCCTTGATGCCGTATTTCCCCCTGGTGGTGGTGTATTGCCAGCGCTATGTGAAATCCACCGGGATCGGCACGGTAACGGCCATGATGTTGCCGTACTCAATAACTTTTATCACCCTGTGGACTGTGTTCCTGCTGGTCTATTGGATGCTGGGCATTCCGCTCGGTTTGCAGTCCAGCTACAGCTATCCTTGAGCCCAATGTGACTGGTTTGCTTCGACCCTTGAAGAAAACCAGGCTAGAAAACTGCCTTTTAACTCCACGCCACCATCCGTCACTAACGAGAGGTGGACCAAATCACCCATCCCGCTGCCTCAGGCAGCGCTGGAATTGACCTCCAACATCTTTTCAACTTCCGCCAGGCTGGCCCGTTGCAGCGGTTTGCCATCGATAGGGCTGGGTGGTGCCTGGCGCAGGCTGATGCTGTCCAGTACCAGTAATTCAATGATGCAGCTGCTGACATCAATCAGGAACACCGGCAC
>JBBKVS010000134.1:0-2917 GCA_037968555.1 Lysobacterales bacterium | reverse complement strand
CCTGCCGTGCAGCCGATGCCATCCTGCTGGGTGCCGTAGGTGGTCCGAAGTGGGATGCCAATCCGCCCCAACTGCGACCCGAGAAAGGCTTGCTGCGCATACGCGCTGAGTTTGGCCTGTACTGCAATCTGCGGCCGGTGGTCACCCACCCTGCCCTGCATGAGTTTTCTCCGCTGCGGCCCGAGAAGCTGCAGAACGTCGATTTGATGATCGTGCGAGAACTGACCGGTGGTATCTATTTTGGCGAGAAGCGTCGCGTCGGCGACCGCGCTGAAGATGTCTGTTCCTACACTCGCGCAGAGATCACCCGCGTCACCCGCAAGGCCTGTGATATTGCCCTGCAGCGCGATGGCCGGGTCACCCAGGTGGACAAGGCCAATGTGCTGGAAACCTCGCGCTTGTGGCGCGAAGTGACCACCCAAGTGGTAGCAGATGAGTATCCTGGCATCACGCTTCAGCACCAATTGGTGGATTCCTGCGCCATGCATTTGCTCACGCGACCGGCTGACTTTGATGTGGTGCTGACAGAAAACCTGTTCGGCGATATCCTCTCCGATGAGGCCTCGATGCTTTGCGGCTCCATGGGTTTGCTGCCTTCGGCTTCGCTGGCGGAAGGAAATTTTGGTCTTTACGAGCCGGTGCATGGTTCGGCTCCGGACATTGCCGGCAAAGGCATTGCCAATCCCTATGCCATGTTACTCAGCCTGGCCATGTTGCTGCGGCATTCATTGCAGCAAGCTGAGCCTGCCGCAGCTCTGGAGCAGGCGATATTCCAATGCTGGGAAGCTGGCGTGCTAACCTGCGATTTGGTCAAGAACGGCAGTTCGACCAAGGAAGTGACACAGGAAGTCTGTCAGCGCCTGGCCAGCCAACAAACGGTGAGCGCAGCCTGATGAGCACACCAGTAGCCCTTGAACGTGAAGCGCTCGCAAGGGCCACCGCTCGGATAGAAGAGCAACGCAAGGCGCTGTTCGAGCGCTTTATGCCGAAAATCCTGCAGTGCCGACTGGAAGACCTGGTACTGGAAACACCCCTTCAGCCTTTGCCGCTGATGTCCGAACGCCTGGGCGTTGATGTGCTGCTCAAACGTGAAGACCTGCAACCGGTATTTTCTTTCAAGCTGCGCGGTGCTTACGCCAAGCTGAAAAGCCTGACGCCGGAACAGCGCAATCGAGGCGTGATCTGTGCTTCTGCCGGCAATCATGCGCAGGGCGTGGCGCTGGCCGCAAAACATCTCGGCATTGATGCCTTGGTGGTGATGCCTACGGTCACACCAGAAATCAAGATCAACGCGGTGCGTAAATTGGGCGCCCAGGTGCTGATCGAAGGCGATGATTTTGACGCTGCCTGCACCAAAGCCCAGGCCATGGCAGGCCAGCAAGATCGTGAATTCATTCATCCCTACGACGATGCAGAAGTCATCACCGGTCAGGCCACCATAGCGCTGGAACTGATACGCCAGGCGGCGCGACCAATTGACTATTTGTTCGTCTGCATAGGTGGTGGTGGCCTGGCCGCTGGCGTTGCGCTGGTGGCGCGCTACCTTCATCCCGGCATCCGCATCATCGGCGTTGAAGCCGAAGAATCGGCTTCCATGCAAGCGGCATTCAAGGCCGGCCAGCCCGTCACATTGCCGGAGGTGGGTCACTTCGCCGAAGGTGCAGCAGTGCGCCGGGTCGGTGACCTCAGCTATGAAATCTGCTCCGTGATGCTGGACGACATCCTCACCGTCAGCAGCGATGAAATCTGTGCGGCTGTGCAGGAAGTCTATGAAGACACCCGCGCCATCTCGGAACCGGCTGGCGCTCTGGCCACTGCGGGCATCCGCCAATACTTCAGCAAGCACCCACAACAGGGCGCCTGTGTGGCGGGGATACTCTCCGGTGCCAATGTAAATTTCGCACGTCTGCGGCATATTGCCGAGCGGGCTGCGGTGGGCGAAGAACAGGAAGCCCTGCTGGCGGTCACGCTGCCCGAACAACCGGCCAGCCTGCTGCGCTTTTGCGAGCTGATCGGCAATCGTGGCATCACTGAATTCAACTATCGATACGCCGATCCGTCTGAGGCGCACATTTTCATCGGCATCGCTTTGCGCGACGGACTTGCGGAGAAGCAGGAAATCGTCGAACTGCTCGGAGCCAACGATTTTGCAGTGACGGATTTCTCATCGAATGACACGGCACGTCTGCACATTCGCCATATGGTGGGGGGACGAGCCAGTGTGGCCAACGAGAAAATTTATCGCTTTGAATTCCCCGAGCGCTCTGGCGCCCTGCTCAAGTTCCTGCGCGGCATGCACTCGGACTGGAACATCAGCCTGTTTCATTACCGCAATTACGCGGCTGAATACGGCCGGGTGCTGATGGGCATACAGGTTCCGGATGCGGATGCCGAATCATTCCAGGCGTTCCTCGATTCCACGGCCTACCCCTACGAGGCGGAAAGCGATAATCCGGCATACCGGATGTTTGTTGGGCCGCCGGGCGGCTAAATTCCATTTAGCTGCTGCCCTGCGTTCCGCATGGCAAATCAACCCTATCCCCGTCGTTCCAGACCACCACAGGTGAGTCTGGAACCCAGTCCAACCTCAAAGCCATCGGCCGGTTTACGCACCGAATTCGCTGTTTCATTTTTACCGCAAGAGTACCCCGCTGGCTGAAGGACCTCCGATCCCCGGAGTTTAGCGTCAATAAAGCCCTCGACTGGTATACGTACCGTATCCCCGAGTCCGCCGCCCTGCGGGTGCCCTCGCAGTAATGCGGCTTCCGCGGTCGGCCATACTCCCGTCCATGGTCGGTCTGGCCTTTCGGGCACATCCATGTGCCCTCAACCGCGGGTCCCCATCACTACTCGGCGGCTACCAGGGGCTACGGTACGTATACCAGCCGAGGGCTTGACAGAACTTAAGCGCGTCCAG
>JBBKVS010000133.1:0-13160 GCA_037968555.1 Lysobacterales bacterium | reverse complement strand
GCGCTTCTGCGCATACCTTGGTCAAGGCCGCCGTCAGCGTCGTCTTGCCGTGGTCAACATGGCCAATCGTTCCCACATTTACATGGGGCTTGTTACGTTCGAATTTTGCTTTTGACATGCCTATCTCCAGAAAAACTTTCGGACTTAGTCCTTGCTGTCTTTAATGTGGTGCCTACAACTGGATTCGAACCAGTGACCTCTCCCTTACCAAGGGAGTGCTCTACCACCTGAGCTATGCAGGCGAATAAAATTATTTTCTGTTGTTACGATTGGAGCGGGTGATGGGAATCGAACCCACACAATCAGCTTGGAAGGCTGAGGTTCTACCATTGAACTACACCCGCCTGGTCACCGTAGTCGATTGGCTCAAATTCCGGCTATCAGGCCACCGGCCCGCCAACCTTGCTTAAATCAGTCCAGTCATAACAACAACGGAGCACCTACATACACAATGGCTGCGCTCCGCATCACAATCTGTTTCAAAAATACACTTACACTTACTGCCAAACCCAACTCGCAAGAGATGGTGGAGGGGGGAGGATTCGAACCTCCGAAGGCATAGCCAGCAGATTTACAGTCTGCCCTCGTTGACCGCTTGAGTACCCCTCCGGTACTTTTTCCTGAAAATCAAGCGCTTGGGAATTTTCATCCGTATCAACGAAAGGCTTAACCGTCCGTTAAAACTATTGATGAAAGTCGATTTGTGACAAAATATCCCCGCGCCAAGCTTAATCAGGCAAGCCGCGTATTCTCGCCTACCGTCATGCCAGTGTCAAGACGATAGCAGCTGTATTTGCCCTTTCGGGCGATGTTTGCTGGTTCAGGTAACGCAGTACGCAGAATAGTTGGAAGTTTGATCAGTCTTCGTCCTCTTCGAACTCTTCCCACTCTTCATCTTCTTCTGCCTCGACTTCAATCTCCTCCTCTTTATCGGTGTAATAGCCAGATAAATGATCGGTTTCACCAAAAATATCAGAATCCAAATCGATATCTTCATGCCATATATCAGATAACAGGCTCTTTAGCCTGGCACGCTCGGTCAAAGCCTCTATATCTCGCCACCCACGTTTTTTCGGCGCTTGCTTGCCTAGACCCTGACTGATGGAGTCAGATAATCCGGAATTCTGCTTTTTGGATTTAGCCTTGACAGGCAGTTTGTTTGCGCCGGCCCTGGAATCAGAAACTGTTGCTTTGGATTCAGCCATCACTGACTCAGAGACAATCTTGCCACGCTTGGATTTATCGATCGTTTTCCCTTCTTTGGCTGAAGCTGCTTTCTGCAGTTTGGCTAAACTCTGGACTGGGTTATCTTTTTTTGCTTTCGCCTGGCTGTTGGGCTTTTTAATGACAGCGGGCTTCGTAACTGGCATTTTGCCGGCCGACTTGGTCGGAAGCATCTTTTTGCCAGCAGCAGTGGATTTCGGTGTTGGACTGGTTTTGCTGGAAAGCGATTTCTTGGTCGTGGCGCTTTTGTCAGACGCTTTCTTCCCTGCGGCAGCCTTGTTGGTCGCGGTTCTCGTCACATTTCGACCAGCAGTAATGGACGCCGGTGCCTTTTTGGCACCAGAGGTTTTAGTCTTTACAGCTTTGGCTGTAGCTTTTTTCTTTGTTTGCGGCAATTTTCGGAACCCCAGCTTCCCCGCTTGAACATTTATGCCCTGCCTTATAACGCAAAATTCGAGGCAAGCAAAGCTTTTGGTGAATTTTTGATCCGGAATTCACACATTGAACCGAAAGTGCATGACATCCCCCTCATTCACAACATAGGTCTTACCTTCAACCCTCAATTTGCCAGATTCCTTGGCACCCTGCTCTCCGCCACAACGAATAAAGTCCTCAAAAGCCGTCACTTCAGCACGGATAAAACCTCTTTCGAAATCGGTATGAATTCTGCCGGCGGCTTGCGGAGCAGTTGCACCTGTCCAAGCTGTCCAGGCCCGCACTTCCTTTTTTCCCGCGGTAAAAAATGTCAAAAGCTTCAATAAGCGATAGCCCGTGCGGATGACCTGATCCAGGCCTGACTCTTCCAGGCCCAGTTCTTGTAGGAATTCCTTGCGGTCTTCATCGTTCAGCTCGGAAATTTCAGCTTCGATCCCGGCGCAGACCGGGATCACTTCTGCCGATTCATTGGCGGCATAGTCCCGCAAGCTTTTAAGCCAAGGGTTATCGGTGTTTTCACCCTCTGCAATGTTGGCGATATACATCACCGGCTTGCTGGTAATCAAGTGTACATCGTTGATGCTGGCTTGTTCGGTCTCTGTCAATTCCAACACCCGAACGCCGATACCCTCATCCAGACAGGACCTCAGTCGTTCCAGAACCACCATGCGCAGTGCCGCTTCTTTCGGACTGACTTTTGCCAGCTTCTCTGTTCTCTGTATAGCACGCTCTACGCTTTCGAGGTCGGCCAGTGCCAGTTCTGTATTGATGACCTCCACGTCAGCTATGGGATCAACCCGACCAGCCACATGCACCACGTCTGCGGACTCGAAGCAGCGCACTACATGGGCAATGGCATCCGTTTCCCTGATATGGGCCAGAAACTTGTTACCCAACCCTTCCCCTTTGGAAGCACCTGCGACAAGGCCTGCAATATCAACAAATTCCATTGCTGTTGGCAGTATTTTTTGTGGCTGAACAATTTCTGCAAGCTGTTGTAAGCGAAGATCTGGAACCGGGACAATTCCGATATTCGGATCGATGGTACAGAAGGGATAGTTCTCAGCCGCTATTCCTGCCCTGGTCAATGAATTGAACAAGGTTGATTTTCCAACATTCGGCAAGCCGACAATTCCACATTTGAAGCCCATGAATTATTCCTGCCTGTCGCTCGACTGATCGTCTGTTGCTGAAGTATTGGTATGTAGTGTCTTCATAGCCAGGGATAACTGCCCGCCCAATACTGCTGGCAACACTTCCAGAGCCGCAGCAATTGCCTGTCGGATTGCCAGCTCTTCCGGCGCTGTTGGCCTGCTTAAAACATAATTGGTCACTTGGTCTTTGGTACCCGGATGGCCAATTCCCAAACGCAAACGAAGAAAATCTTGTTCGGGAAGATGCCGGAAAATATCCCGGATGCCATTGTGCCCACCGTGCCCACCACCCAGTTTCAAGCGCGCTGTACCAGACGGCAAGTCCAGTTCGTCGTAGGCCACGAGCAGATTTCGCACTGGAACCTGATAATAATCCATGATGGCCCGGACGGCCTGCCCGCTGTGATTCATGAAGCTCGTGGGCATGGCAAGAATGCACGCTTCGCCATGCACATCCAGTCGCACGAGATCTGCCTGCAGCCTGGCCTGGGGCCGGGCTGTGCCATTCAGTCGACGTAATAGCTCACTCAGAAACCAAAACCCGGCGTTATGCCGGGTTTCAGCGTACTTTGGACCTGGATTTCCCAGGCCAACGATCAGGAATGGATCAGACACTGGCATCAGGACAAGGATTAATCGTCCTTTTTATCCTTTTCGTCACGATCCTTGGTTTCCACTTCGTCGTCTTCTTCTTCTATTTCAGCAACCTCTTCCACATCGGTATCACTACCCTGTGATTCCTTGACGTGAACCGCGTGGGCGATAGTAGTATCGTACTCTGAACCAGACTCCAAGGCTGGAATGGTGACACCTTCCGGAAGCACAACCTCTGAAAGCATGACTGAATCACCCGCTTCCATTTTCGACAGGTCTACCGACAAGAATTCCGGCAGGTCCTTGGGCAGTGCCTCGATTTCAATTTCGGTCATCAAGTGCTGGATAACTACACCTGCGGCCTTGCCCGCTGGAGATTTCTCTTCACCGACAAAATGCACGGGTACTGAAATGGTCAGTATTTCACCAGCGGTTACGCGCATGAAATCGATGTGCATGATCACAGGCTTATACGGATGACGCTGCATATCACGTACAACGGCCTGCTGAGTCACGTCTTCACCCACCCGGATTTCAATAATGGAAGAGTAGAACGATTCATGCTCAGATGAATGTAAAAGTTCGTTCTGACTCAAGGACAAGGCGACAGGATCGCGATGACCACCGTAGATGATTGCAGGAACTTTGCCTTCGTGACGCAGGCGGCGGCTCGCACCTTTCCCCTGGTTGTCACGCAACTCTGCAACGATAGAATGATGAATTGCCATGGTATACCTCAAATCTCAATGCCCGCTTTAAGCGGGTTCCAGGCCAAATTGGCCAAATTGCCAGGCCCGCGACCAGACCCAGCAGCAAAAACAGCCGGGCATTATAGCCCAGGAACGGAAACCTTAGAAAGAGTTCTGGAAAATTAATTCAGCCGAATCTAATCGACGTACATGGAACTGACAGACTCACCTTGTGCCATACGGCGTATGGTCTCGGCCAACATTTGCGCTACGCTGAGTTGACGTATCTTGCTGCAGTTGCGAGCGGCTTCACTCAGGGGAATGGTATCGGTGACCACCATTTCGTCCAATTGTGATTGTGTGATGTTGTCCACAGCCGGACCGGAAAGTACCGGATGCACGCAATATGCTACTACTCTGCTGGCTCCTTTTTCCTTCAGCGCTGCAGCAGCTGAACAAAGCGTGCCGGCGGTGTCTACCATGTCGTCAACCAGCACACAGCACTTGTTGCGCACATCACCGATGATATTCATAACGGTTGCTACGTTGGCGCGTGGACGACGCTTGTCAATGATGGCCAGCTCGGCATCCAGGCGCTTGGCAATAGCACGGGCACGGACCACGCCGCCCACATCCGGTGAAACCACGATAATGTCGTAAGCTGATTGACGTTGCCAGATATCTGCCAGCGTCAATGGCGAGGCATAGACATTATCAACGGGTATGTCAAAAAAACCCTGGATCTGATCGGCATGCAGATCAATTGTAACTACACGATCAGTTCCGACAGCACAGATCATCTGAGCCGCCACCTTGGCTGTTATGGGTACACGAGCAGAACGCGGACGTCGGTCCTGGCGGGCATATCCGAAGTAAGGGATAACGGCAGTTACGCGGGATGCTGACGCACGTTTCAGTGCATCTATCATGACCAGTAATTCCATGAAATTATCGGCTGTAGGCGCGCAGGTTGGCTGAACAACATAGGTATCACGGCCACGAACGTTTTCCATGACCTCCACCATAACTTCGCCATCACTGAAACGACCCACTATGGCTTTACCCATGGGCACATTCAGCTCATGAGCAATATTGCTTGCCAGTTCGAGATTGGCATTGCCAGAAAAAATCATCAACGTTGGTGCGGCCACCAGTTCCCTCCCCGCGGGTGAGTCGCCCGGGCTTCACCATTTGCCAAATAATTGACAGTGGGGTTAGGCCCGTAATCCAAACCAATCAGATTTGAATGTGATGAAAATTGGCTGGGACGGCAGGACTCGAACCTGCGCATGCGGGGATCAAAACCCCGTGCCTTACCAACTTGGCGACGTCCCAGCAGATTGCCAGCCGCGTTTAGCCCAAACCCATTTTTTGGAGCATTTGATGCACCAATGATTTGTCCTGCCCGCGTACAGCGCGCACATTATATAGAGAATTCAATCGGAGTGTAGCCCTGATTGCTGCCTCAGCATCCGGCATTTCCAGAAAAATACTGCTACCTGTGCCTGTCATGCGCGCATCGCCGTAAGCGCGTAATTCGTCCAGTGCACGGGACAAGGTTGGGTGCATGCTCCTCACCACTTCCTCACAGACATTGCTGCCTGACCCGGACAAGGCAGTCGCCTTGTCAACGACTGGGCAATCCCGCTGCAGATCCGGGTGGTTGAATACTTCAGCTGTGCTGACATGCAACGGCAACAGCACCAAAACGTAATGTCGATCACCCAGCTCCACTGCTTCCAGCTGTTCACCAATACCGCCGGCAAAAGCACTATGGCCCTTGATAAACAACGGAACATCTGCACCCAGTGACAGGCCCAGTTCGGCCAATTGTGGATTCGATAGATTGCAACGCCACAACTGGTTCAGAACCAGCAATGTAGTAGCAGCATCGGAACTGCCGCCGCCCAAACCTGCTCCCACCGGTATATTCTTGTACAGGCGAATGCTGGCCCCGTCGGATACACCAGCAACTGATTGCAACAACCGCGCTGCACGTACCACCAGGTCCTGTTCCTGTGGAATATCTGCAAGTCCACCACTACGGGTGATCATGCCATCGCTGGTGGGTTCAATTTCCAGCTCATCGTAAAAATCAATCAACTGGAACAGGGTCTGCAGTTCATGGTAGCCGTCAGGGCGCTGACCGCAAACATGTAGGAACAGATTGAGTTTGGCAGGTGCTGGCCACTTCACGTTGAAACCTTCAGTCTGGCCTGGGCGTGTCTGGTTGCAGGTTCCAGTCGCTGATGGCCAGTTTGACAGTATGGTCCTGGTTGCGCGCCACCAGTTTGCCGGGTAGCCAAACCTGTTCTTCGAGTTTGTAGCCGCTGAAGCTCACATCCCATCCCAATTGCCTCAGGCTGGTAATTCTGCCTTCTTCATCCAATTGTCGGTTTTCCCATACCTTCGGCTGCGCCAGACCCAACACCCACCACGTCAGCGCATCCACCGGAACTTTGGTATTCATATGCAAGGAAACCAATTCAGCAATCGTTGCAGCCGAATATTCGCGGCCGTCCGCTAGGCGAAGATTGGCTTGACCCGGGCTTGCATGTAGCTCCCAGGCGCCCTTACCCATGGCCCCGCGAAAGGACATGCGAGTTACACTGCCATTGTGTTGCCAGGTCAATGAGCCGCTACCACCTTCTTTTCTGTTATCAGCCGCGAGGCGGCCTGACAGGCTCCAGGCGTCTAAAGCAACCAGGTAATCATGCCTTTGTTGATAAGCATGCTCGGCGCCAGGCCCAGGAGATTTCGCCGCTTGAGTTGCACACGCCGACAGCATTAGAGCAAGCACTGAAATTGCGGCATAGCGGCTCAGGAATAAATTCAAAGCGGTTTTCAAGGTTGCAAGCGTTTCAGGGTCTGGTTCAACACCTTGTTTTCCCGATCTGATTCCAATGCTTCGCTCCAAACAGACCGTGCTTCATCCTGGCGGCCCATGACCCATAAAACTTCACCCAGGTGGGCGGCGATTTCAGGATTGTTGTCCAGGCTTAATGCCTGTCGCAAATAGGATTCGGCCTCGTCCAGACGACCTTGCTTGAAAGCCACCCAACCCATGCTGTCGGTGATAGCCGGGTCTTCAGGCAACAGTTCGTAGGCTCTGTGTATCAGGTCCTCAGCCTCATCCAGCCGGTCGGTCTGATCCGCCAGGGTATAACCCAAAGCATTGAGTGCCGGGGCATTTTCAGAGTCCTGGGCCAGCACAAACAACAAGTCTGATTCCGCCAGTTCAATATTTCCCTGTTCGGCTGCTACCAGAGCACGCGAATAGCGCAAGGACGTGGACTGATTGAATTGCTGTAGTGCTTCATCCAAAACAGCGATAGCCTCATCGGCTCTCCCTGCCTGTTGCAAAATCTGGGCTTCGCTTAACCAGGACTGTTCAATTATCGTTTCATCTGGCTGGCGTCGTAAAATTGCCAATGTTTGGCGGGCCGCCTCAATATCGCCCTTTTGCGCTTGCAATTCAGCGGTCCTGGCGGTAGCAGCGAGGAAAAACTGGCCTCGTTTGATTTTTGCAAAACTGTCGATGGCATCCTGGCTCAAGCCCAGAGCATCCGCCGACTGCCCCAGGTAAAAGGCTTTTTCGCTGCTGTTCTCAAAATCCAGCGCTTTGAACTCCTGATAGATCGACAGCGCGGCCGTCATGTCCTTGGCCGTAAGCTCAAACAGAATGCGTGACAGCAATATGTCAGGCGTCTGTTGCATATTACGCATCAGATCACGCGCTTTATCGGGTTGCTGGTTTTTCGCCAGCAGGTCAGCATATGCCAGAGTAATGTCATGGCCTCGTGGATCGAGTTCCCAGGCTTGGCGCACGTATTCCAGGGCCTGCTCATTGTTTTCCTGCTGCCGGGCCAACTGACCAGCCCAAAGCAAATAATTCTGTCGACCAGGATTCAATTCAGCCGCTTGGATCGCTAAGCCATAGGCTTGATCAAAGTCTCCCAGGCGGGCTGCCAGTTGGCTCTGCGCAAAAATGCCGGCAGCATTGTTCTCCTCGCCCTCAGTTTTCAGCAAAGACTCGAGCAGCCGTGCTGCCTTTTCCGGGCTGGCAGAGCGCCCCAGCAAATTGGCTACCATGCCCCAGGCGGCATCCTTATCCGGGGCCAACTCCAAAATGCGGCGCAAATGCATTTCTGCCGCTGCATAGTCGGCCGTGGCCAGCATGGACAGTGCAGCTGCCTCATGAGCTGCAAGATTCTGCGGATCCAGCAGTGTCCAGCGATCAGCAGCCATGGATGCCTGCTGCCAGGCCTGGGCAGCAAAAGCAACCCGCGTAGCCCGCATGGCGACCTGTGGATCGTCTGACTCCATAGCAGCCGCAAGGTAATCACCGACTGCTCCTTCCATGTCGCCGTCATTGCCGCGCATTTCAGCGGCCATGACGCGAAACATCACTTCTTCATCGATGTTGGCCCCATCCGGGGCTGATGTGTCAGTCTGCACAGCCGACGGCTGAGCCGAGTCAGCTTCCTCCGCGACCGGTTCTACCGGGTTGGCCGCGCAGGAAGTCAGGGGATAAAGCAGAGCTAGCAGAACAAATCGAAAGCGAATCATGAAACAATACCCTAATAATCTGACCACACAGGATACCCGCTTGACTGCACTGAACCAATCGACATTTGCGCAGCTGCGATTATTGAGAAGTGGTTTGCCCGTTTTTGACGCGTTTAATTGGATTGAGTTCAGCTCCAAAGCAGAATCAGCACGAAGCCATTAGCGTTATGCCTCTATTTATCCTTGGAATCAGTCACCACACAGCACCCCTTGAAGTAAGGGAGCAAGTGGCCATTAACCCGGCCGAGTATGGCTTACGCGTGCAACAATTGTTGCAAATCGAGGGCGTGGAAGAAGCCTTGATACTGGGTACTTGCAATCGCACTGAAATTTACTGCCTGGCTGCAGCAGAAGTGCGCAATGAGTTGCTGAACTGGCTACATTCGGCAGATTGGCGCAAGACCGAGCCGCTGCAGCAATATTTTTATTATCACCAAGGCCTGGATGCTGTGCGTCATCTGATTCGGGTTGCTGGGGGACTGGACTCACTGGTACTGGGAGAACCACAGATACTGGGCCAATTAAAAGAAGCCTGGCAAGCGGGTCGGGATGCTGGCGGCGTCGCCCGGGTACTGGATCGCTTGTTTCAACACACTTTTGCCACCGCCAAAGAGATTCGTAACTCCAGTGGCATAGGCAAGCATCCGGTTTCTGTCGCCTACACAGCCGTTGTATTGGCAAGGCAGATTTTTGGCAAACTGGTCGACCAGAATGTCGTATTACTGGGCGCGGGTGACATGATTCAATTGTGCGGCAAGCACCTGCGCGAGCAAGGTATAGCGCGAATTGAAATCGTCAATCGCAGCCTGGAAAAGGCGCAGCAGTTGGCAGCTGAACTGGGCGCCAAAGCTACCGCGCTGGAACAATTACACGAGGTTTTGCCACGCGCAGACATATTGATCAGTTCCACATCCAGCCCTACACAGATCATCAGCAGTGAAGATGTGCGGCAAGCCTTGAAAAAGCGCCGTCACAGGCCGATGTTCCTGGTGGATATCGCCGTACCCAGGGATATAGATCCTGCCTGCGCAGAGCTGGATGATGTTTACCTATACACGATTGACGACCTGCAACAGGTTGTGGATGAAAACCAACAACAAAGAGCGGAAGCAGCAGAATCAGCCAGTGAAGAAGTGGAAAAGGCGGCCAATAACTTCATGCGCTGGCTTTCCGGTTTACGCGCCGCTCGCTCGCTGGAAAGGATTCGCCTGCAAGCCCATGGACACGAACTGGAATTGGTGCAAAGAGCACAAAAACGCCTGGATGCGGGTCAGGATTCGAACGAAGTTCTGGCACAATTGGCCAGCACTTTGACCAACCGGATTTTGCACCAGCCCAGTCTGAACTTACGCCAGGCCGCTGAAGACCAGGACTACACAGTACTGCGGGCAGCCGAACGCATTTTTGGCGAGGCCGACCGCATTAATGGAGAAAATGAAGTAAGGGATAAGGATAATTGAAGACTTCAATACACCAAAGGCTGCGGCATGTGGCGGATCGGTACGAGGAAATAGCCTTGTTGCTGGCCCAGCCGGAAGCATTTTCTGACCCGGATCGATTCAGGAATCTGTCACGCGAATACGCCCACATCGAACCCGTGGTACTGGCCTGGAAAGCCTGGCGGGATGCGGACACAGCCATACAGGAAGCCCAGCAAATGCTGACAGAGCCTGAACTTGATCTCCGTCGCATGGCTGCCGAAGATATCCGCCTGAACAAAAGCCTGGCCGAAGACCTGGAGCAACAAATCCAGCTGTTGTTACTGCCAGTTGATCCCAATGATCAGCGCAACATTTTTCTGGAGATACGTGCCGGTACCGGTGGTGATGAAGCGGCGATTTTTGCCGGTGATCTTTTTCGCATGTATCAGAAATATGCCGAGCGACAGGGTTGGAGCACTGAAGTAATCAGTACCAGCCATGGAGAGCATGGCGGATTCAAGGAAATCATCGTGCTGGTTGAAGGTGACGGAGCTTTCTCGCGCATGAAGTTTGAATCCGGAACTCACCGGGTGCAGCGAGTGCCGGAAACGGAATCTCAAGGGCGCATTCACACTTCCGCCTGCACGGTCGCCATTTTGCCGGAAGCGGAAGGCGTGGAAGAGATTGATCTCAATCCCGTTGATATGCGCATTGATACCTTCCGCGCTTCAGGTGCTGGCGGTCAGCATATCAACAAAACAGATTCCGCTATTCGGGTCACCCACTTCCCCTCTGGCATCGTGATCGAATGCCAGGACGAACGTTCACAACACAAGAACAAAGCCAGGGCCCTGTCTTTGCTCAAAGCCCGCTTGCTGGAACTGGAACAATCCAAACAGGCCAAAGAGACTGCCGATGCGCGCCGCTTGCAAGTTGGCAGCGGTGATCGCTCACAACGCGTGCGCACCTACAACTATCCGCAAAGCCGGGTAACCGATCACCGTATCAACCTGACGCTATACAAGCTGGATGAAATTCTCGGTGGCAACCTGGACGTGCTGGTTGATCCCTTGACGCAGGAACAACAGGCCGAGCTGTTGGCAGAGCTGGGTGATTGATCCGCCTTGATCCGGCTGTAGCAACAGGCAATATGCCTGTCAACTACTGAGCTTCAGCGCCTGGCGGTTGCTCGCAATATCAGCCATGCCGAGCACAGGTTCAATGGCAAAAATGCTGCCACCACATCAGCTGTATATTGGCCCGGAGGCGAAGGCAACACACTTTGCAGCAAAGCCAGCGCGCCAGCGCAGAGTACCAGCCAGGCCACGGGACGGCGCAATCCTGCTATCAACACCAGCAAAAACAAGGGATTGAACAGCAGCAGATTGAAATTGTTTGCCGTTACCGCATGATCAGTGCCAAACCAGAAGAATGCCAGTACTGACCCTATCAGGCCACTGGTCAACAACCAGGCGCGAGCCCATGCAGTTGGAATCAGCGGTTTGAAGTGCCTGCTTAGAAAAGCCATCGAGCCCAGTAGCAGCACCGATATCAGCGTATAAACCGGCCAACGCATGGGAGCACTGGCAGGCGGTGGTTGCAGGCTGGACTCATACAGCAACACATCTTCTTCTAACAAGAAATCTGCAGCTTGTATCTGGGTCAGGCCATCAGCAAGCTCAGATGGAATGAAAAACTCGTCCCAGCGGCTGACTGGGAAATCAACCGGATGTGCCAGGCCAGCCTCCAGCCCCAGGTACAACCAGAAATCAGTGGCCGTCAGGCGCCGGGTGTGGTCACGAAAATTCTGTTCTGCTATCTGGCTGGAAAATTGCTCTTGCAATTGGCCGTCCAGGGCAAAATCCAGGGCATCACGCACCCGGGTAGAGCAATTATTCAGGTAGTAGTCGTAGAGATAATCTCGATTCTCAGGCTGAACTTCGCGCACCAGGAAATCCGCCAGGCGCAGGGCCTGTTCTTCGTTCAGAGCCAGCTTTTGCAGGCGAATGGAACGGTTTTCATCAATGTATTGGGCGAATTCACTTTGAGCCGGCTGTGCTGCAGAAAAGTACAGCATCCGGCCTTGCAGGAAACGCAGAAAGAAATTCTCCTGTTCAAAATCAAAAAATCCGAAATTGAAAATGTGATCCAGCCCCAGATCCTCATCACGAATCCAGATTCCGTTGTGGCCAAAGCGCTGCCAGTAAACCTCGCCCGGCCCATAAGTAACCAACCAGACACCGGTCTGATACTGCTGCAACTGTTGGGGAAGCATGTTGCTGCTGGAATTATCGGTTTGTGCCGATGCAGAAGCGGCATAAACCGCGAACAGAAAAAGGAGCAGCAGTGCACAGGCAAGCTTGATTCGGCCGGCCGGGCCTCTAATCGCGAACATTCAGTTCCAGGGTCACTACCCGCCGACTTTCCGCGCGGGTCACACGAAACTCGTAGTTGTCATCGAGCACGATGACTTCGTCCAACTCTGGTACGCGACCCAATCGAGCCATTAGCAAGCCACCGATGGTGCCATAGTCCTCGTCGCTGAAATCGCTGCCAATCAATTCATTCAGCTCATCTATGGGTGTCAGCGCCTGCACCTGGTAAACGCCTGGAGACATGGCCTCGACCAGGGCGTCTTCATGTTCATCGTATTCATCGTCTATGTCGCCGACGATTTCTTCCAGAACATCCTCAATGGTGATCAGGCCGGAAACGCCACCGTACTCATCAACCACAATGGCCATGTGGTTACGGCTGGCACGAAAATCCCGCAACAGCATGTTTAAGCGCTTGCTTTCAGGAATCAGCATGGCTGGACGTATGGCGGATTTCAGATCGAAGTTCTCGCTGTTGGAGGCCACATGCGGCAGCAGATCTTTGGCCAGCAAGATACCCAGCACTCCATCCCGGTCTTCACCAATAACGGGAAAGCGGGAATGACCAGATTCAATAATGCGCGGCAAGTATTCTTCCAGATCCAGATCTGCGGGGACAACCACCATCTGCGAGCGTGGAATCATGGCGTCGCGTACTTGCTGTTCAGAAACGTCTATGGCTCCCAGCATCATCGCCAG
>JBBKVS010000132.1:0-8856 GCA_037968555.1 Lysobacterales bacterium | reverse complement strand
GTGAGCATGGAGCAGATGGGATCCTCTTCCTTGACGGTATCGCCCACCTTGACCATCCACTCGGCGATTTCTGATTCCACCGTGCCTTCACCCAGGTCCGGCAGTTTGAAAATGAACTCGCTCATGCTGCCTCCATCACTTTGCGGATACCTGCAATCAGGCGCTTCTGGCCAGGGAAGTACTGCCACTCGAAAGCGTGCGGATAGGGCGTATCCCAACCGGTAACGCGCTCAATGGGCGCTTCCAGTGAGTAAAAACATTCGTCCTGTACGGTGGCTACCAACTCGGCACCATAGCCGCAGAAGCGCGTGGCTTCATGCGCCACCAGGCAGCGGCCGGTTTTCTCCACCGAGGCTTTCAGCGTGTCCACGTCCAGTGGCATCAAGGTGCGTACATCGATGATATCGGCGCGTACGCCGGCGGCTTTGGCGGAGGCCTGGGCGACGTGCACCATGGTGCCGTAGGTAATGATGGTCAACTCATCGCCTTCTTCTACTACTGCCGCTTTGCCCAGTGGTACGTTGTAATACTCTTCCGGCACTTCACCCATGGGGTGATTGGCCCAGGAAATGGCGGGCTTGTCCGGATCGCCGTCAAAGGGTCCGTTGTAAATTCGCTTGGGTTCGAAAAAGATCACCGGATCATTCGATTCGATGGCGCTGATCAGCAGACCCTTGGCATCAAAAGGATTGGAGGGCATTACGGTTTTTACGCCGGAAATATGCGTGAAAATGCCTTCTGGACTCTGTGAATGGGTTTGCCCGCCGCGTATGCCGCCGCCACAGGGGGTACGAATGGTTACCGGCGAGGTGAAAGTGCCGTCGCTGCGGTAGCGCAGGCGCGCCAATTCGCTGACGATCTGGTCAAATCCAGGATAAATGTAATCAGCAAACTGGATTTCTGCCACCGGTCGCAGGCCATTGATGCCCATGCCGATGGCCGCAGCAATAATGCCGCCCTCTGAAATCGGCGCATCGATTACCCGGTGCTCGCCATACTTTTCCTGCAAACCTTCAGTACAGCGGAATACGCCACCAAAGTAGCCCACGTCTTCACCCAAAATGACCACCGATGGATCAAGACCCATGGCCAGATCCATGGCCGAATTGAGCGCCTGTATCATGTTCATTTTGGCCATGATCAGAGCCCCTCCAGCTTGAGCAATTCTGCCTGTTGTTTCTGCAGATGCGGTGGCATGGTTTCGAAAACGTCTTCGAACATTTCGTGCACATCCAGGAACGGGCCTTCGGTCATGGTGCCGTAGGTGCAGGCTTCCTTCCAACAATCGATCACGTACTGCTTCATCTCTTCATTCAGTGCGGTCTGCTGCTCTTCTGACCATGCGCCCAGGCTGGTCAGGTGACCGGCCAGTCGCTTCAGCGGATCGCCCAGTGGAAAGCTGGCCCACTCATCCTTGGGCCGGTACTTGCTTGGATCATCGGAAGTGGAATGTGCACCACCTCTATAGGTGACCTGTTCAATTAAAGTGGGGCCACCACCGCTACGAGCGCGTTTTGCAGCCCAATCGGTGACTGCATAAACGGCCAGCAGATCATTACCGTCGACCCGAATACCGGGTATCCCCAGGCCCAGGCCGCGTGCAGCGAAGGCCCGCTGTTCGCCACCGGCCACACCCTGGAAAGTGGAAATGGCCCACTGGTTGTTGGTTACGTTCAAAATCACCGGTGCCTGGTAAATGGCGGCAAAACTGAGCGCGTGGTGGAAATCGGCTTCCGCCGTACTGCCGTCGCCTACCCAGGTGGCAGCAATATCGTCTTCACCCTTGATAGCGGCACCCATAGCCCAGCCCACGGCTTGTGGATATTGCGTGGCCAGGTTTCCGGAAATAGTGAATACGCGGTTTTTGGCATTTTGGTAGAAGATGGGCATTTGCCGGCCGCGACAGAAATCACGGGTATTCGACAGGCAATTGCACATCATGTTGACCAGGCCGGTATCCCGCATGATGTACAGGCCCTGGTTGCGATAATGCGGAAACAGCATGTCAGTGGGTCGCAAAGCCAAACCTGCGCCTATCGAAACTGCTTCTTCACCCAGAGATTGCATATAAAAGGTGATCTTGCCCTGGCGCTGCATGCGTTGCATGCGGTCATCGTATTGCCGTACCAGTGTCATTAAGCGCAAGGCTTCCAGCAGGGTGGCCTGGTCCAGTTGTGGGTTCCAGGGGCCTACAGCCTGGTGATCATCGTCCAGTACACGCACCAATCCGCTGGCCAGGTACTCGATATCGGCGACCTTGGAATCCGTAGCCGGTTTGTCGGTTTCGCCAGCCGGAGTCAGGTTGAGATAGCTGAAATCAGGCTTCTCGCCGGGGCGGGCCGAAGTGTGCGGAATGTGCAGGGTGGATTTGCCACTCATGGATTGTCTTCCCGTTTCAAAGAATTACTCCTCGCTATTTTAATCGATAGTGAGACGTCGTTCAGGAACGACCCCCCAATGTTTTATTGACCGCTGAGTGAGCTGGCCTATAAGCCTTGTGGGCCTTGAGTGTACTTGATGGCATCGCCGAGTATTTCCAAAGCAGTCTGGGTACAGGGTGGTAGCTGGGCATCGCTTTCTCCCAGTGGCTGGGTGCGCTTGCCCCAGCGCACCAGGCCGGCACCCCGTGTCAGGCCGGCACCAAAGGCTGTCAGCAGCAATTTACTGTCTGCTTTTACCCGGCCGTCCTCAATGGATTCACACAGCGCAATCGGTATGGTGGCAGCTGAGGTGTTGCCGTATTTGGCGATATTCAGCACCACTTTATCCATACTGACATCCATGAATTTGGCCAGCGATTCGATAATCCGCTCATTGGCCTGGTGGGGAATGATCAGGTCGATATCACTGACTTCCAGCTTCAATTCAGCCAGCACACGGCGAGTTTCTTCAGCCATACCTTTGACTGCACGTTTGAAAATTTCGCGGCCATCGAAATCCACACTGAAGACACCGTAGTTTTCTGAAAAGCGATTACCAGCCGTGCCAAAATTGGGCACCAGCAACGCGCCCAGGGCATCGCCTTCGCAGCCCAGATGCGCCGCCAACAGACCCGTTTCTTCATTGCTGGATTGCAAAACAACAGCACCCGCACCGTCGCCAAACAACACCGCTGTATCACGCAGTGCCCAATTCAGGAACCAGGTGATGCGTTCTGCGCCAATCAGCAGCACTTTCTGGTGGCCGCCGCGTATCATGGCTGTTGCTACTTTCAGGCCGTAGACAAAGCCGCTGCAGCCGGCGTTGAGATCAAAAACGGCGGCATTGTGCGCACCCATCTTTTTTTGTACATGCGCAGCGCAGCTGGGAATTACGGTGTCGGGAGAGCAGGTGGCAACAATGATCAGGTCCAGGTCTTCCGCTTTGAGTCCTGCGGCGGCCAGAGCGCGCTGACCCGCTACGCTGGCCATATCGCTGACGGGAACATGGGATACGCGACGTTCACGGATACCGCTACGGCTGCGTATCCATTCATCTGATGTGTCGATTACGCTGGCCATATCAGCATTGGTCATGATGGCCGGTGGCAGGCATTTTCCCCAGCCTGTTATTTCAGCGTATACAGCCATGAGAGTTCCCAAGGGGTACGTGATGCGAACGGGCGGCTATTATAAAACCTCTGCAACAAATTGCAGAGCTTTCGTTAGCGCGGACGCTTAATGTTTCAGAATCACTGTTCGTTTGCCGTTTTCGAACACGCGATGCTCGGCATGCCAGCGCACAGCACGGTTGAGTACCACGCTTTCAACATCCTGGCCCAGTCTTTCCAGTTCTTCGGCATTCATGCTGTGGTCTACTCGCTCAGCACCCTGTTCAATGATGGGGCCTTCGTCCAGATCCAGGTTGACATAATGGGCGGTGGCGCCGGTCAGCTTGACTCCGCGCTCGTAGGCCTGGTGATAAGGCCGTGCACCTTTGAAACCCGGCAGGAAGGAATGATGGATATTGATGCAACGGCCGGCCAGCACTTCGCAGGCATGCGGCGTGAGTATCTGCATGTAGCGCGCCAGCACCAGCAATTCTGACTGGGTTTCTTCAAACAAGGCCAGTATGCGAGCCTCCTGTATGGGTTTTTTACCCTTTTCGATGGGGTAGTGATAAAACGGCAGCTTGTACCATTCCACCAGGGAACGTTGGTCCTCATGGTTGGAAACCACGCCGGTTATATCAATCGGTAAATGGCCATCAAACCAGCGATGCAACAGGGAATTGAGGCAATGACTCTGCCTGGACACGGCAACCAGCGTGCGCATCTTTTTCTTGACTGGGTGAAAATCGAATAGCATGCCGAATTCCCTGGCCACGTCGTTCTTGAAACTGGATTGCATCTGCTCGCGGCCAGTTTCATCGATCGCGTCGTCTTCGAATACCGTGCGAATGAAAGATTTTTGTGCGACATCATCAACGAAATGCGACATTTCGGTAATCAGGCCGCCGCGTGCGGCAATGAAACCGGTGACTGCGGCAACTATGCCGACCGTGTCGGTACAACTGGCTTTAAGGGTGTAACTGGCTCTGCTCATAAAATGATCCGTGTTGCTGCAGTAATTCACTTGCGTGAGGGAGATGTTTGAGAAATAACTGCCAAGCATAGCCTGCCAGACTGCGTTCTATCATGACATCAAATACAAAAGGCCCGGAGCTACTGCCAGGCTGGTGATAGTGCAGAATGGCCGGCAGCTGGTCCAGGCGGGTGCGGGTGCAGTGCTGGCCATGCGCCAGGCCCTGGCGGAAATCCAGGCCGCAGCTTTTGCTCAACAGCCAGGGTGCTATATGGCCGCCAAGCCGGAATACGCCATAGGCGGAGCCCTGGTTGATCAGGGCTGTGAGCTGCTGCTTGATTGCAGCCCGCAGTTTTTCCTGCAACAGTCCGACGCTGAGGTACTCGCTGAATAAAAGCCAGTCGCCCGGTGCCAGGCACAACGCTGAGGGGTCCTGTCCGCTGGCCTGGTTGGGCTGCTGTGGCAACTGGATGCCAGTGCCTTCCAGCCCGGCGTTCAGCTCATCCTGGGTTTGCAGACTGTGTAAGCGTAATAGGGCGATGGATGTCAGCAAGTTCAATTCAAAGCCATCGCATTGGTGCACGCTGTGGTTCAAGCCTGCTTGCTCCAGCACAGTGTCGTAATTGAATGCAGGCTGGTTCATGATCGCAAGCGCTGGTTTTCCCTGTCCACAAAGCAAGGTGGAACGATTTTCACTGCGTAAGTTTTGCCTGCATCATAAACCTGCAGGGTCTGGCCCAGACGCTCGCGACCCGAGCGCAGCATGCCCAGGGCTACATGTCTGTGCAAGGTGGGGCTGAAGGCCGCAGAGGTAATCCAGCCCTGGGTGGTTGCGGGCGCTCGCTTGGCTGACTCAGGCAAAAAGTGGCCGCCGGGTCGCATGGACTGATGAGAATCTACCGCCAGCAATCCCACCAGTTGCCGGCGATCCGGATCGCGACTGGCGGGTCGCATTAAGGAACGCTTGCCGATAAAGTCCTCGGCCTTGTTCAATGCTGCCTTTCCCCAGCCCACATCATCCGGGATGGTTTCACCATCCGTGTCCGAGCCTACGTGCATATAGCCTTTTTCCAAACGTAAAGTCATCAGCGCTTCAATGCCATAGGCTGTGATGCCCAGAGCAACTCCGAGCTGCAATAAATGTTGTAGAAACTCATTCGCACAAGTAGACGCAATGTTGATTTCATAACTCAGCTCGCCGCTGAAGCTGATGCGATTGACCCGTACCTGCAGGCCTTCAATCTCACCCTCGACCGCCTGCATATGGCTCAGGGCGCTGGCAGAAAAATCGATATTGCTGTTCAGTTGCAACAGCATTTCTCTTGCCCGCGGTCCGGCCACGGTAAAATTGGCCCACTGCGAACTGACATCATCAATCAGCACCTGTAATTTTGGCCATTCGGTTTGTGACCACTCCTCCAACCAGCCGAGGATGCGACTGGCACCGCCCGAAGTGGTGTTCAGCAGGAAATGATCTTCGGCCAGGCGGATGATGATGCCGTCGTCGATGATCACACCGCTTTCATTCAGCATCAGGCCATAGCGACACTGGCCCAGGGCCAGGCCATGCACCTTGTTCATGTACATGCGGTGCAGGAATTCAGCCGCATCAGGTCCGCGAACTTCAATTTTTCCTATGGGCGAATTGTCATAAACCCCCACCGAATTACGCACCGCCAATACTTCCCGTTGGATAGCCCGTTCAGCGCTTTCGCTTTCCTTTGGGTAGTAATCCGGACGCTGCCAACCGCCATAATCCTCGAAGCAGGCTTGCAGGTTGCGATGAGTATTCTCAGCCGCCAAAACCCGCCTCGGCGCATAGTCATCACCGGTGTGTCCGGCGGCCAGGGCGCCTAGCGTTACCGGCGTATAAGGGGGCCTGAAGGTGGTTGTACCAATATCCTCTATGGATCTGCCGGTAATTTTGGATAAGGCCAGGAAAGCGTTGATATTGCCGGTTTTGCCCTGGTCCACTGACATACCAGTGGTGGTAAAGCGCTTGAAGTGCTCAACCGCATCAAAGCCTTCACGAACTGCCAGCTCGGCATCGGCCAAGGTGACATCGTGTGCCAGGTCCAGCCATTGTCGCTTGCGGCTGGATTGCAGGGGCTGAGCCATGATCCTTGGGTGTTCCAGATTGCCCGGGCTGACCCGGGGCTGGTGTACATGGCTGGCTTTGGCACCCAGTGCCTCACACAAAGCCATGCTGGTGGTCTCGGCTCGCGCCAAGACTTCGGCCAGGGTGCTGTCTCCCGCTGCAGAACCAATCACAGCAAACCCCCTGGGCAGTTGCCCGGCTTGATGATCAGGCAGAAAGGCCTGACGGTGACTGTCAAAACGCAGACTGCCACGGGCGTGGCATAGCAGATGCAAACGCGGTGCCCAGCCACCGGATACAGCCAGCACATCGCAGTCCAGATGCTGACGTCTTTCACCCTGTTGCCAGATCAGGCTGCGTATGCGTTTGCTACCGCGGGTAGACCGAATCTGCGCGGCTGGATAAACGATGACATCCAATTGCTGCATCTGTTGCAACATGGCCGTCGGTACTTCCTGGCGCTGATCCAGAACCGCGGCAACCCGTATGCCGTGGCTACAAAGATCGGTGGCTGTCTGGTAGGCGCTGTCATTATTGGTACTGATTACGACTTTACGGCCGGCAGCAACTGCATAGCGATTGGCATAATGCCGCACTGCGCTGGCCAGCATGATGCCGGGCCGGTCGTTGAGGGGAAAGACCTGGCTTTGTTCAATTGCACCGGTGGCCAATAAGGTAGCCCGGCTGCGCACCGTCCATAAGCATTCGCGCCAGTTATTACTGTGGCCACGCTGCAGCAGGGTGGCCAACTGGTGATCGTAGCTGGCAGTCACGGTCGTTCGTGGCAGCAGCAGGACATTGGGCATGGCGCTGAGCTGCTTACTCACCTCGGACACCCAGTGCACTGCCGGTCTTTCATCCAGCAGGCTGCTGTCCCAGTTCAATGAGCCGCCGAACTGCTCATCCTGGTCGGCAATGATGACTTGCAGACCGCTACGACCTGCCACCAGCGCCGCAATCAATCCGGCAGGGCCGGCGCCGCAAATCAGCAGGTCACAATGGGCATTGGTTTTTTCATAGTGATCCGGATCGGCTTCATCGGGCGCGCGACCCAGGCCTGCCAGTCGGCGGATCATGCCTTCCCAATGGTGCCAGGCGGGCCATTTGAAAGTCTTGTTGTAGAACCCTGCCGGCCAGAGGCGGTGGCTGAAATCAAAGCTGCGGCCCAGGTCGCAGCCCAGGCTGGGCCAGCCTGTCTGGCTGCGTGCCAGCAGACCTTCCTGCAGTGGTACCAGGGTGGCCCGGCAGTTGGGCACACGCTGGGCGCCCTGACCGATTTCCAACAGGGCATTGGGTTCTTCTTCGCCAGCACTGTAAATGCCGCGCGCGCGGTGAAATTTGAAGCTTCTGGCAACGTGGTGAATACCATTGGCCAACAAGGCCGCTGCAAGGCTGTCACCGGCATAGCCTTGCAGTGGGCGGCCATTGAAGCTGAAGTTCAGCGTTGCTTCGCGGTCTATCAGGCCACCCCGGGCTAATCGAAAATCCTGATTCATAACTTTTCTGCAAGCAGATCAGCGGAATCCGCAGGGCTGGCCCGGGTCTCAATGATCTCATGGCTGAGGGTATCTCGACGCAGCTCAAACCACTGTCGGCAACCCCAGGCATGCACCCAGCGTTCCAGCTGTGAGCCTTTGAGATTATTCCGATAATAAAGGTAATCTGCCCATTCAGCATCGCTGCACTGCTCCGGGCTGAGTGGGCGTATAACGCTGGCTTCGCCACCACAGCGAAATTCCACCAGGTCACGGGGTCCACACCAGGGGCAGGTAATGATCAGCATGATCAGTGCGCCACACCAGCCGCAGCGGCTTCATCGATCAGGTATCCGCTGTCAAAGCGTTGTAGCGAGTAGGGTTGCAGCAGCGGATGCAGTTCGCCTTTGGCAATGCTGAAAGCCAGGGTATCGCCGCCAGCCGGAATGGCCTTGAAGCCGCCCGTACCCCAACCGGTGGAAATATAGAAATTCGGCACTGAAGTGCGCCCAACGATGGGGCTGGCATCCGGTGCGATATCACAGACCCCAGCCCACTGGCGCATCACCCGCAAACGGCTGAGGCTGGGAAACAGCTCCACAGTGGCTGCAGCATTATCTATGGTGGTCGCCAGTGAACCGCGTTGGGCGAAGGAGTTGAACGCATCGGCGCCACCGCCGATGACAATTTCTCCCCGGTCTGACTGGCTGAGGTAAACGTGTACCGCGGCCGACGCGACCACGGTATTGAGTACCGGCTTGACTGGTTCGGTGACCATGGC
>JBBKVS010000131.1:0-18639 GCA_037968555.1 Lysobacterales bacterium | reverse complement strand
CCGCCGGAACCGAATCGCCCAACCAGGTCGCCACCCGGATCATTCAAGCCGTAAAAACCGTTGTTATTGGTGTCGCCACCAAAGTCACTGCCATCGGATGCAATACCGGTGCGGGTTTCATTCGGGTCGGTCACATTGATAACGTTAATCAGTTCGCCCACGCCATTCACGCCATTAAATATGCCGATGGTGGGTTTGGACTGGTATGGTCCCGTAGCGACGTCACTTTCTGCGTGGTTGACCGAGACCGTAAAAGTGGATTCAGAACTGGGCTGGAACATCAGGGTGCCGCGAATGGCCTTGGTGTCATCGTCGCCCATGTCAGCGCCAGCGCCAACGCCCGGCGAGTTACCGGTTCCTCCACCAAAGGTGCCGCCGCCGAAGGCCGCAAAGGGATAGATATTCTTCAGATAACCGTCGTTCTGGTTGTAATACACCGCCACCCGTCCGGCCACGGTGTCGCTGAACGGGCCGCCGACGGCAGCTTCAAAGCGCATTGAGTTAGCGTGTGCAGGTGAATCGAAGCGGCCGACCGTGCCGTCCACAAATCCATCCACTTCCTGAAAATTGGGCTTGCGGCTGATGTAGTGCACCAGGCCGCCGGTGGCGTTGCGGCCGAACAGAGTGCCCTGCGGGCCTTTGAGAATTTCCACCCGGTCAATATCGAATACTGCAAAGGTATGTGCCTGGGCAATGGCTATATAGCCTTCGTCCAGGTATACCGCATTAGGCGATTCGATGATGTCGTTAAAATCGTTCTGGGTAACGCCGCGAATGGAAAACTGAGTGTTCTGGCCGGCCAGGTTGCCGCTGATGTGAACGCCTGGGGTGAATCGCGCAATGTCAAAACTGCGTGTGACGTTCAGTTCGCGCATCTGATCGCCGGTAAAAGCGGTGATCGCTATACCCACATCCTGCAGGGATTCTTCGCGCTTTTGCGCGGTGACAATCACTTCTTCAATCAGAATCTGGGCGGTGACAGGAGGCGCCAGCAGCGCCAAAACAATTCCGAATATGAGTACCGAGTTACTGCACGTGTGCTTCATTTTTATCCCCGTGTGCTGGTGAGTGAGCGTTCGAAAAGCATGTTCCGGTTACAGAATTGTGAGTTCCTGCTTAATAGTCTGCTTCTGGTTATGGGCTTTTGTTCTAATTTATTCTTTATCTTAAACCTAAAGCTCATTAGCTTGTCAACTGATGCCCGCAAACGACAGCTGGAGCTAAGTAGGCCGGGGGAATCGGGTATTCATTTGTGCGACAGCGCATGGATTCGGGGGTGTTTTCGGCGTAGAGTTCAATAGCAGGAACAATAACCTTCATTATGGGCTGCTGGCCCGAGGAATTGACTCATCATGAACATTCAACTGGGCTTGACCCCTCTGGTGTCCCTGGCCGCTGGCATTCTCATTCTTGTGAGGCCAAAATTGCTCAATCTCATCGTCGCCATTTATCTGATCCTGGTTGGTTTGATCGGCCTGTTCGGCGCGAGCAACTATAGCTTCTGAAGGGCGACGGGAGATCAAAAGCGCACTACGTGTTTTGAGACGACAAGGTATTAATTCCACACCATGCGCAGATTAGACTGAGACCATCTTGTCCGAACCCATCCACAGCTCCGCCTTGCCCGACACCGGCATCAGAAAGGTTGAAGCTACCACCGAAGGCCAACGCGAAGCAGCCCTGCTCAAAACCGGGGCTTTGCAGAACGCGATTTTCAACAGCGCCAATTTCTCCAGCATTGCCACTGACGCGAGTGGCGTTATCCAGATCTTCAATGTCGGTGCTGAGCGGATGCTGGGTTACACGGCCGCCGAAGTGCTGGACAACATCACACCGGCTGATATTTCCGACCCGCAGGAGTTGATCGCGCGCGCCAAAGCGCTCAGTGTTGAATTGGGAACCCCGATTACACCGGGCTTTGAAGCACTGGTTTTCAAGGCTTCACGTGGCATCGAAGACATCTACGAGTTGACCTATATTCGCAAGGACGGCAGCCGATTCCCGGCGGTGGTGTCGGTCACGGCCTTGCGCGATGAGCAAAAAGCCATCATCGGGTATCTGCTGATTGGCACCGATAATACGGCGCGAAAACAGGTCGAAGCAGACCAAAGACAACTCGATCAACGATTGCGTGACCAGCAGTTTTACACCCGTTCTCTCATCGAGTCGAATATCGATGCGCTCATGACTACCGATCCATCGGGCATCATCACTGATGTCAACAAGCAGATGGAGGCGCTCACCGGGTGCACCCGGGACGAATTGATTGGGGCACCATTCAAGAACTATTTCACCGATTCAGAGCTGGCCGAAGCGGGTATCCGGTTGGTGCTGAGTGAGAAAAAGGTCACCGACTACGAGCTGACTGCGCGCGCCCGGGACGGCAAGGAAACCGTGGTCTCCTACAATGCAACCACCTTCTACGATCGGGACAGGAAGCTGCAAGGCGTGTTTGCCGCTGCACGTGATGTCACCGAACGGAAACGTCTGGACCAGGTACTGCAGGAAAAAAACGTCGAGCTGGAGAATGCCAGGTCGGTGGCAGAAAAAGCCAATCTGGCGAAATCGGATTTTCTCGCCCGCATGAGCCACGAGATCAGGACGCCCATGAATGCCATCATCGGTATGGCGGAGCTGCTGTGGGAGACCAGCTTGGTTTCCGAGCAGCGCGAATACGTCCGCATTTTCAGGAAGGCGGGCAGCCAGCTGCTGGACTTGATCAACGACATCCTCGATCTCTCCAAGGTGGAGTCCGGCCACCTGGTGCTCGAGAACCTCGATTTCGATCTCAGCGAGGTTCTGGACAAGACTGTCGAAATCATGGCGGTTCGTGCCCGCGAGAAAAAGCTCGAACTGGCACTCCGCATCGCGCCGGACGTGCCCCAGGCGCTGGTTGGCGATTCAGCCCGCTTGCGGCAGGTACTGATTAATCTCATTGGTAACGCCATCAAATTCACCGAGCAAGGCGAAGTCATCGTTCGGGTAGAACTTGACCCCGAAGATGCGACAGCGGGTGCTTTGCGGTTTGCAGTCTGTGATACCGGAATCGGCATTCCGGAGGAGACCTGCGAACTGATTTTTGCCCCCTACTCTCAAGTCGATACCTCCACAACGCGCAAGTTCGGTGGTAGCGGCCTTGGTTTGGCCATCTCGCGGGAGGTGGTCGAGCTGATGCAAGGGCGGATCTGGGTGGAAAGCCGCATCGGAGCCGGCAGCACTTTCTACTTTACCGCTCGCTTCGGGGTCGATAGCAAGCCCCCGCTCAGAGTGCTGTCCGGGGTGATGGATCTGAAGGACGTGAAGACACTGGTCATCGACGACAATGCCACCAACCGGCTGATTCTCAGGGAGATGCTGTCGGGCTGGGGCGCGGTGGTAACCGAAGTGGAAGGCGGAGCACAAGCGCTCGCGGAACTGCTGCGGGCTCAGCAGGCCGGTGCCCCCTATACCCTGGTGTTACTGGACTGCAGCATGCCTGCCGTCGACGGGTTCGAGGTGGTCGAGCAGATTTACCAGCACCCTGCCCTGGTCGACACCCACATCCTGATGCTTACATCGGAAAATCGCGCCGGGGATTTCGCCCGCAGCCGCGATCTGGGGGTGGCAGCATATCTGGTGAAACCGGTGAAGCGTACCGAACTCATGGAAGCGATCCAACGGGCCTGCGCTGGCTCACCCGATTCAGTGGAATCGGCAACGCCTGTCGACGCGCTGGAAGATGTGCGCGGGCTGCGAATTTTACTGGCCGAGGATTCTCAGGATAATGTGTTGCTGATCCAGTCGTACCTGAAAACCAGTGGCTGCAACGTAGACCTGGCTTGCAACGGCGAGCTCGCCGTACAGATGTGCATTTCCGGCAGCTACGACATTGTACTGATGGATGTTCAGATGCCGGTAATGGACGGTTACGCGGCCACAGGTAAGATTCGCCAGTGGGAAAGCGAGCAAAACGCCAGGCAGATTCCAATCCTGGCGCTGACCGCTCACGCACTGCCAGAGCAGGTCCGCAAGAGCCTCGATGCGGGCTGCACGGCCCACCTCACCAAACCCATCCGCAAAGCGACACTGCTGCACGCCATCAGAAGATACACCAACGATCGCGTTCAGGTTCGGGTAAACGCAGATCTCGCCGAGCTTATTCCTGGCTACCTGGAAAATCGGCGGAGAGACATCGAAGCCATCGCTGTAGCGCTAGAGAATGCGGATTACGAAAGCGTCCGCAATCTGGGCCACAACATGAAGGGCTCCGGCGCCGGCTATGGTTTGAACCGGATTTCGGAGATGGGTGCACGCCTGGAACAGGCAGCCATAGGCCAGGAGCACGAGGAGATACGTGCGAGTGCCGCAGAACTCGCCCGATACCTCGATGTTCTTGATGTGGATTTTGAATAGCAAGTGGCCTGTAACAGCCAAAGCGGGAGTAGCATGGCGAAGGGATGGCGGTGTCTGACGCCGGTCTGGAGTGAGGCCGATAGCCATAGCTATCGGCCGAATGAAGACCAAGCCAGGTGCCGTCAGACCAAGCCAAGCGCTTTCGATTTGGCTGTTACAGGTCACTAGTACAGGAGGGACTATGCAAGTACGCTTCTGGGGCACGCGGGGGTCAATCGCCACGCCAGGTCCCGACACGGTTCGTTTCGGCGGCAACACCTCCTGTGTAAGCCTGATCACCGGCGAGGGTGCCTGTTTTATATTTGACTGCGGCACTGGCGCTCGCCCGCTGGGCGTGGACCTCATGGCAAAGGCGAGCAAACCCATCGTGGCAACGATCCTGCTCAGTCACACGCACTGGGATCATATTCAGGGGTTTCCCTTCTTTGCCCCGCTATTCGCTCCTGGCAACCAGATCACCATCTGTGGCCCGGAAGGCAGCGGACATACTTTACGTGAAGTCCTTTCCGGCCAGATGGAGTTCACTTATTTCCCTGTCGATATAGAGCAGCTACCGGCAACCATTACTTTTCGAGAGCTTGGAGAGGGCACGCACGATATCAATGGCACGCGGGTGGTTACGCAATATCTCAACCATCCGGCCATGACGCTGGGCTACCGCGTTGAGGCCGATGACGCAGCCGTGGTGTACCTTTGCGATCATGAGCCCTTTTCCGAAACGCTTTGGCATGGCAACTCTGCGCCTCGGCACGCCGAGTCGATTGTGCATGTGGGGGATCGACGTCACGCGCGATTCATGAGCGGCGCAGACCTGGTGATTCATGACGCGCAGTACACTCCGGAAGAGTATCCATCGAAAAAGAATTGGGGCCACAGCACCTATGAGTATGCGGTAGAACTGGCCGCCGCCGCGGGAGTGCGCCAACTGGTTCTAACCCACCATGACCCTGGGCACGACGACCTGTTTGTAGAGAAGATTGAGACGCTAGCCAACAACTACGCTGAACAGCGCGCTTATGCTGTCCAGGTCCGTTGTGCCTACGAAGGTCTTTATCTGGCCATCGAGTCTCGAAGTGCAGGCCAACTGGCCGGCACGCCACTGACTCCGGCTCCCGACGCTCAGCTCGGTAACCACATACTGGTGGTGGACGACGACCCGGACATCCGTATCCTGGTGAACAAAGCGCTAAGCCAGGACGGTCATATTGTGATCGAGGCTGCCAGCGGCGAGGAGGCACTGGCCTTGATCGACAAGCAGGTACCCGATCTGCTGGTGCTGGACCTGCTGATGCCCGAGCAAGGCGGATTGGAGGTGCTAAAAGTGCTGCGTTCCAGGCCAGCAACTGCCGAGCTACCCGTTCTGGTGCTGACCGCCTTGAATGATGAAGCCAATACACGTGCCGGTTTCAACCTCGGAGCAACGGACTATGTAACCAAACCCTTCACCATCCCACAGCTCGCGGCGCGTGTCCGTGCCTGTCTCATGCGTCGCGAATGAAAACTTTGTGAGGGTTGGGGTCAGAGTACCCACAAAGGTGACACTGGCCATCAGGCCGAGGTCAAACCATGAAACGATCTGCTTTGAGCCGCTAGCCTTGCACACCCTCGGCAATTCGATCACCTAAATTCTTGTCGACCTTGCGCCAGTATGCGAGGGCCCGCTCGAGCACGGGTGAGGAAACGCCGGCCGAGAGGTGACCGACGACATTGCCCACCAACCGGTCGCGCGCTGCGTCGTCCAGCACTTCGCGAACCAGGGTGCCTGCCTGGCCGAAGTCGTCGTCATCGCGTCGCAAGGTATAGGCTCTTCGCACCATATCGCCGTCGGCATGCCACAGCCCAGCCTCATCGGCTCGTGCAGGGTCAGCCTTCGGGCCGCCGTATGAGTTGGGTGCGTACACCGGATCGGCGACATTCTCGGTCCGCATGGCTCCGTCCTTGCTGTAACTGTGGACCGGCGCCTGTGGTCGATTTACCGGGATCTGCTTTTAATTGACACCAAGCCGGGCACGGTGCGCGTCGGAGTAGGAGAAGCCACGTGCCAGCAACATCTTGTCCGGACTCAAGCCGATTCCTGCTACCAGGTTATTCGGCTCGAAGGCAGCCTGCTCGATCTCGGTGTGATGGTCGGTTGGATTGCGATTCAAGGTCAACTTGCCGACATCGATCAGCGGGTAATCCTTGTGTGGCCAGACCTTGGTCAGGTCGAATGGATTGAAGCGGTAGGTTTTGGCGTCGTCGAATGACATGATCTGCATCTTCAGAGTCCAGCTCGGAAAATCGCCTTTTTTGATCGTCTCGAACAAATCGCGCCGGTGGTAGTCGGCATCGACGCCGGCCATGGTATCGGCCTCGGCCTGGCTCAGAAACTCGATTCCCTGGTCGGTCTTGAAGTGGTATTTGACCCAGAACTTCGCACCTTTTGCGTTGACCCACATGTAGGTATGACTGGAGTAGCCGTTCATGTGCCGCCACGTTTTCGGGATGCCACGGTCGCCCATCAAATAAGTGACCTGATGCGCCGATTCCGGTGACAGAGACCAGAAATCCCACTGCATATCATGGTCGCTCAGCCCGCTGTCCGCCCGGCGCTTCTGTGATCGGATAAAATGCTGGAACTTCATTGGGTCTCTTACGAAAAAGACCGGCGTATTGTTGCCGACCATGTCGTAGTTGCCGTCAGTCGTGTAGAACTTGATCGAGAAACCACGAGGATCGCGCCAGGTGTCGGGACTGCCACGTTCCCCGGCAACCGTGGAAAAGCGCATCAGAGTGTCGGTTTGCGTACCGGGCTGAAATACTGCGGCCTTGGTATAGGCACTGACGTCGCTGGTGACTTCGAAGTGGCCGAAAGCACCGCCGCCCTTGGCATGGGGCTGACGTTCGGGGATGCGCTCGCGGTTGAAAGCCGCCATCTGCTCGAGCAGATAGTGATCGTGCAATACAATCGGACCATCCGCGCCAATCGTCAGCGAATGTTCGTCACTCGCAACTGGTATACCAGCATCAGTGGTGGTGGGCTTGGCCTGTTCAGCCATTGCTGTGAATCCTGGAAAAGTTTATGAGCAGGAAGAGATCGTGACCCGTAGCGTGGTGTAGAGGTGGGTGTCTCTGGTGTGATTGGACTCTTGCTCAGGCCTGATTTTCAGCCAGCGGATAGCGAACCCGCGTGAGCTTCACTGGCAAGCCATCCGGCGAACCGTAAGCTTTGTTCTAGCTTAGCCACTGTACACCGCATTTCTTATACACCCTTCCCATTCAGATCAGGCCACACTTCGCTGGACAGTGGAGTTTGGCCCAATCGACTCAAGACGACAGCCTACGGGAAATTTATCGATTGATCTGTGTGCTGGCTTACATAAGGATCCTATGTTATTGCGGCTTGATGTGCCGGCAATTTTGGATTGACCTGATGACAGGCCTTGAACTTCCGGGATTCTGCATGCAGAGCGCGACCCTGGTTCTCCCCCTTCTCACTTGAAAGTGGCCTCGTTTCTGATCAGGGCATTCCCAACTATGCGGGACATCGAACAGATCGTTCTTCAGACTTAAACTAAGCTGGCGCCACCAAATAGGGCTGGAGTGTAAATCCACGTTCCTGGCCGCCAAAAGTGAAGAGAAAATATTAATGAAAACCAGAGATCAATACGTCGCGAAGATGAAATCCCAACTCGACGACATGAATGCACAGCTGGACAAACTGGAAGCCAAATCCAAGAGTGCCAGGAAGGAAATGCAGGCTAAGTACAAGCAGGAAATGGCCGATCTGCGGGTACAATCAAACAAGGCAAACACCAAGTTGGATGAGATCAAGAATGCCGGAAGTGACGCTTGGAAAAGTTCAGTCGCGGAAATGGAAAAAATCGGTGATGCATTCAAGCATTCTTACAATTACTTCAAGTCCCAGCTATAGGGAGACCCTTGAGGCGGTTTTGACAAATAAACTTGTGGAGTACTGGCAAATCATATTCCAAGACTCAGGCAACCACCCTACTTCCATCTGCGAACGCACCGACCCTGATATCTCATGAAAAATGTAATGAAAGGCCTTGTATATGGCGGGCCAGGAAAAATAGAATTTAAGGACGTTCCAATTCCAGGCATTCAGAAGCCGACCGATGCCTTGGTTAAGATCGTGAAGACCACGATCTGCGGAACTGATTTAGGAATCCTGCACGGCAAGACCCCATCGGTGCAGCCCGGTACAATCCTGGGCCATGAAGGCATTGGTGTTATTGAAGAAGCAGGCAGCTCAGTAAGGAAATTCAAGAAGGGTGATCTTGTTATTATCTCGTGTATTACCGCTGATGGAAGCTGTGAATTTTGCAAAAAACAGATGTACGCACATTGTGAAGATGGCGGTTGGATATTGGGACATCTCATAAATGGTACCCAGGCCGAGTATGTTCGCATTCCCCATGCCGATAACAGTCTTTACTCTGTTCCGAAGGGTGTTAGCCAAGACGCCCTGGTGATGTTAAGTGACATACTCCCCACTGGCCATGAGATTGGCGTAATCGATGGCCGTGTAAAACCGGGCGACACTATCGCCATCATTGGCGCCGGGCCGATTGGAATGTCTGCACTGCTTACTGCGCAATTCTATTCTCCGGCAAAAATCTATATGGTCGATCTCGACGACAGTCGTTTGCAACTGGCCAGAAAACTGGGCGCTACAGACATTATCAATTCAGGCACCGTAGATGTTGCAAAGAAAATAATGTCCGAGACCAAAGATGGTGTTGATGTGGCGATAGAGGCTGTCGGTATTCCTGCTACTTTTGACATATGCCAGAATATTATTCGCCCTGGTGGGCATATCGCCAACATTGGTGTTCACGGCAAGAGTGTAGATTTACAAATACAGAATTTATGGATTCGCAATATCACCATAACCATGGGTTTGGTGAATACGAACACAACTCCGATGCTGCTAAAGACGATTGTTTCCGGAAAAATAAAACCCGAGCAATTGGTTACCCATCATTTTGAATTGGCCGAAATACTGCGGGCCTATGAAGTATTTGGCGACGCCGACAAAGAAAATGCATTAAAAATAATCCTGTCGAACTAGGCCGGATTTCTCCAGTGAAACAACGACATTAAATTGCCCGGCCCCCTTTGACAGACAGGGATTGTTGTGGACGCTGGCGCCGTGGTGGTGATCGAAAATAAAAAGTTCTTAGGGAAAAATCAAAATGATCTGACCCCTTTGATTAGCTCCGCTCACTACTCGAAGCCATTCTTGAATATGTTCTCCAACTTCGGTTGCAACTCAAATGCACCTATGTCGCTGCCGTCCCCGCTCGGGTCGTTACTGATACCCGGCAAATCGGCCGGGCGGATCAGGCCGCGTTGATCGGTAACCAAACCGAATGATTTACCCTTGTCGATGGCCGTGCTGCCAGCCAGGAGTGCGTGCGTCCAGGTCGGCCCCCCGTTGTCCTTCAATATGCCGATCATTGGATCGATAGGTGTGACAGAGGTGCCAATCTGATCTGAAAACTGGGCGGGAGTAATGGTCGCACTTGAAGAGTTACCGATAAAGTTGAAATTCTCCGAGGTGAGCGGGCCATTCACATCGGGACCGCTGGCGGATGTGTTCAAGGCAATAATCGTATTCTTCGATCGCACCGTACCACCGTTGATATTGCGAATGCCGCCGCCCAGGTCGCCAATATTACCGGTGATGGTGCTGCTGTTGAGGCTTACGGTGCCCACATTGGTGAGAATTCCGCCGCCGCCGTCAATGTTGCTGTTGCCGTGGGCCGTGTTGCCAGAGATGGTGCTGTTGGTCACGTTTAGCGCGCCACCGAAGTTGAAAATGCCGCCGCCGCTACCGGCGATTATGAGACCGAGCACGTTTCCGGATACGGTGCTGTCCGTAATATTCAAGGTGCCAGAGTTGTTGTAAATACCACCTCCGTTTGTCGCCGTATTGCCTGAAACAGCGACCCGGGTGAGGTTCAAGGTCCCAGAGTTATGAATTCCACCGCCACTCGGGACACCAATCCCTTTGGCGATGGTGAGCCCGGAGAGATTGGCAATGACACTGGCCGGAGTGACATTTAAGATACGAAACGCGCCCGCTGCGTCACCACGCCTCACGCTCAATACGTTTGCGCCCGGGCCGACTATCGTCACGCTCTTGCCCAGCACCAATTCGCCGAGGGTCAGGTTGATTTGGCCGGTGACATTGGGAGCAAAAGTAATTGTGCTGCCAGCACAGACCGCACCAATCACCTGGCGTAAGGATCCTGCGGGGCCATCGTTGTTGTTGGTGACCACATTAGGGATAGCGTTGCAGCCCGGTAAAACATCGGCCTGCACCTCATAAGCGCCAATATCGCTGCCGTCGCCGCCCGTGGCATTGGGTATCCCCAGACTATCTACGGGCCGGGCGAGGCCGCGCTGATCCAAATTGGAGCTTGGGGACTTGCCACCCTCTATGGCCGTGCTTCCTGAAAGCAAGGCATGGGTTTTGGTTGGTCCGCCGTTGTTGTCCAGGGAGCCGAGCTTTGGGTCAATGGGTGAAGCGAGAGTACCGAACTGATCACCAACCTGTGGCGATACACCAATCTGCTCGATACCTATAAGGTTATGCCCTTGGGAAAAGTAAATCATGTCAAAAACATACAAATCTGGGAAACTTAAAGTAGCGGTGTTCAGAGCAATAATGGAGTTATCTATTGTTAACGTACCTCCAGATACATTGATGCCGCCACCTTGATTCGCGAAATTTCCGGTAACAGTAGTACTAGTAAGGCTTAAGGTGCCGTTGCTGAAAATACCACCCCCATTTCTGATTGCACCTGAATTGTTGCCTGAAACCGTGCTGCTGAAAATGGTCAGATTTCCATTGGCGTTGTTTATACCACCACCATCTACGCTTGAGCTGTTACCGGAAATGGTGCTGTTGGTTATGGTCAGACCTTCTTGGTAGTTGTATATACCACCTCCACCTCCACCTGCAGCTCCAACTCCGCTTGAGCTATTGCCGGAAATGGTGCTGTTGGCTATGGTCAGGGGTGAGTAAGTGTTGTAGACCCCACCACCCCAAGTGTCTGCTGAATTGTCGGAAATCGTGCTATTTGTTATGTTTGCCGTTCCGGCCAGTGAGCTGATGAAGATTCCGCCACCATAGTTGGCTGAATTGTCAGAAATTGTACTGTTGACAATGGTGAGTTGTCCCAGATAATGACGAATGCCGCCGCCAAAATCACCAGCATGGTTGTTTGAAATAGTACTGCGAATAATGGTCAAATTAACTTGGTTAGCATATATTCCGCCACCGTTGTTGAGGAAATCTGCGTATCCATTTTGAATGGCAATATCCGAGAAAGTGACCGTTGAGCCCCCAACATTAAAGATGCGGAATTTCGGTATTTCGGGTGCATAGCTGCGCTGGACACTCAGCAAATTTGCCCCGGGGCCGCGAATCGTCAGGTTTTTGTCGATAGCCAATTCACCGCTGGTCAACGTCACCGCGGTGAGCCCCGCAGCGAAATCAATGGTACCGCCCGCCGCCGAAACAGCTATTGCCTGGCGTAGTGTGCAGCCTGCGCCAGGACAAGTCCCACCCGTGTCAGCGCCGCTGGTTACTGTAATTGTCGCGGCCTGCAGAGAAAGCGGCAGCGTCACGGCCAGCATGAAGCAGAACAGCGAAGTTCGAAAGGAAACACACGCGATTTTCATCAACGAGAACCCCTCCATTATCGGGCTGGAGTATGACTGAAATCGCTGTGAACTGCTCTGGATTTATCTGATTGCTGTCTGGATCTATGCCACCGGAAGCGGCGTGATGTCGATTGCCAAAATAATGGGGTCAAATAATGGGGTCAGAGCCCTTTTCCCACGCTTCCCCATCCGGATATCTCCCAAGATATCCTTTGCATTTCCCATCATGGAACCCTAATCTAGCGCTGTTCATCTCCCGCATCTTGATGCAATTCGGAGGTTTGGTTGAGCCACCCGTCCCTGGCCCATTTTGTGCCGGAACAGCAAATATGGTCACGCTGGCGGAACGGGTTCAATTTGGCTGCCATGGTGTTTGGCGTGCTGCTCTTTGCCGGTCTTGCCGCCTGGTCCGTTGGAATCACCGGCCCCTACCAGTTTGATGACCGGGCGACCCCTCTGGGTGATCCGGCCAGCCAGTCCCTCGCTGCTTGGCAATCAAATCTGTCACAAACTTTAAGGCCCGTCACCAAATTGACCTATGCGCTCGAATCCCAGGCCGGTTTTTCTGACCAGCCGGCGCAGCGCCGCATGGTTTCGCTGCTGTTACAGATCTGCGCGGCCGGTTTGTTGCTGGCCATGATGCGCCAATTGGAACCACGCGCAACCGCTGTCACTACGGTGATGCTGGCAGCCATTTGGTTTATCCATCCGGTGCATGCAGACAGTATTCTGTTGCTCAGCGGCCGCACGGCTTTGTTGTCTGTGGTGTTTCTGCTGGCAGCGCTGCTCTCCATGGAACGCGGACATTCTTGGGCCACCGCCGGTTGCTTCGTTCTCGCCTGCCTGTCGCGCGAAACTGCGTTGGCCGGCTTGATACCCATCGCGATTCTGGTGGCCAGCCAACCGGGCGTAACCCTACGCAGCGGACTGCGGCAGTTGACGCCCGTATTCCTCGGGTTGGTAGTTGTGGTGTACTGGTTTGTATCCACCCCGCGTTATGTTCAATTGGCGGAGTTCTCATTCCTCGGACGTCCTTACTGGAACAGCGTGATCAGCCAGGTCGGTGCCATTCCGGCTGGGCTGCACTTGCTGCTGCGACCCTCGGCTTTGTCCATTGACTATGGCATTGCATTGCCGGATCAGGCCAGCGACACGGCCTTCGTTTGGGGTCTCGCCCTGGTAGGTCTTGCCAGTGCCGGCATTGTCTGGTTCCGGAAACGTTCAAGAGCTGCTGCCATCGGTTTGGCAGTATGGCTTGCTGCCTTGCTGCCAACGCAGTCCTTGATTCCCAAACTCGATCCGCTGAGCAACCGGCCTTTGAGCCTGGCCCTGGCCGGACTGTTGTTGGTGACGGCAGCGGTGCTGGGGGCGGCATGGTCGCGAATAAGCGCTGCATTCGAAAGCGGCAGTTTGGTCAAGACCCTTGGCGGTCTGAAACCACGGTTGCCCACAGTCACCAACCTGGGGATGTTGTTGCTGATTGGTTTTCTGATTCATTCCACCGCGCAGCGCAGCGCCTTGTTTCAATCCGAACTGGACTTGTGGCAAGACGCAGCCAGCAAGTCGGTCCACAACGCGCGTCCGCACTTGCAATATGCTTTGCTGTTGAAGGAGCAAGGCCGGGATCTGGAAGCATGGCGCGCGCTGTCCGCTGCACAGGCCATTGATCCTTTTAGTTCCCGAATCGCTGATTTGGCCAGGGTCTATCAACCCAGAGGGGAAATACCATGAAATACATATTGATCATTGGCGTGCTTCTGTCAGCCGGGACAACCTTGCCGTTGGACGCCGCATCCACCCAATGTGTGACGATTCAACGTTGCGTCAACAAAGTAAAGACGGCGGATTGCTGTAACCCGCCACCTTGTGAGTTTTTTGAACACATCCGTATCAAAAAGGCCACGCGTGATCTGTACAACCGACCTTCGATTACCAAGCGCCTGGTCAGAAACGCCGGTGGTGATAACCGCGAAGCCGCTGTAAAGCTCGATGAGTGGGTCAAGAAAAACGCTTCCGGCCTGGGCGCAACGATGCGGTGCAAATGGGAGGCACCCTATTCTTACGCAGGGCAATTTGAGACCAAGTCGTGGTGTCAGATCTATCAAAATCTGCCAGCAGACGCCACCCACAACGAAGAGCAAATGGTGGAGATGACCAAGCAAAAAGCCCTGAACACCATAGACACCTGTTCGGAATTCATCGAAGCGGTATGGGCTCACGAAGGGCATCACGTCGCCCGTTGTAACACTACCAGCGGCGTGGAACGCGCCAACGAGCCTCTGTCGATATTTGCCAAAGAAGAAACCGAGGGTTACAACCGGGAAATCGATAGCCTCAAAGGAAATCTCCAGCAATTCTACTCGGCCTGCAGTTCCGTGCTGGATGCGGGCACAAAGAAAGAATTGGCGGTAGCAGGGATCCGCGTACTGAAGAAGAAAGCGCCAAAAGCTCCACCCAAAAAACAACTGGCTGCGAAGTGAAGTGATGAAAACTCGAATCCACATACTCACTGCATGCTTGTGTCTGTCTGTACTGGTAGCAGCTTGCTCCGATGATGATGCGCAGACCCCAAGCCAATCTTCAGCTCAAAATTCGACTTCAGGTTCGGCCCAAACCTCGGGACCCGCATTGGTAACTGAGGTTGATGCAGGCGAGGAGTCAATAGAAGCGACGGAGCCGTTTGAATCCTGGGCTGATGCAGGGCCAGGGTTTGAGGCCATCAGCGAATATGACCAAAAGTGCCCGGTGGAAAATGATGATCAATCATTGGAGTGTGATTGGCTGCACGCTTTGGTGGTAGCGGAAGTGGTCGATGCACTGGAGGGTATCGAACGCGCGCGTGACCGGCGCGGTGTTCAAGTGGCGCTCGAAGCCGTAGATCTGTTGGAGGAGCCGGAAATTCTGGTAGCGGCTTGTCGTGTTCTTGGACAGTTTGCCGATTCTCCGGGCATTGCCGGGAAACTGACACCCTTACTGCTTGATAGTCCATATATTGAAGTTCAATCCATGGCTGCCAATGTCCTGGCCCGCAATCCGGATCAAAACCTGGCTGGATTGGCTCAACAGTGGCTGACCCATCATGGCAGTTCGAACTCAAGCGACCCTTTCAAGCTCATGCCAGAGGTGCCAACTCACTACCCGGATATGGGCTTCACCGAATATCCGGGATTACAAAGGTTTACGCCGGTGGATTCAGACCGCTCGGTGGGTTGGTGGACTCCGGATGAGCCAGGACAGGTTGTCGCGGCGATCCGCTCCGCCCTGAATGTTGCCCCCTTGAATTACCAGCAGTGGATCGAGCGCGGGCAACAACAGCTAATGAATGCCATGGCTTCAATTGATCAGTCCAAAATCAAAGAAGCGGAACGCCTGATGGAAAAATACTTGGCGAACCCCGATCCGGCTTTGATGGAGCGCATCCAGTTGCTGCAAAGTGAAGCCTACGCGCCCATGCAGGAGTTGCAGGAAGGCAGCGACAATGTACTGACCAACGTGGTGTCCCCACCCACCGGTGCGGGCATGGACAGCCTTTACTATTTCATAGCGGAAGAACGGCCTGGTCGGGTTTCCCGTGTGATCCTGGTATATCAGCAGCCCGGCATGGGCCGCACAGTGCTGCAGATGGCCTGGGACCTTCGTGATTATCCGGCAGCGTGGGGCACTGAGCTTTAAACTGAAGGAAGCATCTGCACAGCATCTGGCTGCGAGTACTGGAACAGGATTAGCCCCTTTAGGACTGTCCGTGAAACTGGGACCACTTCAACCCCTCCCCATAAGACTCCGTCACAACCTTCATACTCCCCGACTATCACTGCGATTGAAACAAGGCATTTCCCTATCGAGCGGTTTAACACTACTGTTAAGAGAATGGGAAGTTCCCCGAATCCAGGCTCATCACATGAGCGGAGCATAATCATGGAAGGAAAAGATATGAATAAGACGGGCAAATGTCCGGTGATGCATGGCGCGAACACGGCCGCTGGGCGTGAAAATAAGGACTGGTGGCCGGAAGCGCTGAATCTCGACATCCTGCATCAGCACGATAGCAAGACCAATCCTCTGGGAGAGGCCTTCAACTATCGCGAAGCCGTGAAGACACTGGACGTGGCTGCGCTCAAGCAAGACCTGCACGCTTTGATGACCGACAGCCAGGAGTGGTGGCCTGCCGACTGGGGCCACTATGGCGGGCTGATGGTGCGCTTGTCATGGCATGCTGCGGGCACCTATCGCCTGGACGATGGGCGCGGCGGTGGTGGTACCGGCAATCAGCGCTTTGCGCCGATCAATTCCTGGCCGGACAATGTGAGCCTCGACAAGGCGCGTCGCCTGCTTTGGCCCATCAAGAAAAAGTATGGCAACAAAATGAGCTGGGCTGATCTGATCATCCTCGCAGGCACGATCGCTTATGAGTCCATGGGCCTGAAGGTTTTTGGATTCGGTTTTGGCCGTGAGGATATCTGGCAGCCGGAAAAAGATACTTATTGGGGCTCAGAAAAGGAATGGCTGACCTCAAACCGCTATGAGGGTGAAGATCGCGAGTCGCTGGAAAACCCGCTGGCTGCGGTAGTGATGGGGCTGATCTATGTGAATCCTGAGGGGGTCAACGGTGTTCCCGATCCGCTCAAGACGGCGCAGGATGTACGTGTAACGTTTGCACGCATGGCAATGAATGACGAGGAAACCGTTGCTCTCACCGCCGGTGGCCACACCGTTGGCAAGTGTCACGGCAATGGCGATGCCAGCTTGCTGGGTGCCGTTCCCGAGGGCGCTGATGTTGAAGAACAAGGCTTTGGCTGGCGCAATCCAACTGGCAAGGGCTGCGGCCGAGACGCAGTTTCCAGTGGTATTGAAGGTGCATGGACCACCCACCCGACACGTTGGGATAACGGCTACTTCCACATGCTGTTAAACCATGAGTGGGAATCCCGGAAAAGCCCAGCCGGCGCGTGGCAGTGGGAGCCCATCGACATCAAGGATGAAGATAAACCGCTTGATGTCGAAGATCCGTCGATCCGACACAACCCGATCATGACCGATGCCGACATGGCCATGGCCAAAGACCCGGCTTACCGGAAGATTTCCGAGCGTTTTTACCAGGACCAGGACTATTTTTCGGAAGTCTTTGCGCGGGCCTGGTTCAAGCTGACGCACCGCGATATGGGCCCGAAGGCCCGCTACATCGGTCCCGACGTGCCGCAGGAAGACCTGATCTGGCAGGATCCGGTGCCCGCCGGCCGCACTGACTATGATGTAGCTGCCGTCAGGGCAAAAATTACCGACAGCGGTTTGACGGTTAGCGAGATGGTCGCCACCGCCTGGGACAGCGCACGCACCTACCGAGGTTCCGACATGCGTGGCGGAGCCAACGGGGGCCGCATCCGCCTGGCCCCGCAGAAGGACTGGGAAGGTAACGAGCCGGAACGGCTTGCCCGCGTACTTAACTCACTCGAGGGCATCGCCGCAGACTCCGGTGCAAGCGTAGCTGACGTCATTGTGCTGGCCGGGAACATTGGAATTGAGCGAGCCGCCAAGGCTGCCGGTTATGACATAGCCGTGCCCTTCTCCCCGGGCCGCGGCGACTCGACTGATGAGATGACCGACATCGAATCGTTCGAACCGCTAGAGCCCATTCATGATGGCTATCGCAACTGGCTCAAGCAGGACTATGTGGTCAGCGCCGAAGAGTTGATGTTGGATCGCACGCAACTTATGGGGCTGACGGCTCCTGAAATGACCGTACTGGTCGGCGGAATGCGGGTGCTCGGCACCAATTGCGGTGGCACAAAACATGGCGTGTTCACAGATCGTGAAGGTGTACTGAGCAATGATTTCTTTGTCAACCTCACCGATATGGCGAACGTCTGGAAGCCCACAGCGAAAGGCCTGTACGAGATCCGCGACCGTCAGAGCGATAAGGTGAAGTGGACAGCAACCAGAATGGATCTGGTGTTCGGGTCGAACTCGATTTTGCGCTCATACGCCGAAGTCTATGCCCAGGACGACAGCAAGGAAAAGTTTGTAAACGACTTTGTGGCCGCATGGGCCAAGGTCATGAACGCTGACCGCTTCGATCTGGCGTAAGCGAAAAACTCTTCAGCGGAAAACTCTTTGTGGTGCTGCCAACGCAGCACCACGGCGAAGAACGTCTTCACAAGCTCAGCACATCAAATGGCTTTCCGAGTCCTTTTCGGTTGTTCCTGTTCTGGACTTTCCTGCCTGCCACCCGATTTACGTTTGACTCAGTGCGCTACCGCACTCGGGCCGACGGCGCTTGTCTTTATACTGCCTGTTCAACTGGCGGCAATACCCGGCAGCTTAAACACGCACAGGTGGCCGATTGATGATGAAGACTTCTAACCCCGCATTACCAGAAGATACGACAGGGCAAGCAGCCGGGCCGCTTACGCCGGAACAACTCAGCTGCATTAATGCCTGGTGGCGGGCGGCGAATTATCTGTCGGTGGGGCAAATCTACCTGCTGGACAACGCCTTGCTCAAAGAACCGCTACTGCTGGAGCACGTCAAGCCGCGCCTGCTGGGCCATTGGGGAACCACCCCGGGGCTGAATCT